>CAZAPE010000047.1:0-11494 GCA_964487065.1 uncultured Planctomycetia bacterium | reverse complement strand
AATAATATTTTAGATCAGGAAAGCATAAAAAGACTTGCAGCTATTCCTTCAAAAGAGGTTTTATATACTCAGGTGACGAGTCTTATTAAATCACCGCTTAGTAATTTTGTGCATGCTCTTAAAGGAAATCTTGTATCTTTAGTTAATATTTTCAGGCAAATAAAACAAAAAAAAGAATCTTAAATTAAGGAGGTAGAAAAATGGGAGAAAATGATCAGAAACAAACACAGGATGTTTTGCAGGAGGAGAAGAAAGATTCAACTCCTAAAATAGGCAAGAAAGAGCAGGGAATCATCGATGTTATTGAGTCTCTTTCTGTTATGGAGTTGGCTAATCTGGTTAAGGTGCTTGAGGATAAGTTTGGTGTTTCAGCTGCAATGCCTGTTATGGGAATGGTTGCGCAAGGAGCAGCGGGTTCTGCTGCAGGAGAGGTTGAGGAGAAATCCACTTTTGAAGTTGTTCTTGCTGAAATTGGGAGCAATAAGATTCAGGTTATTAAGGAAGTGCGTGCGGTTACCAATTTGGGATTAAAAGAAGCAAAAGATCTGGTTGAATCTGCACCGAAGGCAGTAGTAACAGGAGTTAAAAAGGAAGAGGCTGAAGAGATAAAGAAAAAGTTAGAAGCGTCAGGAGCAAAAGTAGAGTTAAAATAAAAATAAGGGGTGAAATGGATGGGTAAAAGGCGCAGTTTTACAAATCTGAAATTCCCTATAAAGATACCTAACCTGCTTGATATTCAGGTGTCTTCGTTTGTTGATTTTTTACAAGAAGATGCACCTAAGACGAAAAAGAAATATCAAGGGCTTGAAGCGGTATTGAGGGAGACTTTCCCGATAGAAAGTAATGACGGCACTTATCGTCTTGAGTTTCTCTATTATATGGTAGGGAAGCCGAAACATTCTATGCTGGAATGCAAAAGAAAGGATTTTACATATTCTGTGCCTTTAAGAATAAAAGTCAGGCTTAGAACTCCGAAGGAGTCGCGGGAGCAGGAGGTTTATCTTTGCGATTTGCCGTATATGACCCCTAAAGGGACTTTTATCTTAAATGGAGATGAGAGAGTTATTGTGAATCAATTGCATCGTTCACCTGGAGTAACATTTGAAGAGGTTGTTGAGCCTTACGGAAAAGTTTCCTACACAACACGAATAGTTCCTTATTACGGTAGCTGGCTGGAGTTGGAATTTGATCAATCAAAAGTTCTAAATGTTTATATAGATAGAAGAAGAAAATTCCCTATAACTGTTCTATTGCGCGCATTTGGTCTTTCGACAGATGAGGCTATAATTGAGCGTTTTGGCGGCACAGAGACTATCGCTATTGAGCGCCGCAGTCATTGGAAGCATGTAATTGGGAAAATACTGGCGCAAGAACTTAAAGATCAAGAAACAGGACAAGTTATAGTTGAGAAATACGAAACAGTTACACAGAGTCATGTTCAGAGATTAGAGAAATTTGACTTCAAAAAGGTAGTAATAGTAAAGGAAGATATTGCAGAAATTATAAATACTCTCAAGAAAGATTCATCTACTAACAAAGAAGAGGCGCTGGTTGAGATTTTCCGAAAAATGCAGCCGGGTAATCCTGCAACTATTGAAAATGCCGAAGGATATTTCCAGAGGTTGTTCCTGGATCCAAAGAGATACGATTTTCAGAAAGTAGGCAGGTATATTATCAACAGAAAGCTGGGCATGAAAACGCGCCTTGATAAACGGACTTTAGATAAAGAAACGGTTATAGAAGTAATTAAATATTTATTAAAATTGCGCCACGGTGAAGGCGAGCCTGATGATATTGATCATCTTGGCAATAGGAGAATAAGAACAGTAGGCGAGCTTCTTCAGGAGCAGTTCAGAATCGGACTCCTGAGAATTGAACGCGTGTCTCGTGAAAGAATGTCAATTTACGATATGGAATCTGTAATGCCTCACCATTTAATAAATTCAAAATTGATATCGGCTTTAATAAGAGACTTCTTTGGTAGAGGTAGTCTTTCTCAATTTATGGATCAGACAAATCCCCAGGCTGAACTTACGCATAGAAGGCGTCTTAGCGCTCTTGGTCCCGGAGGATTGGATAGGGAGAGAGCAGGCTTTGAGGTCAGAGACGTGCATTATTCGCATTACGGAAGAATATGCCCGATTGAAACCCCCGAAGGTCCTAACATTGGTCTTATTACATCATTGGCTTTATATGCACGCGTGAATGAGTTAGGTTTTATTGAAACTCCTTACAGAAAGGCAGTAAACAAAAGAGTTACTAATGAGATAAAATATCTTACTGCAGACGAAGAAGACAAATATGTTATAGCGCAGGCTAATGCCAGATTGGATGATGATGGCAAATTCATTGATAATGAAGTGTTCTGCAGGTATAAGGACAGTTTTATAAAAGCTGATCCTAAAAGCGTTGAATTTATGGATGTCTCTCCGCAGCAGATAGTAGGTATTTCAGCGTCCTTGATACCTTTTATTGAGCATGATGATGCAAACCGTGCACTTATGGGTGCGAATATGCAGAGGCAGTCTGTTCCGCTGCTTGATTCCGAAGAGCCACTTGTAGGAACCGGACTTGAAGGAAAAGCGGCAGAGGATTCAGGATGTTTAGTTTTGGCGGAGAAAGACGGAACTGTTCATTACGTTGACTCCGGTAAGATAGCTATAGGTTCGCAGGAATACAATTTAATAAAATTTAGCCGTACAAATTCAGACACTTGTATTAATCAGAGGCCGATTGTTTCTGTGGGAGACAAGGTAAAAGAAGGCGATGTTATCGCCGACGGTTCAGGAACAAAAAATGGAGAACTTGCTTTAGGAAAAAATGTTCTTGTAGCATTTATGCCTTGGCGTGGATACAACTTTGAGGATGCAATAATAATTTCTGAGAGGCTGGTTAAAGACGATGTTTTTACTTCAGTTCAAATAGAGGAATTTGTAGTTGAAGCCAGAGAAACAAAGTTGGGTCCTGAGGAGATAACCCGTGATATTCCCAATGTCAGCGAAGAGGCTCTTAAGAATTTAGACGAAAGCGGAATTATTATGATTGGCGCGAAAGTGAATCCCGGAGATATTTTAGTAGGCAAAATTTCACCGAAAACAGAATCAGAACTTACTCCTGAAGAGAAGCTTTTGCGCGCTATATTCGGTGAAAAAGCAGGTGATGTTAGAGATACATCAATGAAAGTTCCGCCCGGAGTTTTCGGAGTGATTATAGATGTCCAGGTATTTACCCGCAAGGAGGGTGCAACGCTCACGAAGGAAGAAAAAAGTAGGGAGCTTAGAAATATTAAAGCGTTAAAGAAAGAGTATGAAACTAAAATAAAGCAGTTGCAGAATGAGAAGATTCAAAGATTAGAAAGCCTTCTTTTGGGCAAGAAGCTTGCGGCTCCCCTGCAGGATATAGATAGCGGTAAAACAGTTATCCCGGAAGGTGTAGCTATAACTTCTAAGCATATCAAAAATCTAGATCGCTGCGATTTGGATGTAGTTAAGCTTTCAGTTGATGAGGAGAGAGAAGATGAGATTGCTAAGGTTATAAAATTATATGATGACCAGATAGAAGAAGTGCTTTATGAGATGGAGACTGAAATAAACAGGATAAAAAAGGGAGACGAGCTTCCTCCGGGAGTTTTGAAAAAGATTCTTGTTTATGTGGCAAGTAAAAGAAAAATTGTTGTCGGAGATAAGATTGCCGGCCGCCATGGTAATAAAGGTGTTGTTTCAACTGTAGTTCCGGAGGAAGATATGCCGTATTTACCCGACGGCACGCCGGTTGATATCGTTCTTAATCCTCTTGGTGTTCCTTCGCGTATGAATATCGGTCAAATACTTGAGACGCATTTAGGATGGGCAGCGAAGGTCTTAGGTATTAACGTTGCCAGCCCTGTTTTTGCCGGTATCAGTGAAGAGAAAATAAAGAGTTTACTCAAAGAAGCAAATTTGCCGGAAGATGGTAAAATTGTTCTTTACGATGGCAGAAGCGGCGAGGTTTTTGATCAGAAAATAACAGTGGGATATATATATATAATGAAGTTAGTGCATATGGTTGATGATAAAATTCATGCTCGCTCTATCGGACCTTACTCTCTTGTTACGCAGCAGCCGCTTGGTGGAAAGGCACAGTTTGGAGGTCAGAGGTTTGGAGAGATGGAAGTTTGGGCTCTTGAAGCATATGGCTCTGCATATACGCTCCAGGAGATGCTAACTGTTAAGAGCGATGATGTTCAGGGAAGGACCAGAGTGTATGAGTCTATCGTAAAAGGCGAGACTACTTTTCAACATGGTACTCCTGAGTCTTTAAATGTGTTGCTCAAAGAGCTTCAGGGTTTGGTTTTGGATGTTCGGACTGAAAAAGAGAAAGATGCAAAAAGCAGCGAGAAGGGCAAAAAAAGGGAGAAGGTGAAAAATGTATAAACATCCAGATCAATTCGATTGCATAAGTATTAAATTAGCTTCACCTGAAGTTATAAAGGAATGGTCGCACGGTGAGGTAAAAAAGCCTGAGACAATAAATTATAGGACTTTCAAACCAGAAAAAGACGGTTTGTTCTGCGAGAAAATATTCGGGCCCAGCCGCGATTTTGAATGTTACTGCGGAAAATATAAGAGAGTTAAGTATAAGGGTGTAGTTTGTGATCGCTGCGGAGTCGAAGTTACGCATTCACGTGTCAGGCGCGAAAGAATGGGGCATATTGACCTTGCTGCTCCGGTTGTCCATGTCTGGCTCTGGAAAGTTCTGCCATCCAGAATCGGAACCATGCTTAATTTAACCATTAGAGAGCTTGAGAGAGTTATATATTACGAGGAGTATATAGTATTGGATCCGGATGAGACCTCCCTTAAAAAAATGGAACTACTTACCGAGGCCAGATATCAGGAGATGAAATCAAAGCATGGCAATAAATTTAAAGCCAAAATGGGTGCCGAAGCAATTAAGATTCTCCTCAAAGACATGGATCTCAGTAAAATTTCTAAAGATATTAAACAGAAGCTCAAGGGTATTCCTATAGATAAGATTCCCAAGAAACAGATTAAGAGATTAAATGTTGTCGATGAGATGAGACGTTCTGGAAATAAGCCGGAGTGGATGATTCTTGAGATGGTTCCGGTAATTCCTCCGGACTTAAGGCCTTTGGTCCCTCTTGAGGGTGGCAGATTTGCTACGAGCGATTTGAACGATCTCTATCGCAGAGTGATAAACAGGAATAACAGGCTTAAGAGATTAATAGAATTAAAAGCGCCTGAGATTATTGTAAGGAACGAAAAGAGAATGTTACAGGAAGCTGTAGATGCACTTTTTGAAAATGGCCGTCATGGCAGAGCTGTTATGGGGCATGGCAACAGGCCTTTAAAATCACTTGCTGATATGCTTAAAGGTAAACAGGGCCGCTTCCGTCAGAACCTTCTCGGGAAAAGAGTTGATTATTCCGGAAGGAGCGTCATTGTTATAGGCCCGGAATTGAAACTCTATGAATGCGGTTTACCTAAGATTATGGCGTTAGAGTTATTCGAACCTTTTATCTTGAGAAAATTGCGTGAAAGAGGACATGTGCACACTATTAAGAGCGCCAGAAAGATTATCGAAAGAACTACTGAAGAGGTATGGGAAATACTTGAAGATGTTATCAAAGACCATCCGGTTCTGTTAAACCGCGCTCCAACATTACATAGGCTGGGAATACAGGCTTTTCAGCCGAAACTTATAGAAGGTAAAGCGATAAGAGTACATCCTCTTGTCTGCACTCCGTTTAATGCTGATTTTGACGGTGACCAGATGGCTGTACACGTGCCGCTTTCGCTTGAAGCGCAGATGGAAGCAAGGCTTTTAATGCTTGCTTCAAATAATCTCTTTTCACCGGCAAACGGCGGGCCGCTTATGTCTCCTACGCAGGATATTGTACTGGGGCTATATTATATGACTAAGGAAGGTGCAGGGCGTTTAGGGGAAGGTAAAATGTTTGCTTCTCTTAAGGAGGTAATCTACGCATACAACGATAAGGAAATTGATTTGCATGCCAAGATAAAACTAAAGCTCAATAACGAGTTAGTTGATACAACAGTAGGAAGAGTCTTATTTAATGATATTATGCCGCCTGGTATAGCTTTCATAAATGCAGTTTTAAACAAGGGTAAAGTGGCCGAAATTATTAAGGATGTATATAAAAGGAGCGGTCATCATCAGACAGTACAACTTTTGGATAAAATGAAAAAACTTGGATTTGAATATTCTACGCTGGCAGGTATTTCCATGGGTATTAATGATTTAAGCATTCCTCCAAGCAAACAAACTATTATTCAGAAATCGCGCGATGCAGTTTTTAAGGTTGAAAGCGAATATAAGAAGGGATTTATAACAGACGGTGAAAGATATAACAAGGTAATAGATATCTGGACACATACAACAGACATTATTGAGGATGCTACGTTTAAGGAGATGGAAAGTTTTAACCCCACTTTCATGATGGCTGATTCCGGAGCCCGTGGCTCCAGGCAGCAGATCAGGCAGCTTTGCGGTATGAGAGGATTAATGGCTAAGCCATCAGGTGAAATTATCGAGCATCCTATTACTGCAAACTTCAGGGAAGGACTTTCTGTTTTGGAGTATTTCATTTCCACACACGGCGCCAGAAAGGGTCTTGCTGATACTGCTTTAAAAACAGCCGATGCCGGTTATTTGACCAGAAGGCTTGTAGATGTTGCTCAGGATGTATTAATTACTGAGCTTGATTGTGGAACAGTAAACGGAATATTTGTCGCTGCTATTATCGAAGGCGATGAAGTGGTTGTTCCGCTCAGAGAGAGGATTGTCGGAAGAATTGCGTGCGATAATATTGTTGATATCATTACTGATGAGATAATTGTTAAAGCCGGAGAGCTGGTAGACGAAAATGTAGCTATGAGGATTGAAGAGCTTGGTATAGAAAAGATAAAAATAAGAAGCGTTCTTACATGTGAAACTAAATACGGAGTTTGCGGTCTATGCTACGGTAGGAATTTATCTTCCGGAAAACTTGCCGAGTTAGGTGAAGCTGTTGGTATAGTTGCAGCACAGTCTATCGGAGAGCCCGGAACTCAGCTTACTATGAGAACTTTCCATATCGGTGGTACTGCAACAAGGATTATTGAGCAGTCTTACGTCCAGGCTCGTTATGATGGATTTATAAAGTATCATAGCCTGAGAATAGCGCAAAAGGCCAATAGCTATATAGTTTTAAATAGAAATGGACAGATAAGTATCAATGATGAGACAGGCCGTGAGCTTGAAAGATTTGCTCTTCCTCAGGGCTCTATAATTAAGTTTAAAGATACCGCTGCAATAAAGAAGGGAGAGGTTTTTGCCGAATGGGACCCCTATACTTCGCCTGTTTTAACAGAGATTTCCGGAGCGGTAAAATATGAAGATATTGAATTAGAGCATACCGTTAAAGAGGAATATGACGAAGTTAGCGGCCATACAAGGCTTGTTGTTATTGAATATAAAGGAGATTATCATCCTCAGATATTAATTCTAAACGATGATGGAACAGAGGTTCTCGGTTTTTATCCTCTTCCGCCGGGAGCGATTATTCTGGTAAAAGATGAACAGAAGGTAGAGGCTGGAGATGCTCTTGCAAAAACAGCAAGAAAGTTAATAAAAACACGTGATATAACCGGTGGTTTACCTCGTGTCTCTGAGCTTTTTGAAGCCAGACGCCCCAAAAATCCGGCTATAATATCCGAAATTGATGGGATAGTTGAATTTGGTGCATTTAAAAAAGGACAGCGCAAGATTGTCGTCAGAAGCGAAACAGGCATGGTTAAAGAGTATATAATTCCTCACGGTAAGCATTTGAATGTATACCGCGGCGATTATGTCGAAGCCGGGACAGCGCTAACAGACGGGCCTTTAGTTCTCCAGGATATATTGAACGTCTGCGGAGAGAAGAAGCTGCAGGAGTACCTTATCAATGAAGTCCAGGAAGTATACCGCTTGCAGGGTGTAAGGATAAATGACAAACATATAGAGGTTGTTATTAAACAGATGATCAGAAAGGTAAAGATTGAAGACCCTGGAGATACAGTTTTTCTTTATGGACAGGAAGTGGATAAATTCATATTCAGGGAAGATAACGAACGTGTAATAAAAAAGAATTCCAAACCTGCTATAGGCCGCTTGATATTACAGGGAATCACGCGGGCTTCGCTTACTACTGAGAGCTGGATCGCTTCAGCATCTTTCCAGGAGACAACCCGTGTTCTTACTGATGCAGCTACTTCGGGAAGAGTGGATAACTTAAAAGGTTTAAAAGAAAATGTCATAGTGGGTCATTTAATACCCGCAGGGACAGGTTATAAGGCACATAGAGAAATCGAATTAGTAAAGAAGAAGGAGGCGTAGGTATGCCTACGATTCAACAGCTTATTAGATTAGGAAGAACAAAAAAAGTAAAAAAAGGAAAATCACCGGCTTTAAAAAGTTGTCCCCAGAGGAGAGGTGTCTGTGTGCAGGTAAGGACAATGACGCCCAAGAAACCTAATTCTGCATTAAGAAAGGTAGCCAGGGTAAGGCTTACAACCGGCATTGAGGTTACTTCATATATACCGGGTGAAGGGCATAATTTACAGGAACACTCGATAGTGCTTGTACGCGGCGGCAGGGTTAAGGATTTACCGGGCGTAAGATACCATATCGTCAGGGGGACTCTTGATGCTTCAGGAGTGGAAAACAGAAGGAAGTCGCGTTCCAAATACGGAGCTAAGAGGCCGAAAAAATAAACTATAAAATTTAATGAATAAAATGATTATTAAAATAGCAATACTCAGCGGAGGAAAGAGATTATGAGAAGGAGAAGATCTGAGCATAGAAAAATAAAAACAGATCCTATATATAAAAGCGCATTGGTTCAGAAGATGATAAATATGATGACCTGGGATGGGAAGAAGACTACGGCAGAAAATATTATTTATGGTGCATTTGATATTGTAAAGAAGAAGTTGAATAAAGAAGAAACCCAAGAGGTGTTAGAGGTTGTTTTAAAAGCAATAGATAATATTAAGCCGCGCGTTGAGGTAAGACCAAGGCGTGTCGGCGGTGCTACTTTCCAGGTTCCCGCAGAGGTGCCTCAGGAGAGAGCTCTATCTTTAGCTTTACGTTGGGTGCGTGCTTCTGCCCGCGGCAAAAAGGGGAGGCCAATGCAAGAAAAATTGGCTCAAGAGATTTTGGATGCGTATAGAGGAGAAGGTGCTGCAGTTAAAAAAAGAGAAGATACTCATAAGATGGCAGAGGCAAACAGGGCTTTTGCGCATTATAAATGGTAAACGCAAAAAAAATAGCGGAGTTATTAATAGAGAAGGATATATGAGAAGAACTGCAATAGACAAAATAAGGAATATAGGAATTATAGCGCATATAGATGCTGGCAAAACAACTACCACAGAGAGAATGCTCTATTATTCCGGTATCCTTTATAAAATGGGCGAGGTCCATGACGGTACGACTACTATGGATTGGATGCAGCAGGAAAAAGAGAGAGGTATAACTATTACCTCCGCATGCACTACTTTTATATGGAAAAGTAATAGAGTTAATATAATAGATACTCCGGGGCATGTAGATTTTACTGCCGAGGTCGAGAGGTCTCTTAAAGTCTTAGATGGTGCTGTTGTTATCTTTTGTGCTGTTGAAGGTGTGGAGGCTCAGTCTGAAGCCGTATGGAGACAGGCTGAGACATATCAGGTTCCAAGACTTGCTTTTATAAATAAAATGGATAGGACCGGAGCGGATTTTTATGGTTGTTTAAAAGAAATGAAAAAAAAGCTGGGGACTAATCCGGTGGCAGTTCAAATTCCGATAGGTAGTGAAGATTTATTCGAAGGGATTATCGATCTTATAAGTATGAAGGCAGTTATACAAAATGATGAGATGGGTAAGATTATTGAATATCGGGATATCCCTGGAGATCTTAAATCTAAGGCAGAAAAACATAGAGATAAGATGATAGAAAAGCTTGCTGAATATGATGAAGAAATTTTAGACGCCTATATACATGCAAGGAGCGTTTCTGAAGAGAAAATAAAAGAGATACTAAGAAAAGCTACTATTGCTTGTAAAATAGTTCCGGTATTATGCGGTACTTCCTTTAGGAATAAAGGTGTTCAGAGCCTTTTAGATGCAGTTTGCAATTACCTTCCTTCGCCTATAGATGTACCTGCGGTAAAAGGTATTAATCCTGATACCGAGCTTGAAGAGTCAAGAGAGGCTAAGGATGATGGTCTTCTTACGGCTTTATGTTTTAAAATAATATCTGATCCTTTTGTCGGAAAATTAAATTATGTCAGGATTTATTCTGGTAGTATTAAAACAGGTTCCTTTATATATAACGCAGCAAAGGGCAAAAGGGAAAGAGTTGCCAAATTGCTGCAGATGCATGCCGATAAAAAGGAGCCTCGCGATGAGGTATATTCCGGTGATATAGTTGCTATTGTAGGATTAAAAAATACTGTCACCGGGGATACACTTACGGATGAGGATAGTCCGCTGTTGATTGAGAGTATGCATTTCCCGGAGCCTGTAATTGCTCTGGCAATAGAACCCAAGACAAAGGTGGATCAGGATAAATTAGGAATTTCATTGGCCAAACTTTCCGAGGAAGATCCAACGTTTAAGGTTTCTTACAATGATGAAACCGGGCAGACTCTGATTTCCGGGATGGGCGAACTGCATCTGGAGATTATTCTGGATCGTTTGCAGAGGGAGTTTAATGTCGGAACGCATGTTGGTAAGCCTCAGGTTGCATATAAAGAAACTACAACAGTGTATGCCGAAGCAGAGACTAAGTTTGTGCAGCAAACTGGCGGTAGAGGTCAATATGGGCATGTGGTTATAAGACTTCGCCCCGGTAAAAAAGGTAGTGGCATTGTAATAAAAGATAAAATAAAAGGTGGCGCTATTCCAAGAGAGTTTATACCGGCTGTGAAGAATGGAATTAATTCCAGCTCCGAGGCCGGAATATTGGGAGGATTTCCTGTCATAGATGTTGATATAGAAATTGTAGACGGAAGCTTTCATGAGGTTGATTCTTCAGAGTTGGCATTTAGGATGGCGGCGAGCATAGCTTTTCAGGAAGGTTTAAAACGCGCAAAATCAGTGTTGCTGGAGCCTATAATGGATGTTGAAGTGTTTACTCCAGAGCAGTATCTTGGAGAAGTTTTAGGAAATATAAATTCATCCCGTGGAGATATAAAAAGCATAACTGAGCGTGCGAATATAAAAATTGTAAGAGCCTTTGCCCCCTTGTCAGAATTATTCGGTTATGCTACAATTATCCGCTCACTTACTCAAGGAAGGGCGATGTTTGTGATGCAGCCTTCCCATTATGATGTAGTGCCGCAGAATATTGCAGAAAAAATAGTAGGAAAATTAAATAAATGATTTATTTGACTAAATCAAATGGTGTAAAAATGGAGGTGAAAGATGGCAAAAGAAAAATTTGAACGCACGAAGCCACACGTAAACA
>CAZAPE010000046.1:0-11576 GCA_964487065.1 uncultured Planctomycetia bacterium | reverse complement strand
TGGAGATATGAAATTTACTCTGAGCTATAAATTCCTTATGGTAAATTAAGCAATTAAGCACAGCTTCATAATTAGAGTTGCGGTAAAAAGTACTGCCTCTGCTTAATAAAATTTCCGTATCCGTATCTTTTACTCTTAAATAGCATTCTCTTAAATATTTGATAAAATTTTCTGAAGCAAAACATCTTTTTATTTCAAATTTATACCTCTGAGAAGGCAGGGCATAATCCAGTAAATATTTAATATGTTTTTTATCATTTGTAAAAATTATTGCGAAAGCAGTATCTTTAAGCACATCCTCAAGAAATCCTGTCATTAAAACCTGGGCTATATGTTTTTCTTCAAGGCCTTGGTGCCAGGAATCATAGACGTACATTAAAATAATATAGCGCGGGTTTCCATTATAACGCAGGTAGTTTTTCAGGATAAAGTAAGAGCTTGCAATTGAAGTATCTCTGAAAAGAGAAAAGTTAAAGGCAGAAAGACCTAAATGCTCTTTAAACTTATTTGCCTGTATGGCTCCTGCAGCTGAAGAATCGCCAAAAATAAGAATATCGCTCTTAGTATATGAGTTTTTTGCTAAACGCATTTTTGTCTTTATCTGCAGTATGCTTGGGTTGGTTATGCATCTTGAGAAGGTAATATAGATGGAGCTTTCGATAGTAAGAAAAAGAATAAGGAAAATAAAAAAAGCCATACCTTTCTTTTTAGATAATTTCTTAAAATTGAAAGTATATAAATTCATTTGCGCTTTTCTCGGCAAATATTAGCATTAGGTAGAAACAAACAAGGTAAAACAGGGCCCTAAAGAATATATTTGTTTTTAAAATAATTAAAAGGTCGTTTTTCCTGTATTGAAATATCTGTACCAGAATGAGTATAAAAGTAAAAAATGTTATTGCTTGAGCATATTTAAATAAATTTACTCCCGGAGGAGAATTAAAATTAAAAATAATGGCTGTAAGCATTTTATAGGCCTGACTTATTGATTCTGCTCGAAACAGAAGCCAGCCTAAAGATATAATATTAAAAAATATAATAATTTTTACAGGAAGCCATACTTTTTGGATAAACGATTTTCTTTTTAATTTTATTTTTCCAAATAGAGGACCTAAAACTCTGTGTAGGCCAAGAAGCAAACCGTGGTATGCTCCCCAAATAATAAATGTCCAGTTAGCTCCGTGCCAAAGTCCGCCAAGAAGCATTGTTAGGCTTAAGTTTCGGAATGTTTTTAACGCTCCTTTTCTGTTTCCGCCTAAGGGTATATAGAGATAATCTTTAAGCCAGCTGGATAAACTGATATGCCATCTTTGCCAGAACTCCCTGGGATTGGTTGCAAAATAGGGCAAATTAAAGTTTATCATTATATCAAATCCCATCAACTTGCCCAGTCCTCTTGCAATATTTGAATATCCTGCAAAGTCGCAGAATATCTGAAAAGAAAAAGCGTATAATCCGATTAAAACTTCAGCGCCATAGTATGTTGATTTATTTGCAAAAATTGGATTTACAATGAGAGCAAGGTTGTCCGCTATAAACATTTTAAGAAAAAGGCCCCAAAATATCAGATAGCAGCCGGTATAAAATTTATCTAAGGTCAATTTTCTTTCGCCTAAAATTTGAGGCAATAAATTTTTTGCTCTTTCTATCGGGCCTGCTACAAGTTGCGGGAAAAATGCAACGAAAAGAGCAAAATCAAGAAATTTTCTTGTCGGCTCGAGTTTTCCTCTATAAATATCTATTGTGTAGCTCATTGTCTGAAAAGTGTAAAAAGATATTCCGATTGGAAGGATAATATTAAAAAAGTGCGGTTGAATAGAGAGCCCTGCGCGGGATAATAAAATCTCTAAAGAGGAGGTAAAGAAATTATAATATTTAAAGAATCCCAGAATAAATAGGTTTCCGAATATGCTGATGGACAAAAAAACTTTTTTCGCTGGCGCGGTCTTTAAGTTAGAAATTTTTAATCCGCAGAAATAATCCAGAACTGTGGATATAAAGATAAGAGATAGAAATCTCCAGTCCCAGGCGCCGTAAAATATATAACTTGCAGCAAGCAGCATTCTATTCTGCCACTTTTGCTTGAGAATCAGATATAATGCATAGACTATTACAAAAAACGCAAAAAACTCTAAAGAGTTAAATAACATTGTTTATATTGTATGAATATCTAAAATTTAAGGATACATTACTATCTGCAAAAAGCAAGTGTTTTTTGGAAATAAATTAGCTTTAATGTTGTTGTTTGACATTTAACTTGGGAATATATATAGTAAAATAAATCTAAAGATTTTTTAAAAAAAAGGAGGCTAAGAATGATCACGTTACATGTTGTTTCAATTTTCTTAGAGCTTATCATAGCAGCTATCGGTGTTATGCTTGTTATTTTTAAAAAGAAGTCTTACGGGTATGGCATTGCACTTACCTTTGGGATTTATGTTTTTTACGACATATCAAAATTTACATCCCTTAATATAAGCGATTTTCTACTCTACAAGATCTTTTTCTTAGCTACTCTTTCGATGCTTTTTGCAGTTTTAGGAATTTATAAGCGAGGTTAATATTAGTAAGATTTTTTATCGCAGCTCAAAAGCGAAAGGTAAAAACTGCGATATCATCTCTGTTTTGTATATTCCTTTTTCTTCCTCTACGACAACAAGTATACCTCTGCCAAATTCGTAGACAATTTGTCTTTCATCAGCTGCCGGGGGAGTGAGCCTGCCGTCTGGAAGTATGCAGATTACCGCTTTTATGTCCGTATCGGCTTCAGAGGCTGCTTTTAGAATAGCTACCTTTAACGCGCTGCTTGTCAGCCCGTAAAGGCTGTTTTCAATATTACATCCGCTGTAAATCTTACCTGATTTTGTAATAACGGCGGCGCCGACATTGTAATTTGAATAAGGAGCGTAAGCATTCTTTGATGCCTCTTTTGCATTTTGCAGCAGACTGTCAATCTCTAAAGAAGTTAGTTCCTGCACGAACCATTTTCTGTAAATTTTATCGTATATGCCGTTTTTCTTTAATTTTTTTAAACTTTTGTTGAATACATTAAGCAGGTCACGGTTTCCTTTGCGTACAGCAGAATAGAGAAAGCTGAGCTCAAGAGGCGTGCTTAATCCTTTTATGCCCTTAATGCCCAGTTTTTTGATATTAAAAGAGGCTGTTTTATCAGTTCCGACAAATGCATCTGTATTGCCGTTTGCAAGAGCAAGTAAACCATCTTTTTCGCTGTCAAAGAAGACAAGCTGGATATCGTCAATTTTTTGAAGCGGCTCCTGATACGATGTGCTCTTCTGAACCGCAACGGTTTTTCCTTTTAAGTCCTTAGAGTTGCTGATATTGCTGTTCTCCTTTACGAATACGGTAACTTTATCAAACGAGATCGGAGAATCCGAGAAGTCATAGATTTTAAGCCGCTCTTCGGTCTTATCTATTCCTGAGATTATGTCGATGTTGCCTTCGGCTAATTCTCTCTGCGCCTCTTCCCAGAGCAGAGGTTTTTTTGTTAATTCAAAAGAACTATCAAGGAAAATTGCCTCAATTATTTCAATATCAAATCCGGTAATATTTTCGTTTTCAGTGTAGGAAAAAGGCGGAAACTCCTTATCAAAAGAGTAGATTATTTTTCTAATTTCGCAATTTGCAGGCCGAGAAAAAATAATCAAAATAATTAAAACTAAATATTTTTTTATAAACATTTTTTTTCTCCTTTTTTACAAGTATAAGACATTTTTTTTATTCTGTCGAGGAAGTTGTATTAGATAATCTGTTTTACTGTATAAAAGTTGAGAGTATTCTTAAAGACGAGTTGAGTAATAAATAAATTAAAAAGTTATAATGCCAATCTTACCGTTCATATCGCGCGCGCTCTCTACGGACAACAACGTTACAAAACAAGCCGAGCTTGTTTTGTAACGTTGGGCTTTGGAGAAATGAGTGAAGGGATGGATGTTTCAGTTCTAAAATATGATGAACTTTTTTGAAGGCGAATTTATGTTTAAAAAGGTCTGTTTTGGCTTTAAAAATCACGCTCTTTATTATATAATATATTTTTAACCACAACAGATATGGAGGTTCTATGTCAAAGCTTTTATTTGATGCGGTGATATTTGATCTGGACGGCGTTATCACTCAGACCGCTATTTTACACGTTGAATCCTGGAAAGAAACATTTGATGAGTATTTACATTTGCGTGAAAAAAGAGATAAAGAGCCGTTTCGTGAATTTACGCATAAGGGCGATTATCTTCCTTTTGTTGACGGTAAACCGCGTTATGAGGGTGTGGAAAGTTTTTTAGCCTCGCGTAAAATTAATTTACCTTTTGGCGAGGTATCCGATGCCCAGGATAAAGAGACAGTTTGTGGTATTGGAAATAAAAAAAATGAAGTTTTTGTAGAACTTATTAAGCACAAGGGAGCCCAGGTTTTTACATCAACATTAGAACTGATAAAAGAGTTGCGCAATCTTGGGGTAAAAACCGGGGTTGCTTCTTCGTCCAAGAACTGCGAAGCGATTTTAAAATCAGTTGAGATTGAAGATCTATTTCAAACCCGGGTTGATGGAGTAGTTTCAGCAGATTTAGGCCTTAACGGCAAGCCCGAAGCGGATATTTTTGTTACTGCAGCTAATAATTTAGGTGTTTCTCCAAAGCGTTCTGTTGTCGTTGAGGATGCTTCAAGCGGTGTTCAGGCTGGACGCAACGGCGGTTTCGGGCTTGTTATCGGTATTGCGCGGGAGAATAATGAAAAAGAGCTTTTTGAAAACGGCGCTGATGTTGTTGTGCAGGATTTAGGAGATATTTCGATTTCCTGGATAGACAGCTGGTTTCATAGAAAACCGGTCAGTCTCTTTGAGTTCTGGGATAAAAACAGAAGTTTAGCTTTTAACGCGCGGGAAATAAGTAAAGCGCTGCTTAATCCAGGTTACTTACTTAAAGGTAAAGATTTTTTCTTGCCCAAGAAAAAATCTGTTTTTTTTCTTGATTACGACGGTACTCTTACTCCCATAGTAGATAAACCTGAATATGCCCTTATAAGCCAGGAGATGAAGAAAGCGGTAGCAGATTTGGCGCGCAAATACACAGTTGCAATCGTAAGCGGCAGAAGAAGGCAGGATGTTGAAAATATTATAGGAATTAAAGATATTTTTTATGCCGGCAATCACGGGTTGGATATCAAAGGGCCCGGAGTGAGCATGGTTCAAAAAGAGGCAGAGAAAGTAATACCCCTTATTGAGAAGATAACCAAGTATTTTAAAGAAAAGCTATCTTCAATTCCGGGTATTCTGGTTGAAGAGAAAAAATTTTCCGTTGCATTACATTATCGCCTAGTAAAAGAAGAGCGCTATATTGCAGAAATAGAGACTCTCGCTAATAAGGTGGTTTCTTCTAAGCCTGATTTACGTATCATGAGAGGCAAGAAAGTATTTGAAATATTACCGGCAATAGATTGGAATAAGGGCCGCGCAATACGCTGGATGATGGAAGCGCTGGGATTGGATTTCAATGGCTATTCAATTATATATATAGGCGATGATACAACCGATGAGGATGCATTTAGAGCTATTAGAACAAGAGGGTGCGGCATTTTAGTCTCAGATGGACTGCGGACGTCTGCTGCTGATTTCTGGCTGAAATCGCCGGACGATGTTAAAAAGTTATTTGCTGCTGCAGTTAGTGCTGCATACTAAATACTTCATACTTAATACTATATACTATATACTGAATACTGTCTTGTTATGGAAGATTCAACTTGGAAATTAATTTATAACGGGTTTGACCCCTCAGAAGAGGGTTTGAGAGAGGCGCTTTGCACTCTGGGGAACGGTTATTTTGCAACCAGAGGCGCATCTTGCGAATCTGAAGCCTCCAGAATTCATTATCCCGGTACATATCTTTCCGGAGGATATAACAAGCTTGCTACTAATATTGCCGGCAGAACAATATATAATGAGGATTTGGTAAATCTGCCAAACTGGATTTTTATAACCTTCAAGATAGGAGATGGGGAGTGGTTCTCACCTTCAAGCTCAAAAATTCTTTTCTACCGTCAGGAGCTTGATATGCATAAGGGCGTACTGACTAGAAAACTGCGTTATCAGGACAGGAACGGTAAACGTACCTATATAGAGACTACGCGAATAGTCAGTATGCATAATCCGCATTATGCAGCTATTAAATATGTTATAACTCCTGAAAATTACAGCGATTTAATTACAGTGCGTACTATGTTAAACGGAGCTGTTTTGAATGCCGGAGTTGAGCGCTATCGGCAGTTAAATTCCAAGCATCTTTTGCCCGTAAGCCTGGGTAATTTCAGCACAAACGGTATCTATTTATCTATGCTAACGAGCCAGTCTAAAATCCAGATAGCCCAGGCAGCGAGAACGCGTATCTTTATAAATGGTAAAGAGAAAAAAACAAACATAAAACATTTCACTAAGGGCAGGGAGAAAATTAAACAGGTTTTTAGAGCTTTTGTATCTAAAGGCAGCCTTTTAGAGGTTGAAAAGGTAGTATCAATTTATACTTCCAAAGATAAAGATGTCCAAGACCCTGTTAATACAGCCATAGATTCTTTAAAAGCCGTACCGCGCTTTGAAGATGTAAGACGTCCTCACACAAATATTTGGGATGATTTTTGGAAAAAGGTTGATATACAGATAACCTCTGATACATTTACGCAAAAAGCAATAAGACTGCATATCTTTCATCTTCTGCAGACAGCATCACCGCATAATACTAATCTTGATTCAGGTCTTCCTGCCCGCGGTCTTCACGGCGAAGCGTACAGGGGGCATATTTTCTGGGATGGAATATTTACAATGCCTTTTTATGACCTGCATATTCCTGAGATTTCAAGAGCGCTGCTTATGTATAGATATCGTCGTCTGCCTCGCGCAAGAAGTTATGCCAGGAAAAATGACTACAAAGGCGCAATGTTTCCCTGGCAAAGCGCTTCAATAGGAGATGAAGAGACGCAGATAGTGCACTTAAATCCTTTGTCCGGAGAGTGGGGGCCTGATTACAGCCGGAATCAAAGGCATGTCTCTTTAGCCATTGCCTATAATATTTGGCAATATTATGTAAGGACCCAAGATGAGGAGTTTCTTGCTAAATACGGAGCCGAGGTCCTGCTTTCTATTACGCAATTTTTTGCAAGTCTTGTAAAATTTGATCCTCTTGACTGCAGATATCATACCGAAGGTGTTATGGGTCCGGATGAGTTTCATGAGAGGTATCCGAATTCAGAAAAACCGGGGCTTAAAGATAATGCCTATACTAATTTAATGATAGTCTGGTTGATTTTACGCGCTAAGGAGATTATTGCTGCGCTTCCCGAGAAAGATAAGCGTCTCCTTTTTAAGAAAATCGGTTTGCTTCCTTTGGATTTGGAATATTGGAATGATATTGTCCAGAAGATGAATGTTATTATCAATGAAGATGGCATTATTGCGCAGTTTAAAGGTTATTTTAAATTGAAAGAGTTAGATTGGGAAAAATACAGGGAGCGTTATGAGAAAATAGAGCGTTTAGACAGGATATTGCGTGCCGAGGGTAAATCATGCGATGAATATAAAATAAGCAAGCAGGCGGATGTATTGATGTTTTTTTATTTGATACCTTTATCTGAGATAAAGGAGATATTTCGCAGGTTAGGATATAATTTTGATAAAGAGATGCTGAATAAAAATTATAAGTATTATATAAAAAGGACATCGCATGGTTCAACGCTAAGCAAGGTCGTGCACTGTTATATAGCCCATCTTTTAAATAAACCATCTGAAACCTGGAGGCGTTTTCAGGAGGTTCTGGAGTCGGATATTTTTGATACCCAGGGTGGAACTACTCCGGAAGGCATTCATGCCGGCGTTATGGGCGGGTCTTTGGATATAATGGTTAGAGGTTTTGCCGGGATAGATGTCTTAAAAGACCGCATAAAGATTTCACCCCGGATACCACAGCGCTGGGAGCGTATAAAACTTAGAATTAATTACAGGGGCACTTGGATATCGTTTTCTGTTATGAATAAACAGGTTGCAGTTTTTATACAAGGGCCAAGGAAGAGTCTCTTTCCGGTACCTATCGAAATTGACTCTAGATTTCACCAGCTTTACTGCGGTAAACGGTATAAGTTCTTTATTAAAGGTTAAGCAATCTATCCAACTCTTATACTCATAAAAGAGAAATTTTTCTTGACAATTTTATCGGGAATGTTACAATTACTACCTATTTGATAGTAATAGTAGTGATTAGCCCGCTTATTTCATATAATATATGAAATAACGTAAATGCGGGCTGCCCGCAGGGCGTCCTTTAGGGCTTACCCCGACCCCCTGAAATTTAGTAAGATTTCGGGGACTCAGTCCCGGAAATCTCAAGGATATTTCTCGGGAGGCGAATATTTCATGATATTCATGAAATATTAGGGTTAGGAGGTTATGGTGAAATTATCGACAAGAAGCAGATATGGCGTAAGAATGATGGTTGGTTTAGCCATTCATTACGGTAAGGGGCCCTTGCTTTTGAGAGTAATCGCCGAAAATCAGGATATATCTGAGAAATATTTAAGCCAGTTGATTATACCACTTAAAGCTGCAGGTTTTGTAGATTCTACCCGGGGTGCGCATGGAGGTTATACTTTGGCAAAGCAGCCGGATGAAATTTCATTAAAAGATATTGTTGAAGTTTTAGAAGGCGATTTAAGCCTTGTTGGCTGTGTCAGGAGGTCATCGATATGCAATAGAGCTTCTTTTTGCGTTACCCGCGACGTCTGGGCACAGGTAGAGAGCAATATAAAGGATACGCTTAGCTCTTATACGCTTCGCGATATGATAAACAGGCATAATGAAAAAAAAGATAATCTTGTTATGTATAATATTTAAACTAAAAACTAAAAATGGCAAAAAGAAAGATTATAAAAATAGATGAAGAAAAATGTAACGGTTGCGGCGTATGTATCCCTAACTGCCCCGAAGGCGCGCTGCAGATCATTGACGGTAAAGCGCGTTTTGTAAGCCGTGTTTTTTAATAGACAGGAGGTAAGTTTATGAAGATAGCTTTGAATATAACAGAGTTGATAGGAAATACTCCTTTGGTCTGGCTTGAAAAAATAGGCAAAGGACTGCCGGGAAAAATTGCAGCCAAGCTTGAATTTTTTAATCCCTGCGGAAGCGTTAAAGACAGAATAGGTTTTGCTATGATATCTGATGCCGAAAAAAAAGGATTGATAAACAAGGATACCGTGTTGATTGAACCTACAAGTGGAAATACCGGTATCGGACTTGCTTTTGTCGCTGCGCATCGAGGGTACAGGTTGATTTTAACAATGCCTGAGAGCATGTCAGTTGAAAGAAGAAAACTGTTTTCCATCCTGGGCGCGGAGGTGGTTTTGACTGCGGCGGAAGAAGGCATGAAGGGCGCTGTAGCGAAAGCCGAAGAGCTTCTTAAAAATACTCCTGATGCATATATGCCCCAGCAGTTTAAAAATGAATCTAATCCGAAGGTTCATCGCGAAACAACAGCCCCTGAGATTTGGGCTGATACTGATGGTGGAGTAGATATTATTGTTGCCGGAGTTGGTACCGGCGGGACAATTACCGGGATAGCTGAATTTTTAAAGAAGAATAAACCCGAAGTCAGAGTTGTTGCTGTTGAGCCTAAGAAATCGGCAGTTATATCAGGAGGTAATTCCGGAGCCCATAAAATTCAGGGTATAGGTGCCGGGTTTATCCCGGATGTTTTAAAAGTAAATTTGATAGATGAGATTATAACCGTGGATGATGAGGATGCTTTTAAACTTGTAAAAATGCTTGCAAGAAAGGAGGGCATATTGGCAGGAATTTCAAGTGGCGCTGCTCTCTGGGCCGCAATTGAGGTAGCAAAGAGAGAGGAGAACAGGGATAAATTAATAGTGGTTGTATTTCCAGATACTGGCGAAAGATATCTTTCTGTTTGGAATCAGGAATAAAACTAAAGGAGGATTTAGATGGATGAGGTAATTATTTCCAAGGCAATAACTGAAAGTTTCATGAAGGATTTTATGGATTCGTTTGATGTTGATGTTGCTATTGCCGGAGCAGGGCCAGCGGGACTTGTCTGCGCGTATTATTTAGCAAAAAATAATTATAAAGTAGTTATTTTTGAGCGGCAATTACGCGTCGGCGGCGGGATGCCCGGAGGCGGGATGATGTTTAACCGTATTGTTGTTCAGGAGCAAGCCAAATTTATAATGGATGAATTAGATGTTAGTCTTAAAAAATATAAAGATGATCTCTATATAGCAGATTCTCTGGAAGCTATTTCTACTCTCTGCTCAAAAGCAATAAAAGCAGGAGTAAAAATATTTAATCTTATGAATGTTGAAGATGTGATGATACGTAAGGATAAAATAACAGGTTTAGTTTTAAACTGGAGCGCAGTTTCATGGTCTAAACTGCATGTAGACCCTTTAACAGTGCGTTCAAAAGTAGTTGTTGATGCTACAGGCCACGATACCGAAGTCTGTAAGATTGTAGAAAGAAAAATCGGCCCTAAACTTAATACGGAAACAGGTCGGGTAGTGGGCGAAAAGTCTATGTGGGCAGAAGTGGGAGAAAGAGATATAATACCTAATACCCGTGAAGTTTATCCGGGACTTTTTGTCTGCGGAATGGCAGCAAACGCCGTTTTTGGCTCGCCGCGTATGGGAGCTATTTTCGGAGGTATGCTTGTTTCCGGTAAGAAGGCAGAAGAGTTGATTAAGAAAAAAATTAGTGCAATGTAAAATTGTGGTTTACAAACTCCCTGTGGGGGACTTGTACCCCCTGCATGTTTCTTGCGAAACCTATGCGCTGGGGGACCTGTACCCCCTGGTTTGATTTTCCAAGGAAATGGATATCCTTCTGGAAAATCATGGGGGTATAATTCGCCCCGACGTTACGTCGGGGCTCATTAGGAGGTGAAATATGACAAAGACTATTCAGGAGATTAACGAGAAGATTAAAAAAGGTAAGGCTGTTGTTGTGACCGCTGAGGAGATGATCGGTATCGTCTCCCAGAAGGGCGCAAAACAGGCAGCCAAGGATATCGATGTTGTTACTACCGCTACTTTCGGCCCCATGTGCTCATCGGGAGCTTATATAAATATCGGACATACCAAGCCTAAAATAAAAATAGGCGGCGGCAAGGTAACTTTAAATGATGTCGAAGCTTATGCCGGGTTTGCTGCTGTAGATATTTATATCGGCGCAGCCGCTTTACCTGCTGATGATCCCAGGAATAAGATTTATCCCGGGGAATTTAAATACGGCGGCGGCCACGTAATTGAGGATTTGGTTAAAGGCGAGGATGTAAAACTTAAAGCGGTTGCTTACGGGACCGACTGTTATCCCAATAAAGATCTTGAGACATTTATAAATATCAAAGATATAAATGAGGCGGTGTTGTTTAATCCCAGAAATGTTTATCAGAATTATAACGTTGCAGTAAATCTTTCCGGAAAGGCTATTTATACCTATATGGGTGTTCTAAAGCCCAATTTGGGGAATGCCAATTACTGTAGCGCCGGGCAGCTTTCGCCTCTGCTAAATGACCCCT
>CAZAPE010000045.1:0-11846 GCA_964487065.1 uncultured Planctomycetia bacterium | reverse complement strand
TCCATTTGTAAGTATATGTACGTAAACCCAGGGCAGTTCCTTCTTTATATGTGCAATTTTTTCAGGTAATTCCACATCTAAGAGCGGCTCATTCATCAGGTAAGGCATTATTACTTTTATGTTTTTGTATCTTTTGCATTCAGAGATTATTCTGCCAAATATTTCATCGGGCATTGAATAGTGTTTTAGATTATTCTTTAAATAAGGATAGGGGCAAAAAAAACATTTGGCATTACAGCCAGTTGTGGTCTGAATCATTATATAGTTTGGAAAATCGGTTTTTAGCCTCATTTGCTTCGTATACACTGAACTCTTCTGTGCATCTGTTCGTTGTGCATATAGTTATCGCATTCCTTATAACAGCTCATTTTTTTAAAATAGGGGTGGTTTTTCTTAAGCGTTTTAGCCTTACTCCTGAATCCGTTGTATTGATTAGAAAACCATATTTCTGAAAAGGAATTTTTATTTATATTACCCATTACATAATCTACGCCTCTGCAGCAGGGTATAATTCCGCCATTAGACAGAATGCGGGCAAAGAACCAACCAATATAACACGGGATGCGGTCTATTCGCTCCAAATCATATCTGCCTTCCTGGATTTTTGCATCAAGGCGCTCTAGGAATCCAACAGCATTCTCTATTTCGATATCACTTTCTTTCATTAGGTTTATTACTTTTTTAAAATCCAACTTTACTGTTTTTATCTGTTCATCGTTTAAAAGCAGAGAATCTGTTTCATTTATAAATGTATCCACTAAAGTATAATAAATTGCATCTGCAGAAACCGACCTTGCAAACTCCGCCATCTCAAAGACATTATTGCAATTCTTGGAGTTTATAACGTTAGCGATTGTTACTTTTGAGGATTTATTCCTATGGTTATTTAATTCTATCAGATGCTCCTGGATTAACTGGAAATCCTCTCTTTTTGTTCCCGGGTGCATGCTAATATAGGTTTCAGGATCTCCAGCCCAGAGGCTAACGGCTATTTCATCTATTTTTAGTTTTTTAAGTGCATTTATCTGAGGGTTTTTAAGATTATATAGATTTGTAGTCAGGCATGTTTTAATGCCCTTTGATTTTGTTATTTCTAAAAGTTCGAATATTCCCTTATATAAAAGAGGCTCTCCCCCACCAGTAAAGCGTATTATCTTTATGCCTAATTTTGATATTTCGTATATAAGGTTTTTGGCTTTATCAAAATGTATTTCCTCGCTTAAAAGTTCTACGGTAGGCTTATGATCTTTTAATAAAGGTGAGTATAACCAGCAACCGATACATTTCAACTGACATTTGTTTGTTAAATCTATAACCACATGTTCTGGACCCTGATAAGCATTCCTGGAGTCCATTATTCCAAGCCTTATCTTGTCAGATAGGCGGGGAAGCTTTTTTTTATACAATAAAGGTAGCGGATTGTTTTTATTTATAATTTTGCGTTTAAGTGATTTATACTCAGAAAAAATTTTTAAGAAAAATAACTCTATTTTAGTTAAAGACATTATCTTTTTATGCATATGGATGTTTCTGCCTATGTCGTCACAGCTCTTATAACATCCTGATTCTTCAGTATCAGGGTCGTTTCCTATAAGCTTAAAAAACTGCGAGTCTTTTTTTAAGCAGAGTGTGTTTTTTCTAAAATGTTGCTGTTTTGTAGAGTTCCAGATCTCTGAGAAGCTTTTTTCAAACAAATTTCCGACTGGAAATCTGTGCGATTTAAGGCACGAATTAACATTGCCATCAGGTAAAATTCTGGCGAATAACCATCCAATATAACATGGCAGAGAGTCTATGATATTTTTATCATACTTTGCGTTAAAAACATCTTTTTCATCGCTTATTCTCCTTAAAAATTGGTCGAATCTAAAAAGATGGATTCCTTTATAATCAAAATTAGGAAGCATCTCTTTTTTTATTTCTATGCAATTATTGTATATTTTATCTCTTTCTTTTGAATCCAAAGCCAGTTTGTCAGTCTTGCCGGGCATTGTGTCTATCAGCGTAAATTCTACCGATTCGCATAAAGAGTCTCTGGCAAACTCTATCATTTGCTTTATTTCTTTGTAGTTGAGATTAAATATTACTTCATATAATTTTATATAAGGTTTTTCATTTTTTCTTTTGTTTAAATAAGTGAGGTTTTCTTTAATTTGATTAAAAGTAGCCTCTGTTTTGTTGGGATGTGTTTTTACGTATGTTTGAGCTGTTCCCGCCCAAATGCTCACTGTTAGATGGTCGACTCCGATATCTATTATTTTGTCTATAATATGTTTTGTAAGAAGTGTAAAATTAGTGTTTACGTAACATGTAAGCCCCAGTTTTTTAGTGTAAGAAAGTATCTTTATTATCTCAGGATGTGTAAAGGGTTCTCCCCCTCCTGAATAATAGACTTCCTTTGCGCCCAACGCCTTGATTTCATCTAACAAATCACATACTACATCTAACGGAAGTATCTGCTCTTTTGCCTCAAGAGACATCTTCTTTTCTTCAAGAAGAGGTGAGTTGCACCAGCATCCAATACAATCGTTATTGCAGCTATTCGTGAGGTCAATTTGAACATGAAAAGGTCCTTTATAAGCAATAGATTTGTTGAAAATGCCGACAATATCCGAATAGTTACTGATAAAATTTTTCGGCTTTAAATAGTTCAATGTTCTTTTTAATGTAAATTTTAAACCGTGTACCTTAAAAGACTCTCTGAAAATTTTTAAAGGTTCTCTTTTTGTATATATATTTGCTGGGTCACAGAAATCTCCCTGTAAGAATTTTTTTGCTTGAAGTTTTAATTCCAGTCTTTCAAAATGCGGAAAATATAAGGGAGAAAACAGCTCTATTTTATGTAATCCCTTTTCCAGGTATATATCTATTTCGTGGAACAATTTCAGGTTCTTTTTTGTCCATCCACCTGTTGAATTTTTCATAATTTTATCGAAATTTCTGGCATCTATTTTTATCTCTATTGGCCGTGGTATTTCGGCTGCATATCTACTCCAGAGCTCATAAATGGCAGGAGTTTCTACTTTAAATTCGTATTCTGCAAAACCAAAGCCTGCCCCGCCGTCTATTGTTATGTTTTCTCCAAAAATACATCCTGACCTGTTAAGATTACCGCGAATAAAGCTTTGAGAAGGTATTATTATTTTATTTTTATTGTATGTTACTTCAGTATAAGCTAATTTTTTCGGTTTTTGACTTTTGGTATGTTCTAATATATTTTTATGAAGCACTAAATTCATGCCGAGATTATCACAGACTTTATAGCAATTTATGGCATCAAAGTAAGAATCGCTTTTTTCAAAATATTTTGACTTATAGCGAAAAGTATCGTAGCTTGAGGAGAACCATATTTGGGAAAATTTTTTCTCTTTTATGTTGCCAAGAATTAAATTTTCAGCTTTACAGCAAGGTTTTACATCTCCATCTATATTTATCCTGGTGAAATACCACCCTGTGTAACAGGGCAAAGAATCTATAAATTTACCATCAAGACTGTTTTTCTCTTCTGTGATTGAATCTACCCTTCTTAAAAAAGTACCAATACCTAATACTGTAAGCAGGGAAACTTCCAGGGGGTATTCATTATTTTTGTTATAACAATCTTTATATAAATTGCATTGCTGACATGTCTCTTGAGAAAAGAAAAATTTCACATTTTTCACATTTATTTCAGGAATTGCCTCTCTTTTTATGCTGTATGTGCCTTTAGGGCATTTTGCTATCCTAAGGCCGTTTATCAATTGAAAGCCTGCTTTTTTATTTTTTATAAATCTTCCAAAATCAGACAATTCCTTTTTATGTTCTTTGTTTTCATAATAAAGTAAATCAGCCTCTGATATAAACTCAGAAACATATTCTTTATTTTCCTTAAATTTATTAAACATCTCCTTAATTTGAATGGCTTCTTCTTTGCCTATTAAAAGATGTTCTGTTTTTTGCTCTATAGGAGACATGAGTTGGAATTCTATGGAATCGACAGCTGTTTTTAATGCAAAATCAAGCATTGATGGAATATTGAGGTAATTTTCCTTAGAAATAACATTATAAATCTTAATTTGAGGTGTCTTATTAATTCGTGAAAATATAAGATAGTTTATATTCTTTTCGATTTCGTCAAATATGTTTTTTGCTGTTCCCGGATGGGTTTTGGAGTATGCTTGGGCATCTCCAGCCCAGAGGCTTATAGTAATATCATTAAGGCCTATTTTAATCAAATTATCGATAATTGTTTTATTGAAAAGGGTGAAATTAGTTATAAGATTACAGTTGATATCTTTTGATTTTATATATTTTATAATGGAAATGAATTCCGAATGCATAAGAGGCTCTCCTCCGCCAGAGACCTGAATCTCTTCAACCCCAAGTTTACTTAATTCATCAACTATTTTTTTGATTGAATTAAAATCAAGCGTTTTTTCTAATAATTTTTTGTCTTCATTATCATTTCCTAAATAAGGCGAATACAGCCAACATCCGACGCATGAAAGATTGCATCTATTAGTAATATCTATTACTGCTGTTTTAGGGCCGCAAAAAGCCGTGGTCCCTCTTAGAATCCCTTTTAATAATTCGTTTCTTTTCCTAACCGCTTGAGGGTTTTCATTGGAATCGTTTTCTTTTATTACTTGGCGTTTAATATTCAGATAGCTGCGCTTCTTTGCAAAAGCAAATTTAAATCCGTACAGCTTAGCATAACCAAAGAAAGGCTTTATCTCCTGAATTGCCGATTTTTCCGCTAAAAGTTTATTTTTGTATTTGAACCATCTCATATAGGCACTATTCAAGGATTCCTCAAGGTATTGCGATGAGATATCTTTAAAATCTATTATTGCTGCTTTATGGCCGTCAAAAAGCCCCCAATCATCAGGTCCCTTCCATCCTGATTTTGTAAGGCTCTCGAAGTAGCTTGTGCCCGGGAATGGCGTTGTGATGGAGAACTGCACAGAATAGGGGTTTAAATCCAAAGCAAGCATTATGGTTTTTTCGATACTTTCTTTGCTTTCACCTGGCAACCCAAATGTAAATGTTAAGTGAGTTTTAATTCCAAGCGTATTAGTCAGCTTTATCATGCTGATTGCTTTTTCAAGATGCATATTTTTATTTGCATTATCAAGTATCACTTGAACTCCAGACTCAACCCCATACTTAACCGCATAAAGCCCTCCGGAACGTAGTTTAGTTAATAAATCTTTATCCATTAAATCCGGACGAGCCATTATTGCCCATGGAAATCTTAAGCCCCTTTTTTTGATTTCAGTAGCTATATCCATAAGAAACTTCTTATTTACGTTTGCTGTATCGTCGTCAATATATATTGATTTAAATTGCAATTCCTTGATTAGGTATTCCATCTCATCAACTACCTTAATGGGGTTCCTGATGCGATAGGTATTTCCGCGGTACATAATATGGGGCCAGAGGCAGAAGATACATTTATATGGACATCCTCTTGATGCCCACATTTGTGCGCATGGCAATGGCATGCCACCTGGGGAATCAACATAATTCTGCATTTGCAACCCTTTTCTTGTTGGCCATGGCAATGAATCGAGGTCTTTTATTAAAGGGCGCATTTTGTTTTTATTTAATATCCCGTTTTTTCTATATATAAGCCCTTTTACTTTGGAAAAATCACCATTTGAATCAATGCATTTGACTAAATCTAAGAGAGTCTCTTCGTACTCTCCAACCATTACATAATCAATAAATGGCTTATCCTCTAAGAATTTTAAATCCCTGACATTAGACTCCGGGCCGCAAATTGCTACCGGAGCTATTTTGTGCAAATTTTTTAAAAGTTCTAAGTCATAATTTAATGATGGCGTCGAAACTTCGGCTGCTATAAGGCTAGGATCTTTTTCTCGGATTATGCTGACAAAATCGCAGACTTCAATCTGTTCTGATATAGCATCTAGAAGCTCGGCATCAAATCCATTCTGCTCCAGAAGCGCTGTTGCATAGCCAAGGAAAAAAGGGTACGGCAGATAGTCTTTCTCGCCATACGGGTGCCTCAAGTGCGGCCATCTGGATCCTGCTCTCATCCCCCAAAGACCGTCACATTTCCAGGGCATATTTAAAAGTAATATCTTCATATTATTCTTGAATGAATTCAAAAGTCATAGTTGCTATTTTATATTTACCGTATCCATATTCTATCTCTTGTGTTGAAACAATTTGTAAGAGACGTGCTGCAGAATATGCATCCATATTTTGCACAATGGTATTAAAATCTATTGAGTGCCCTTGAAAATAAAATTTAAAAGCGGGATAAATTCCATTGTCGTTTTTATTCTTTAAAATGACATTACTCTCTTTTAATAGCTCAATCGCTTGCCACTCTTTATGTATATCTGGAAGAAAATTTTCTTTTGAATTAACTTCAAGGATGTCGTAATGCGGATCTATAATAACACCGAACTTCAATTCTTCCAAAAAAACAATATTTTCAACATCAAGTAGTATATCCCAGTTAATTTTGTTATTTTCAATACTAATATTCCAAATTTGCTTAATAGGCAGATTCCATAAAGATATATTGGCTATGATAAAAGAATCGCTTTTTTTTTCGAAAGTACATTCTGATTGCGTAGAATCATGCCATCTCTCTAAATTTCTGATTGCACTATGAAAACCAATATTTTTAGTTAAATTTATATCTTTATAGAAAACATTTATTCCTTTGGGGTTGGTTATTATTTTTAAGAAACTATCATTTAATACTGTTGGATTAAAGCTGTGTTTGCGTTTCAGGTTTTTTTTGAAACTTATATAATCAAATATTTTTATAATAGTTATAATTAAACCTTGTTGTTTAAGATGTTTAATTGTCTTGCGAAACATGCTTATTCTATATTTAGTATACTTCCTATTTGTATTGGAGATTCTTCTTTTATTCCGGAACTAAACGGATTCACATAGAGCATTTGTAAAATACGGGCTGCTGCTTTAGCGTCTGAATTTTCTATCGCCATAAGCGTATCCTTATTAGTATGAGTTGATTCCCATTTTATGAGTGGTATGTTTTCATTTTCTGACCACAAGGAAACAACTGTTCCTTCAATTTGTGGCATTGACCATATTCTATCCCATAGCAATCCTCTGTAATTTGAGAAAAAATCAGGGAAAATGCCTTTCGCGAAATCTCGCACTTCCCAATGAGTGTAACTTGGTATAAATGCGAGATTTTGTTGTATCATTTCTGTTTTAAATTCTTCAAGATTGTTGCCTTTAATACCCCAATAAATCGAATTCCCACTTAGTTTTATATGCCACGTTTGTCTGTGCGGGAAGTTTAACCATTCACCATATAATATGAATTCTGTATTGCTTATGTCCATAATTTGCCAATTTGCATAACGCGAATCGAACCATTTACCCTCATGATAAACGCTTGAATAAAATCCTAAATTTTTGCTTAAAAGAATGTTTTTCCAGGAAAACATACAATAACCAAATAGAAATTCGATATTTAAAATATTATTTTTCAGTTCAATTTCCTTCATAGTAATACTTCAATACTAAAATCGGTTTTATCGATGTTATTAAAAAATTTAATATTTATGTTTTCTGGGTTGTAAATATCTTTATTTATTTCTATTGTCGATTGTTTATTTGTCAATATTTCAATATCTTTATACTCCTGTTCTGCGGAAATCAGTTTTATATACTGCGACTTTAAAATAGCTGCATCTTCTTCAATAGCGCCCTCCAGGAAGTTGGTAGAGTAATATTTATAGCAGAACTCTGGCAATAGAATAAGGCCTATTCCTTTAAGTAATCTTGGCGCATCGGGGCTAAGGGCCGAAAAGTTAAACACAATTCTACTGTCTGTGATAATGAACGTAAAATAAACAGAAAAGCTGTTATTTAAAAAATGGATTAGCATCTTATACGATGAAGAAAAATCATCGCTTAATATTTCACATTCAAAATCTGTAAAAGGCTCTACTTCTCCATGCCTTAAGAAATTTATTTTTCTTAGCAATGGAATTGGGATTCTTTTTTTTTCTATTAATAAATTATTTATTTTGTTAATAAACTCTGCAAGAAAAAATCCATTTTTAATACCGGTTGTATCTGCCTTTATTTTATCAGAAAGGAGCATTCTTAAGTTCAGATTAGCTTCTGTGGTACTGACTTTAAGTATTCTCGCTGGAATTTCGTAATAATAGTTAAATAATTCTATCTTTGAGTTTTTTGTATAGGAAAGTAAAGCAATTGCAGGATAATTTATTATATCTTGCGGTATAAGCGATATGTGATTTGAAATAATCTCCTTTTCTTTGTGCCAATCTTGCAGCGTTTCTTGCATGATGGGAGGGAGTTTTGCGTATTCCGACTTAGCTTGAAATATGCTGTAATTCTCAGAAAACATAAAGTTAAACTCTGTTTGAGGTATTTTGGATACGATAGAAAACTCTACACAGTCTTCACTTAAGCTTATCGTAATAAAGCATGCTTTAGTTTTACCCTGGCAACCTATAGCTTTTATTGTATCGGAACCTTCAATTACTTCCCAGCTAAAGTCCGAGTGGTAGATCATAGAGTTATTTTTTATGAATGTAACAAAAATACCAAGCGCAGCAGTTATACTTAAATCTCTGTATTTAACACCTAAAGTGCCGTTGTTGAAAATAAGGTTTATACTAGCATTTTTTATGCATCCTATACCCCAGATATTTCCTGAAATTTCGGTAAAAGCATTTTGTGTTTCCTGCGGTGTACCTTGGGCAATTATTTTGCCTCTCTCCAATATAAGGCATTTTTTGCACAACAATGCCGCCATATTAAAGTTATGTGTTACTAATATTAAAGTAACGTTCTGCGCTATGATTTCTTCCATTTTACTTAAACATTTTTTTTGAAAATGAAAATCGCCAACTGCTAAAATATCATCTATTACAAGAATTTCCGGATCAGTATGAATAGCCGTTGAGAAAGCAAGTCTTAAATACATTCCTTGGGAGTATGTTTTTAATGGCGCATATATAAAATCACCGAGCTCTGAAAAATCTGTTATTTTATCGAGAGTGTTTTTATCCTCGATATCGTATAATTTGAGAATCATTTTTACATTTTCATATCCTGTGAGTTCATATAAAAACCCGGCCCCAAGTTCAAATATTCCTCTTACTTTGCCGTTAACAACAACATCTCCTGCATCCGGCTTAATTATTCCGGCAATTATCTTTAAAATGCTGGTTTTCCCCGCACCGTTTGGTCCCAGTATTGCAATTGATTCGCCTTTATTGATTTTAATGTTTATATTATCCAGTGCCTTTATATCTCTCTCTTGGGTTCTATCGGGATAAGAAAATTTTATCCTGTAATGTTGGAACACATTGTTAAATGATATTGCTATATTATTTTCCTGATTCATAATGTGTTAGCTCTACAGTCCCCTTTCTGCTTTTGTAATATTCTATCATTTCCGATTTCATATGGGAAGAAAGGTAAAATTTTAAATAATTATCGAATTTCTCAGCCTCTATGCCTCCCAACCAGGGCAGTTTGATATTTGACCAGATAAGATACCAAACTCCTTCATTATCAATGTAAGGCGGTATTTTTTCTGGTTTCAGGCTTATTATTGTATTGTTACCTTTGTAATAATATGCGAAAACTGGTTTACAAAAACCGGGAAAAATAAAAATTGCCTCATTTTTTTTCTCACGAGAGCCTATATTTTGCGCCACATCCCTCCAGGGGCTTTTGACAGTATCGAAATAGTTAGTGATATCAATCATATAAATAGAGCACAATAATATATACAAAATATAGGTATACTTTTTATTCTTTTCATAAAAGTTAGAGACTAACCTCGCTAAGCCAATAGATAATATCGGAAGAAGATAGAATAAATATCTACTTTCAAACTTAAAGCTTATAAAAAAGGGCAGAAACGAAATAATGGTTAAAAATAAAAAAAGATTTTTTTGTTTTGTTTTTAGATCCAATAAGCCACAAATAACACAAATAAAAAATACAACAAAAATAAAATTATATAATGATAAAATACTGCGCGATACTGAATTAAAATCAACCCAACTAAATCCTGATAAATCCTTAAAGAACCGCAATGTCCAGCCTAGCGAAAGAATAAATTGATTATAAATACTATAGTTAAACTTTAGATGTTTAAGCGCTATTTCAATAAATAAAGAATTTTTACACAGTGAAACTATAAGCATTGCAAAAGGAATAAGAGCTGCAATATTAACATATAAAATTGATCTTGAGTTTTTTTCCCGTATTTTTGTTAAAAGGTAAAGATTAATGCTTAAAAATGGCAGAAATGATATACTTCCGATTGCTAAAAATAAGATAGTTGCTATGATATATTTTATTGTTAACTTTTTAAACTCAATTGTAAAAATTAAACTATCTATCCAGAATAAAAACAAAAGCATTCCGGGAGCATACATTCTTGCTTCCTGGGCTATTTCAATGTTAAAAGTAGAGAAACCAAACATTAAAAAAGCCAGAATTCTTGAAGTTTTAGAGCCTAAAGTATGCTTGCACAATTTATAAAATAGCAACATAGTAAATATGCTGCATAAAAAAGATGGCATTCTTAAAGAAAACTCAGAATCACCAAAGATGTTAATCCATAATTTTAGAAACAAAAAGTAAAATGGGAAATGGCCTGCGCGTATCCTGTTTATATAAATTTCAGACGCTGAATAAAAATTAGCCGTATACCAACTGAAGCCTTCATCTACCCATAGAGGTTGTGTTCCCAATTTATATAGGCGTAGGAAAGAGGCTAAAATAAAAAATATAAAAATGAGCAACGGTATTTTCTTTTTCATATTTTTTTAAGAATTGATTTTTCCAATTTTGTATAAATGAAAAAAGCAGATAAATAAAAAATAATTGAGAAAAAAAGGACTAAAATAGCATTGAAAAATAGCGGCGTATAACCTTTAAGCAATATACTGCGGTAAGAATCAATAAAATATGAGAGTGGATTCAAGTAGAGCATAAAGTTGTATTTTTTTGGAATCATCGATGGGTGGTAAAAAACCGGAGTTATCCAGAATAAAACCATCAAAACTATTCCAAGTAGATGCTCCAAATCCCGTATGTATAAGTTTGTAATAGCTATAAGAACTGAAATTCCACCAAGGAATATTGAGAAACTTAATATTGGTATAATCAGAAATGGAAATTTTATCAATAATGAGATATTGTAGAAAGCAAAAAGCGGCATTAGAACGAGCACTCCTATCAAGTGTTGAATCAGGTTAGCAAGTGTTATGGAAAGAGGGAAAAGTATTTTTGGAAAAGAGAACTGAGACATAAACGATTTTTCACGTACAAAAGCCTGCGTTGATTCAATAATTATATTTGAAAAGTAAAACCACGGAATTATGCCTGAAAGAACAAAGACATGAAAATTTTTCTGCTCAATTTTTAGAACGCTCATAAAAACAAATGAAATTGCGCCCATAAGTAATAGCGGGATTAATCCTGCCCATAAGATTCCAAGAGAAGCAGAGGCATATTTGAGCTTCAAATTCCTTCCTGTTAAGTCTTTTAAGTTTTTAAGATTGCGGCTTAACTCTTTCTTGTCCATAGTTTCCTCTTGAGCTCTTTTAAAGCTTGTTTGGTAAGTTTATAGTTTGTAGCAAGCATAAAGATAAACCGCGGCAAATCATAAAATATTAAAGCTAAAAAAAGAGATGTAAGTAATTTGGAGTTAAAATGTTTACATATCAGGTAATAGCGGTTTCTAAATGAAAGATACTGTATAAATTTTAAATTTAACCTGCTGCCATGCCGATAATGATATGCTTTTGCTTCAGGGACATAACAATACTTCCACCCTTTATTAATTGCCCTTA
>CAZAPE010000044.1:0-11973 GCA_964487065.1 uncultured Planctomycetia bacterium | reverse complement strand
AGTCGATTCGCAAGGAAGTATAAAATACCAGATTAATAGGGAAGAGATAGATTTAGTGCTTGGTTTTGAAAAAGGGATATTAAAAATTGATTTCAAGATCCCGCGCTTAGAGGTTGCAGATAGCGTAGAAGATGAGAACTAAATTACAAAAAATTGTGTAATAAAATTTGACACCTGCTATGAGATATGTTACATTTATATTAAGGGAAAGAAGTGGCGGATATGAGTCTTAGACCTAAAAGGAGCAAAGCTTATGTACTATGATGGCATGGAGCGCAGGAGGTGGCCTCGAGTAAATCTTGCTCTTCCGATGAGATACCGGGGTGTCGGCGAGTTTGGCCAGCTGCCTATGGATTCTGAAGTCAAAGATATCAGTGAAGGCGGCATAAGATTTGCATGCGATAGATTCCTACCTAAAGACAGCAAACTTGTTGTAAATCTGAATTTAATAGATATATCAAACATAAAAGCCACAGTTAAGGTTGTCTGGGCGACGCGCGATTCTCACACTAATAGATATGAGGTTGGTGTTGAGTTTGATAATATACCTGCCGAAAGTAAATGTCAGATTTCAAGTTTGGTAAGAAAAAATCCTAGCTCTGAATAATACTATCTTTTAAAAAAACTAAATCTCTTTTCTCTTCCTTCTATCGAGTCCATATTTTTCTATCTTTTTATTTAATGCCTGCCTGGATATGCCCATGAGTTGCGCAGCTTTGGACTTATTCCAGTGCAGTTCATACATAATCTCAGTAAGGATGCGTTTTTCGTATATTTCAACGACTCCTTTGAGACTCTTATCTCGTATCTCTTCAAGTTTAAGTTGTACGCCTCCGGTTCTTACCTTCTCGGATAAATCAGCCGGTTTAATGTTCGGGCCCTCAGACATTATAACTCCGCGCTCGATTTCATGTTCAAGCTCTCTGATATTTCCGGGCCAGTCATATTCAAGAAGGTATTTCATGGAATCTGGTGTTATACTTTTTAAGGTATCTACCTTGCCGTTCTTCTCGGCGTAAATATTCAGAAAGTGTTCTGCCAGCATCGGGATGTCGTCTTTTCTTTCTCGTAAGTTGGGAAGAATTATTTCAATTACGCTTATGCGATAAAAGAGGTCGCGCCGGAAAGAGCCGCGTTCAACCTCTTTCTCAAGTATCCTGTTTGTTGCGGCTATAATACGCACATCGACAGTTATGTCGCTGGTCGAACCAACTCTTTTAATCGTACCTTCCTGCAGCACTCTAAGCAGCTTTGCCTGCAGGGCGGGGGAAATTTCACTGACTTCATCAAGAAAGAAAGTTCCTTTATCTGCTGCTTCAAAGAGACCTTTTTTCTCGACAACTGCCCCGGTGAAAGAACCTTTTATATGTCCGAAAAGCTCTGATTCAAGCAGGGTCTCGGTAAGTGCTGAACAGTTGACTGCAATAAAAGGGGAGTTTCTTCTCTTGGAGTGATAGTGGAGGGCTTTGGCTATTAACTCTTTTCCGGTGCCGGTTTCTCCTTTTATCAGAATTGTGCTGTCTGTATTAACAACCTTCTCCATAATTTTAAAGACTTCCTGTACTTTTTTGTTGTTGCCTATTATTTCCGGGAATAAACTTACAAGTTCTTCCATCAATTACCTCCTTTAATGAGCATAGATTAACACAGATATATAAAACCGATTATACAGATTATCACAGATAAAATATAAATTACACTGATTCATAAAAATGATTACACGGATTAAAAAGAACGATTACACACCCGCCAAACACCATGTTGGGCAGGCCCGCCAAAAGTCGTGGCGGACAGAGATTATCACAGATAGAACATCTGGTGGATATCCGCGAACATTTTTTTTAAAATCTGTGCCCTTCTGTGTTTAATAAGTTCAAGCTTCATTTGACCTCCTCCTTAATTTAGTCGATAGAATTTTAAGTCCTTCTCTGTATTTTGCTACTGTTCTGCGCGCCACGCTAATTCCTTCCTGTTTGAGAATAGCAGCAATTTTAATGTCACTTAAAGGTTTCTGGGGGTTTTCTGAAACTGTAATTTCTTTTATCCTTTCTTTTATGAATTTACTGGAAGTTCCTTTTACCTGGCTTGAGAAAAATTCTCTCAACTCAAGAATTCCTACTGGAGTTTCCATATATTTGCCGTTTACTGCCCGGGATATTGTTGATTCATCAAGGTTTGTATTTTCGGCTACTTTACGTAATGTCAGGGGTTTTAAGCCCGCTTTCCCGATTGAGAAGAAATCTTTCTGGTATTTTATTATAAAATCAGCGATTTTGAGTATTGTTTTATTCCGTTGATCAAGGCTCATAATGAGTTCTTTGGCCGATTTCATCCTTTCGCGGAGGTATTTCTTTGTCTCCTCATCGGTTTTAGGGTCTTTAAGCATATTTAGGTAATTTTTGTTTAACCTAAGGCGGGGCAGGTCTTTTTCATTTGTTCTTAAGGAATAATTTCCATCAGAATCTGTTTCAATGAATATCTCAGGTATAGCGTAGTTTGGGAAACTTTGAGTGTAGTTTCTGCCCGGTTTTGGATCAAGGCTTTTAAGTATATGAAGGAACTTTTGCATATCATGCTCAGAAATTTGAAGGCTCTTTTCAATTTTTTCATAATCATGATTTGCAAGTTCGTTTAGGAAATGTTCAATTATTTCTCTAAAAAAAGGGTCGCTTAATCCGCGTAGCCGTAACTGAATAAGAAGGCATTCTTTAAGGTCTCTTGCGCCGACACCGGCAGGGTCAAATCTTTGAATTATTTTAAGAATTTTTTCTGCTTTTCTTGCTGAAGTTGCAAACTTTTCGGATATTTCGTTTAAATCTATTTTTAAATATCCGTCTTCATCAATGTTTCCAATTATCTCTTCTGCTATAAGAAAGCATATCGTATTAAGACTGTGCAAATGTAGTTGTTTTAAGAGGTGTTCCTGCAGCGTCTCAGGTTGAGTTACAAGGCTTTCAAGGTAGGTCTTTTTTTTCTCTTCATCTGATGAGGATTTATCTTTTCGCTGGCTCCAGATATTTTCTTCTTCAATTTCAAAATCCTCCTCATCAGGAATCGGAGGTTCTGCTTCTTCATCTTCCAGCTCAAGCAGCGGGTTCTTCTCGAATTCAAGTTCAAGTTTTTCCTTAAGCTGTGTTATAGGGACCTGAATAAGATTAAGTAATTGCCAAAATTGAGGCAGCAATTTAAGCCTTAGTTCAATTCTCTGTTCAAGGCGCGGGGTTAATTTATCCATTTTAAAATTTAAAAATTATCTAAATCTTCTTTTTCTTCTTTCTCTTCTTCAGTAAACAAGCCTTCCTCAAGAGTGATTTTTTTAAGCGTAATAGGTACAGTTTTTAAGACTTCCAGGCTTGCCTGGCAGTGGGGGCAATAAACAATTTCTCCGATTTCAGGTGTTGTATCAAGAATCACTTCATCTTTACACAGCGGGCATATAATGTTAATATCTTCCATGTCTTTTGAGTCTGTATCTTTTGGTTTTTAATTTTTATTCTGAAGTAAGTTTAACATAAAACGCATCTGATTCAAATAAAAATCAAAACAGGGTATAGGGGTTAGAGATAAGGGTGCAGGGATAAAAATAAGAAGTAAAAGATAAAAGATAAAAAAATAAATATGAGGGGAAGCACATTAAACAATATTAACATAAACAGATTTAATATATAAGCAGTTAACAGTAAACAGTGAGAATATGAAACGTTAACACGTTTGCACGTGTTAACGTGAAAATGTACTATGTTGAATATTTTTGATCCTTAATATTTAATATTTGATATTATTTTGAATCTATACTCTTGGCCCTGTACCTGATGCCTCATTAGTAAATGTTACCCGAGAGAAGCTTCGTTAAAGGTATCGTGACTTGTGGTTTTTTTGAGCGTAAGACCCGAAAAATATTTTTTAGCTTACTCTCCATGGCTTTTCTCAGTTTAAAAGGATTTAAGTTTTCAAATTGTTCTTTGAGAGTCCATTTCACAGAGACTTCTACATAAGAGGAATCCAAAACTCTCTGGTAAGGAGTCTTAGGCGTATCATAACGCTTAATCTGCTTTCCATCAACTAATTTTTTCTCTACCAACTTAACTGATGGTTGGAAGAAGTTATGATACAGGCACCATTCCTGGGTATACAAGTTATTTATTAATCCAACGAGAACTGGTTTATCTATCCTGTGGTAGCCCAACCATTGCCTTACCTGGGTCCAGTTTTTTTGTTCTACGTGGGCGTTGTCATTCTTATGGTATGGTCTGCTTCTGGTGAACTGCACTGGGTTATCCCTTTGATTAAAATGCCTCATGAGATGCCAATTCAGGAACTCAGAGCCGTTATCGCAATCAAAGCCCAAAAGAGGAAAGGGGAGAGAATTCTCAACATCTTGAATCTGCTTCAATACACCTGTCCCCCCTTTGCCCCAGACAGCTCTTTGTTCAGACCAGCCAGTGGCTATATCAACGAAGTTGACTGTGTATATAAATTCACCAAGCAGACTTTCTCCGCAATGTGCAACAGTATCAGCTTCAAGGAAGCCAGGTTTTGCTTCATCCCACTGATTGGTCTTGATAGGGATCTGCTTTCTAAGAAGCGTTCCGGGTTTCGTCGTGCTTCTGCCACGGCCTTTATATTTTACGCGAGATTCTTTTAACAGCCTGTCAATTGTAGGGGCGGATATTTTACACAGAGTCTTCACCGCATCCAAAGACAAGCCGCCAAATTCCTTTGCATACCCAGGCAGTCACAGAGGCAGTATCGCTTTTAGCCGCTTAGAACAAGGTAGATTTGCCGCCAGCCAGATTTTCTTTAATGGCTCAAGGATATACGGCTTGTTATATTTTGAAGGTTTGCCTCTTTTCTTTGGTTTTGGTTTGGTAAAGCGTTTAAAATTATTTAACAGCCTTATTGCATGTTTTCTGTGATAACCGCAGTTTAGACAGAATTCGTCAAGGATAGCGGTTTTCTCTTTTAAAGATGCTCTTTTGTATCTTAAGTATATTGCTTCAAGATATTCCATTCTGGCTCGTGGACTCATGAAAATACACCCCCTTTTAGGGTATATTTTCGGGTAACATGAATTATGAGTCAACGATACCTTAGAAAATTATTTTGGGTAACATTTAATGTGAGTCAATTCGTTTAGTTCCTTTTACTTTACAAAATCGAAAATTAGTTTATAATTGTTGCGTTATGAAAGAGTTGAAAGCAAAGATCTTAAATAAAAAAGCGGTAATATCTATTGTTGGCCTTGGATATGTAGGATTGCCGCTTGCAATTGAATTTCTAAAGAAGGGTTTTTCGGTAAATGGAATAGACGTAGATCAAAAACGTATTGATTTGTTAAGAAAGTGTAAATCATATATACTTGATTTAAAAGATGAGGATTTAAAGAGCGTTTTTAGAAAATCGAATTTCAAAGTCAGCTGCGATTACAAAAGTATTTCGGGTAGCGATGTAATTATTATATGTGTTCCAACGCCGTTAAGAAAAACCGGTGAACCGGATCTATCTTATGTTCTTGAGGCTGCACAAAAAATAAAAAAGACGCTTAAGAAGTCAACGCTCGTTATCCTTGAGAGCACTACTTATCCAGGTACGACAAAAGAGATAATTTTGCCGCTACTTTCAAGCTCTAACTTTAAAGTGGGACGGGATTTTTACCTTGCATTCTCGCCGGAGAGAATAGATCCTGGGAATAAAAAATACCATACGGTAAATATTCCCAAGATTATAGGCGGCTATACGCAGAGCTGTCTTAAATTGGCCGTAACTTTGTATGGGCAGATTTTAAAAGAGGTTGTGCCTGTATCTTCGCCGGGAGTCGCAGAGATGGTAAAGGTGCTTGAGAATTCATTTCGCAGCGTAAATATAGCTTTAGCGAATGAAGTTGCTATTGTCTGCAATAGGCTTGGTATAAATGTCTGGGAGGTTATAGAAGCGGCAAAGACGAAGCCTTTCGGTTTTATGCCTTTTTACCCCGGTCCCGGCATCGGAGGGCATTGTATACCTACAGATCCGATGTATCTTGTCTGGAAAGCCCGTCTCTTGGGCTATGAGCCGAAATTAATAAAAACAGCGCAGGAGATAAACTCTTATATGCCGCATTATGTGGTAGATAAGCTTTTAGATATGTTAAACAGAAATAAAAAAGCTCTAAAAGGCGCTAATATCCTGATACTCGGAGTAACTTATAAAGCTGATGTGAATGACCTCAGGGAATCTCCGGCTTTAGAGATAATCCAGGGATTGAATAAAAAAGGCGCTAGAGTATCTTTTTATGACCCTTATGTTAAGGAGCTTAAAATAGAGGGGAAAAGTATAACAGCACTTTCTTTAAACAGAAAAAATATAAACCGCATGGATGTTGTTTTAATTGTTACAGACCACAGTAATGTAAATTATTCTCTTCTACGGTGCGCGAAACTTATCCTGGATTGCAGAAATACAATACACTGGAAGTCTAAGAATTTAACAAAAATTTAAGATGGCTAATTGGATTATTACAGGTGGTGCCGGCTTTATAGGCTCTCATATTGTTGAGGAGCTTCTTAAAAGAGGCGAGAGCGTCAAGGTTGTAGATAATTTTATTACCGGGAAACGGGAGAATTTACTTTTCCCCGGCGGCAGTTACAAGGGCTCCCTTGAAATAATCGAAACAGATATTCGTGATATAAAAGAGTTAAAGAGCATTTTTAAAGACGCTGATTATGTATCTCATCAGGCGGCTTTAAGATCGGTGCCAAAATCATTCCACTATCCGAATGATTATGATGAAGTAAACGTACAGGGCACACTTAATGTTTTAATTGCAGCAAAAGAGTGCAATGTAAAAAGAGTTGTTTTTGCATCATCCAGTTCGGTGTATGGAGAGAGGTTGGATTTCCCCGAGAAGGAATCGGATTTACCACGCCCGATTTCAATATATGCTGCGACAAAATTAAATGCGGAAAATTATTGCGCGGTTTTCTCTTCGCTTTATGGCCTCCAAACAGTTGCGTTGAGATATTTCAATGTCTTTGGACCTAAGCAATCATTAGAGAATCAATATGCTGTAGTAATACCTAAATTTATTGTTTCACTTCTCAATAATGATAGCCCGTCTATTTATGGCGATGGCATGCAAAGCAGAGATTTTACATATGTCGGCAATGTTGTTAACGCGAATATACTGGCAGCTGAAAAAGAAAATACTTCGGGATGTGTTTTTAATATTGCCAGCGGCAGTTCGCATACCGTAAATGAACTTTTTGAGTTTTTGAGGAAGTATTTAGGCTCTGATATAAACCCGGATTTTCAATCCGTAAGAGCCGGGGATGTTAAGTATACACTTGCGGATATAAGCAGCGCAGTTTTGAAATTAGGATATAAACCAGAAATTGGTTTTGAGGAAGGCTTGGTGAAGACAATACAGTATTTCAAGGAGAATTAAAAGAGATGAAATATGCGCTTGTTACCGGAGGAGCGGGATTTCTGGGTTCGCATTTATGCGAGCGGCTTATAGGAAAGGGATTTTCCGTTATTTGTATTGATAATCTTATTACCGGTAATAAGGAAAATTTAGAAGCGATAATAGATAAGCCGAATTTTAAATTTATTAAACATGATGTCACAAAGTTTATACAGATAGATTGCGATATAGATTGGATTTTTCATTTTGCTTCGCCAGCCTCACCCATGGATTATCTCAAATATCCGATACAGACTCTTAAAGTCGGCTCTTTAGGCACCCATAATACTTTAGGGTTAGCTAAAGCAAAATGCGCAAAATACATGCTGGCTTCGACTTCTGAGGTTTATGGGGATCCTCTTATGCATCCTCAGAATGAGAAGTACTGGGGCAATGTAAATCCTATCGGGCCCAGAGGTGTTTATGATGAGGCCAAAAGATTTGCCGAGGCCTTAGTCATGGCCTATCACAGAGAGCATAAAGTTGACACCAGGATTATAAGAATATTTAATACCTATGGTCCCAGGATAAGATGCGATGACGGACGGGCAGTTCCTAATTTCATTTCTCAGGCCCTCAAAAATGAAGATATCACTGTATATGGAGATGGAAGTCAGACAAGATCATTCTGTTATGTCGACGATTTAATCAGCGGTATTACGAAATTGATAGATGTTGAATATCATGATCCGGTAAATCTTGGAAACTCTGCCGAATACACCATACTTGAGCTTGCAAAAGTAATTTTAGATATTACTAAAAGCAAGAGCAGGATAAAATTTCTGCCGCTTCCAAAAGACGATCCCAAAGTAAGGCAGCCCGATGCAGCATTGGCAAAAAAGCTCCTTAATTGGTCTGCGGATATTGGGTTAAAGGAAGGACTTTTAATGACAATAAAAAATTTCAAAGGAAAGTTGGCAGTTGATTAAGAGGATATTCGCAACAATAAAAAGCCATAATTTATACAGCCAGGCTACTATTCTTTTTATAGCAACAAGCTTTGGCAATATGTTCAGTCTTCTCTACCATGTTTTTATGGTCAGGAATTTAACCCCTGAGGAGTTTGGTATTTTGAATGTTCTATTTGCCTGTATTATTTTCTTTGCAATGCCTACGGGAAATCTGCAGATTGCAATTACAAGATTCGTCGCCCGCTATCACGGTTTAGAGTCAAAAGCGGCGATGTATAAACTTCTCAAGGGTATGGTGTTAAGAATTTTGGTCGTCGCAGGAGGGGTTTCTTTGTTAATCATTCTTCTCTCAAAGCCTTTAGCGGTTTATTTTAAAATTACAAATCTTACGCCGATTTACTCTATGGCCGGAGTTGTTATTGTAAGTCTTTTAATGCCCTTACCCTTAGCAGGGCTGCAGGGGTTGCAGAAATTTTTATCTTTAGGTATAGTAATGATATTAATGAATATGAGTAAATTCTTTTTAGGTGTTTTACTTGTTAAATTTGGTTTTGGAGTCAGTGGAGCCCTGAATGCCCTTACTTTTGCAACGCTATTGTGTGTTTTAGTTGCATTGCCGATCCTTAGAAAAGGTTTACGCAAGCTGTCTTTTGATGAAGAAAAGGAGGTTTATGTTAATTTTAAGGAAGTATATAAATATCTTTTTCCGGTGGCTTTAGCAACATTGTCGTTTGTTCTTCTTACTAATCTGGATATCATTCTTGTTAAACATTATTTTACCCCTCTTGAGGCGGGGTATTATTCTATAGCCCAGATGATAGGGAAAATGGTTCTATTTCTGCCGCTTGCAATATGTATGGTTATGTTTCCAAAAGTTGCTAACTCCCATGTAAAAGAAGAGGAGACGATCAGCCATCTTAAGCATGCCTCCGTTTATATTATATCTTTAGTGGTAGTTGCTTCGTTGACAATATTTATGATGCCAGGTGCGATAATAAAATTGTTTACCGGTCAGGCGTATGTGCAATGCTATGGATTAGTAAGAAGATTTGCGATAAGCATGGGGCTTTTCGTTGTCTGTTTCAACTTCCTCTTGTATTACCTTTCGCTCAACAGAATAAAATATATGTCCTCCTTTTTGATACTTTTAGTATGCGAGGGTATTGCGATTTATTTCTGGCATAACAGCCTTATCCAGGTGCTTAATATTGTTATAGCCACAGCCAGTTTACTTTTCTTAATTAATCTTTTTGTTATCAAGAAGAATTTTATTTAAGTTGACTTGGGAAGATTTTTAATTTAAATTATTAAGAGAAACCAAGGAGGTGTGTAAATGGTAAAGTTTGCCGTATTGTTATTGGGTATTATTTTTGTTCTGTTCGGTGTAATAGGAATTTTTACTTGGTGGCCTGCTTTCGTTGTTGTTCTAAAGGGCGGCGGTTGCCCATTCCTGGCTTTTGTCGGTGCTATTATGGCGATTGCTGCGATTGGCGAAATCAGAGATTCAATAGCCCGCAAAAAAGAAGAAGCAAAGCAGCCCGAAGCGCCAAAACAGGAATAGTAGCAATTAATTTTTATTGAAATTGTTATTAAGGGGGCTTTTAATGCCCCCTTTTTATTTAAAAAATGCGAAGAATAAAAACATATCTTGAAATAATTGAAAGATTATCTAATAATTCAAAAATATTTTTGGTTGGCGGTTTAATCAGGGATTTTTTGCTTAAAAGAGAAAAGGATATAATTGACTGCGATTTTACGCTAAATGGGGATGTCTTTGGTTTGAGTAAAAAATTTGCTCAAAGTATATCCGGTTCCTGGTTTGTTCTGGATGAGAAAAACAAGGTCTATAGGGTTATTAAGAAAGATGAATACAATTTGCAGTTTGATTTCTCAGCTCTTAAAGGAAGAGATATAATCCAGGATTTAAAAGCGCGGGATTATACAATTAATGCTCTTGCCTTAGAAATAGATGCTGCAAAAAATCTTAACTTTAATAACTTAATTGATCCCTTAAGGGGGCGTTTTGACTTAAAGAGGCGCTTAATAAGAGCGATTGCTGAGAAGAATTTAATAGATGATCCTATAAGAATTTTAAGAGGTATAAGCTTATCCAGTGAGCTGGGATTTAAAATAGAGAGGGATACTTTAAGGTTTCTAAAGCAGGAAGCATTTCTTTTAAAAGATGAGGCAGGGGAGAGAATAAGTGAAGAGATTTTCAAAATTCTAAAAAGCAGCTTTAGCTATAAGTTTTTTAAAATTATGCAGGAGTTAGGAATTCTTGATTATATATTTCCGCAATGGGAAGAGTTAAAAAAACCAAATCCGGGACCATACCACCATCTTTCTGTTGACCTGCACTCGCTGGAAGCCCTGAGAAGGCTTGAGATTTTACTAAAGAAATCATTTCTTTTGGATGAGACAAAAAGATATCTAAATGAAGAAATAAGAGATAATAGGTCACGGCGGGATATACTAAAATTGGCGGTTGTTTTACATGATATCGGTAAACCGGCATCTTACTTTGTAGATGAGAAGGGGAAAACAAGATTTACGGCGCATCCCAAAAAAGGTAAGGAGATTATGCAGGATATATCTTTGAGATTAAAATTATCAAAAAAAGAGAGTCAAAAGTTAGAAGATATGATTTATCATCATCTCAGGCCCGGCTTTCTTCTGGATTGCCTTAAAAATTCAAAGAGGGCAGTATTTAGGTATTTCAGGGATGCAGAGGAGGAGGCTGTTTCGATAATACTTTTATCTATTGCCGATAAAGAAGCAACACGGGGAAGATTATCGAGCAGAAAGGATATTGTACAACACAAAAAAGCGCTGCTAAATTTAATAAAAGAGTATTACAGGAATAAGGAAGAGATCAGGCCTCCTAAACTTATTAATGGAGAGGATGTGATGAGTATCATCGCATCAGAGCCTTCACCTTTGATTGGTGAGATATTAAGAGATGTAGAGGAGAAGCAAGCTTTAGGTGAGATAAAAACAAAGGAAGAAGCATTAGAGTATGTTAAAAAGCTTAAGAGTTGATGGTTAGACAATGCAAAATTAAAAATGCAAAACGCAAAATTGGTTCCAGAAACGCAAAGCGTAAGATAAAATAGATATAAAGAAAATTGGAAAGAAAATCAGGAATTCGATAATTGACAAGAGTAGTTATTGATAATATTTTAATAGATTGTTATTGTTTGTGATTTTAGATTTGTGTATTGGAATTTTATCATGTGGAGAGGTGTGAGAGCGGCCGAATCAAAACGACTGGAAATCGTTTGACTTGAGAAATCAGGTCCCTGGGTTCAAATCCCAGCCTCTCCGAAAATTTGCACTTTCTGCGAAATCATAAGATGTTGCCTCGGCGCTTCGCGCCTCGGCATGGTATTTCCCCGCGAGAATCCAAGCATTTTTGAGGGGGAACGAAAGCGTCCGCTCGGCAATGCGGAAGTTCCTGTGCGAAAACACAGAGAAAACGAAGTTTTCAGAACCAATCTTTTTTCTTTCGCTTTTAGCGAAAGGTTGAGCGTATTTTTCTTTGATTGCCCAAAAACTAATCTAAAAATAATATGGACAACATAAATTTACAAACCAAAAAGATTTTTCTCTATGCCCGCAAAT
>CAZAPE010000043.1:0-12652 GCA_964487065.1 uncultured Planctomycetia bacterium | reverse complement strand
GGATATGAAATGACTCCTGCTGAAAAAAATAAATGGGATTCAGATTTTAAAAAACACTTTAAAGTAAATTCACAATACTTTAGAATATTGCTTAAGGCAGAAACAAAAAAAGGATTGAAAAGTTATGCTCTTACAGTGGTTAAGCGTAAAGATGAAAATTTTGAAGTTTTATCTTGGTGGGAAAACTTCTGGGTTGAATAAATGTATACTGTAGAAATAGAGGACGATCAGGTAAAAATCTGCGCAGCCGAGTTAAAGGAAAATAAATTTCTTCTTTCAAAACTTATTATATTAAATAGGCCTATACAATCTGAAGGGTTAAAGGTCTTGGGGAAGATTTTTTTGAAAAGCACCTCTGCGGTCACGGTTTCTATTCCGCGCAGAAAAATATCAATACATTATCCCTCTTTTCCATCCCAGCAGAATGATGAGGTTAAACAGATGGCCAGGTATCAGGCTCTTAGGCAGTTTCCTTATAGGGATATCAATATTCTGCATTGCGTAAATATATTAAATAAAGAGCCAAACGGTTATACCAAAGTTATGCTGGCTGTAATAGGAGAGGAGGTCTTGCGCAGATATTTAAGCGGTTTAAAGGATTATTTATTGCCCAACATGGTCACCGTAAACAGTTCCGGTATTTTGGGGTTCTATACTAAAATAAGGCCGAATAAAGATGCGATAGTAATTGATTTAGATACCAGGTTTTCTAATCTTTGTATCATAGGGGAGGGGCGAATGCTTTTCTGCCGTGAGATAAAAAAAGGCTTTGATTTTATAAGAGATCATGGCATCCAACCTTGGCTTGATGAAGTTTTAAACTCAGTAGCATCTTTTAATAAAGAGAAAATATATAAAAATATAGATTCACTTGCAATAGTGGGGCCGAAATACATAAAGTTCCTTGAAAAAGACCGCGCTTTAATTGCGTTTAATGAGGTTGAATTTTTACCCCAAGAGGACTTTGTTTCTAAAAGTAATGATTTTGAATATTATGGCACAAGTAATGAGGAGTTATTTTCATTAGTTAAGCTCATCGGTTTAAGCAGCATAGAAAAGGCTGAAATAGATTTGACACCCCCAAACCTTATAGATGAGATTTCAAGAAAAAAAACACTGCAGAGGAGAAAGGCTACAACACTTTATTTATCGTTAGCTTTTTTGGGCTTATTGCTTCTTTTTTCCTGGGAGTATAAACGCAAGGCGATATACCTTTCAAGGATACAGTACTTCTTAAATGATATAAAAAGCGAAGTCGGGCTGCTTGAGAGCCAGAAGAGGATAAATGTTTTTTTCGCAAAACGTGTCGGGGAAAGTTGTTTTCTTGATATTTTTGAAAAATTGACCCAGATATTACCACGGGATGTTTTATTGTTGAGTTTGGATTACAAAAGGGATTTAGAGTTAATCATTGAGGGAAATTCAAAGAATCTTGAGGCTGTTTATGATTTTTATGAAAGAGTTAAAGCGCTTTCGTTTACAAAAAGTATAAACTCTTTTAAGGTGAATCTTTCATCTGCCGGAGAAAACGTATTTTATCTTAAAATTGTATTAAAATGAAAATAGTAAACATAAAAGACCGCAATTATGTTAAATATCTTGCGCTTGTGTTATTTATTCTATTTTTCATTAGAGTTTTGTTGTATCCATTTTTCAATAAATTTACAGAACTTAATACTGAACTGGAGATAAATGAGGCAAAATTCAAGAAAGCCTTACAATTAATCTCTGAGAAAGAGCATATTCAAAATCAGTACAAAAATCTCTCTGGATATATTTCCGCTTCTGATCTGATAATAGATGATAAAGAAGAACTGAAAGTCTCATTTTATAAATTCATTAACGGCGTTGCAAATTCCTGCGCTGTTACTCTTCGAAGTGTAAGTCCTAAAGCAAGCTCTCTAAGCAGAGACGCAAAAAGCGCTCTCTATTTTGAAGTCGATGCTACATCCGGTATTGATAATTTTTTAAGATTTATTGCTATTCTTGAAGACCCCTATAGCCTGATTTCAATAGATTCGCTTGCTTTAAATCCCTACCGGGGCGGGGAACTTATGTTTAAACTGCAGCTAAAAAGGGTTATTTTATGAAGCAAAAGAATTTATTTCCTCCAAAAGTTGCATTCAGGATTGCTATAGCTATTCTTTTTGTTTTAGGCCTCGCCCTTATTTTCAGAAGGCCTCTTGCGATAAATATTCTTTTTGAAAAAGCCTTAATTAAAACTTTAAAACAAAAAGATTTTCAGTTTCCGGAGAGGAAAAATATCCAAAGTTATATAGACAGCTTAAAGAACAGAGAGATTTTTGCTTTAAAAAGTAAAAGAGCGCCAGAAGTGGTTAGTGAGGAGAAAGATCCTTTGGCTTCACTTTCTTTTAATGGTATAATCGTTTTAGATAAAAAGTATGTTGCTATTTTTAGCGAAGAAGATGAAAAACAATATTTGATTTCCGAAGGGCAGAGTATAAAAGGTATAAAGATTGAGAAAATAAACCAGGATTCAGTTATAATAAATGTAAATAATGAAGAAAAAGAGATTACATTTTAGCGTTTTAGTCTTTCTGGTTTTATTGTTAACTCATGCAGCCTTTGCTGTTACAGTTGATCTTAATGCTCCTGTTACTTTGGATATAAAGGGCATGGATATATTGGATGTTTTAAAGATTATATCCCTGCGTTCGGGATTAAGTATTGCCGCCAGCCCCCTCGTTAAAGGAAAGGTAACTTTTTTCTTGAAAGAGGTTTCGGTGTGGGATGCTTTTGAAATTCTAATTGCAGCCAATGATTTGGCATATGAAAAGAGGGGCGACCTTATTAACGTTATGACCAACAGAGAATATGGGGAAAAATACGGCAAGCCTTTCTATGATCTTAGAGTTTTGAAGAAATATAATCTAAGAAACGCAAAGGCTGAATCTTTAGGAAAGACTTTTGATGAACTTAAAAGCGGTATAGGTAAGGTTATTATCGATAGTCATTCTAATTCTATAATACTCCTTGATACTCCTGATGTTATCTATGAGATGGATAAGGTTATCAGAGAAATGGACAATCCGCTTGAGACAATAGTAGTACAGCTTAATTATACTCTTGTTGAAGATATACAGGAAGAGCTTGCTGATCTGGTTACCAAGGACGTTGGAACTATAAAATTCGATAAAACATCAAATAGAGTCGTTATAACCGACATTTCAGGCAATGCCAGACATGTTGAAAGAGTGATTAAAGCCTTTGACAGGAGGCCTCAATCTGTACAGATAGAGGCGAAGATAATAGATATTACTTTAAGTGATGAGTATAGATATGGTGTTGATTGGGGCGTTGTTTTCGGTAAGCAGGCAGGGCTTTTTTATGACGGGACCTTAACGGCTCCGACATCTGGTGCAGGTATCGGTAAAATTGCTATTGGAAAAGTTGTTTTTAATGAAAATCAAGAGCTGAATGCCAGCGATCAATATAGAGGTTTATTTAAACTCTTTAATACCTTCGGTAAAATTGATGTCCTATCTTCTCCTAAGATTACTGTAATGGATAGACAAGAAGCTTATATTCTGGTAGGAGCGCAGGAGCCGGTTATTTCGATTACGCAGACCTTCCCTGAAGGTTTAAGCCAATCTGTTGTCAGCGAAAGCGTTCAGTATGTCGATACCGGGGTACAGTTAAGAGTGACGCCGTATATATCTGATGAAGGATATATAAAGATGAAGATTAAACCTGAGGTCAGTAGTGCGGAAATTATAACTACTACAAGCGGTGGCAGGTACCCAAAGAAAACAATCAGCGAAACAGAGACTACGGTAATAATCAAAGACGGTGCGACTATTGTGCTGGCAGGGTTGATGAAAGAGACCGATACCGATAATAGAGAGAGAGTTCCGGGCCTTGCGGAACTTCCGCTTATAGGAAAGCTATTTACCGGAAAACATGAGAAAAATGAAAAGAAGGAATTAATAATATTGCTTACCCCTCATATAGTTGATGGAGATGAGTCTGCTATAAAGAAAGAAAAGGTGATTTCGGAATTAGCAAAAGAGCAATCCAGTTCTTTAGAATATAAAGAAAAATCTGCTTCTATTTCCAGGGCAGAATTATCTTCCAAATCAAGGAAGGAAGCCGTTGCTGAAGAAGAAGAGAGGCTGCTTTATTCCGAGTACTATTTAGAGGTTACCAATAATATATATGATTACCTGAAAAAAAATTATCTCGATATGGGGTTGAAAGGCGAGGTCAATGTTGTTTTTCTCCTCGATGAACGCGGCAGTTTAGTCGGTGAACCTGCTGTAATCGGGGATGTAGATCCGGTTGTAAGAGATATTGCAATAGAGGTAGTTAAAAAAGCTGCTCCTTATCCCGTTTTTCCAACTTTTCTTTCCAAACAGAAAGAAGCTTTTAATATTCTGTTGAGTTTTTAGTCTCAAGAAAATAATCTCGGAGATTTTAACATCTGGATTTGGAATTTTTTGTTTTTAGGACTGAACGCTATAAACTGCTAATCAGTAACCTACTTGACTTTCCTCAAAAGATATCTCTTGGCCATACTTTTTGCGCCGAAGAATTTCTTTGTAAAATCAACAGCCTTCTTAGGATCGTATGTTTTGCAGGAGAAGATGTTTATATGCGCGGAGTTCCATAGCTCCGAGAAGTGTCCCGTTATTGAGCTCGTCTCTATTAATTGGACCAGTGAGTACCCGCTGGTGAAAGGTTTATCATGTCCAAAATGCGGTATTAGAGTTTTTCCGTATTGTTTCATTTTTATTAATTTGCATAGTGTATCAACATACTTCTGTAATGCTTTTTTAGAGCGTATCTTTTTGGGATCACATCTGTAAAGATCTAATACAAGCTCATAACCATATGTTTTTTCTTTCAATTCTTTTCTCCTATCCTTTCTTTAGTATAGTTAGGTAGTTTAAAAGAAGCAAGGTGTATCTCGGGGTTGTAATATTTAGTTCTTCCGTTTAGCTTTGAATACCTTGTCTCTATTGTTTTAAGGGATAATTTTTTAGGGTCTATTTTCTGGGAACAGAACATAAGATTAAAAAACCCGCCTATATATGTCGGTACGGATGCATTATAAACTGCTGTATATTTGAAGATTTTTTTTGCTTTTTTAAAATTATCAACTATCTCATCCTTCTGCAGGAAAGATGAGCCGCACTGCCTTACCATTATGCCGTCTTTTTTCAAGGCGCTTCTTAAATCAGTATAAAATTCTTTCTGAAATAATACTTGCGCCGGCCCTATAGGGTCTGAGGAGTCTATTATGATAACATCATACATGTATTTGGTATTTTTTATGAACTTAGCGCCGTCTCCTATTATTAATTCTGTTTTTTTATTTGCGAATGAGTCTTTACATATTGAAGATAAATATCTTTTTGAATAATCGATTACTTTCTTGTCTATTTCAACCAGGGTCGCTTTTTTTACGCTTTTGTGTTTTAAAACTTCGCGAAGTATGCCTCCGTCTCCTCCGCCTATAATAAGTATCTGTAGAGGGCTTGGAAGCGATAATAAAGGGATATGAGTCATCATCTCATGATATATGAATTCATCTTCAGTGGTCGTCTGTATTATTCCATCAAGGACTAAGACTTTGCCAAAGCGCTCTGTATCTAAGACTTGGATTTTTTGATATTTGGAGGAATTTCTTAAGAGAGATTTATTTAATTTGAGGCCAAGTTTTACATCAGGAAACAGGCGCTCAAAAAACCATCTTTTTCTCATCAAATATTCCTCTCTTAAGCTCTACTACCTGTACGTTTTCTGTGTCAAAAGCTCTTTTAAAGACGGGCAATGCTTTGTAAGGATCAACATTTCCGCAGACAAATATATCAATAGCTGCATATTTAAATTCAGGCCAGGTGTGAATTGAAATATGTGATTCTTTAAGTACTGCAATCCCTGATACTCCATCATAAGGCGAGAAAGTATGAGTGTGAACGTCTATAATGGTTGCTGAGCAGGCTGTTACCGCTTCTCTTAGGATTTCTTTTATATATTCTGCGGAAGATATATTATTGCATTGCCACATTTCAATCAGCAAATGTTTTCCTGCATAACTTATGTTTTCTTCTTTGCAGTAAACTGATAGCTTTAATTCTTCTCTTTTCATTTTCACCTGTATTTTTTTGTTTATTAATTTCATATAATAATTATAAGTTCAATTTTAGTCAATAGTTTATTTTCAATGCTTGCTTTATAATTTTTGAGGTAATATAATAAACAAAAATGCAAGAATTAGTCAACATATTAGTTATAGCATCGACAAAAGAAGAGGCAGAGGATTTGAACTCTCTAATTCCTGATTTGGATTTAGAGAAAAACATTAAAATAGAAAAAGATGTTTGCCTCTCTTTAAAAGAGGCCTCCAGTAATATAGAGAGCGGTCGTTACCATCTGCTTGTTGCAAGCGATAGGGTAGCAGATGCGGATCCTCTTGAATTCCTTAGTCAGGTTCTGAAAAATTCAGAAATAATCCCGGAGATTTTTATCCTTTATGGGATAAACAGTGATTTAGAAGCAGGTCTTTTAAAGAAAGGTGCTTGGAAGTGTTTTAATCGCAATGCTCTCAATATAAATATTTTCCTCCCCGAAATATTTAATGCCTATCAAGCATACCGTATCTCATTCGAGAAGAAGTTATTAAAACAGGTTTATATGAAGCAGATGGAGTCTATGGTGAGATCAATGCCCGAGGGCGTTATGATGTTTGACAGGTTCGGGAGTATAGTTGTTATTAATCCTGCTGCAAAAAGATATTTGAAATTGTTTGACCAAGAGGGTTCCAATCGCATTTTTACCAAAGCCGAAGATCTGGAGTATATAATAGATTTTTTATGCGCAGGCGAAGATTGCACCATAAAGGAAGTTGAAGTTATAGGAAGAAATATATTTTTAAGATTTGAGGCTACAACTGTAAAAGATGCTAGCGGTGAAATAATTGGTTCTGTTCTTTTAATCAGGGATATTACGGAAGAGAAAAAAGTAGACAGGATAAAAAATGATTTTATTTCTATTGTTTCCCATGAGTTAAGGACGCCGCTTACAACTATGAAAGAGTTTACTTCCATCCTTCTTGACGAGATTCCCGGTAAAATAAACTCTAAACAAAAAGAGTATCTTGGAATAGTGAAATCCAATATGGATAGATTAGGGAGAATTATTAATGAGATATTGGATATCTCAAAAATGGAGTCCGGGAAGACGCAAATAGAGCGGGAATTTATTGATATGGTTGAAATAGCGCGTATGGGCGTAAAGACATTTAATCCTTTAGCTTCTGACAAAGGATTGGTTTTAAAAATCTCAGTTCCGAATAAACATTTGATTACTTATGGAGATAAAGACAGACTGGCGGAAGTCTTTTCTAATTTAGTGCATAATGCAATTAAATTTACATCTAAAGGTAATGTTACTGTTAGCTTGAAGGAGACTGATAGCGAGATAATTTCCCAAGTAGAAGATACAGGGATTGGTATTGTTCCTGAAAATATGTCAAAATTGTTTATGAAATTCCAGCAATTCGAACGGGATTCTAATATGCAGGAACCCGGGACCGGACTTGGGCTTGCAATAAGCAAGCACCTGGTTGAGTTGCATAAGGGAGAGATATGGGCTGAATCCGAATATGAAAAAGGTACCAAGTTTATATTTACAATACCTAAATATACTCAGAAACAGGCGCTTCTTGAAACGGTTGCTGAGAATTTACATCGCTGCGTTATGCTTAACAAAGATTTTAGTTTAATTTGGATTCAAGTCCTGAATATGAAAGAGGTAATAAAATCTCTTGCCTCAAAGAATATATCTGCAGTCGAATATAAAAAAGAGCTGGGGAGATTATTCAAGAATGTTTTAAGGAGAAACGAAGATGTAATATTTTACGGCCAGGATGATTTTGTAATATTATTAAATATGACATCTAAAGATAATGCGCAAGCTGTAAAAATGAGAATAGAAGAGGCTTTAAATGAGTATTATATGAAGGTAGATAAGCCAAGAAAGTCTTTAAGAGTAAAAATCGGCCTTGCCGGATATCCCCAAGATGGCGTTAAGGAAGATGAGCTTTTAGAAAAAGCTAAAAATTTAAGTAAAAATTTTATTCCAAAGAGAAGGAAAAGGAAATAAAAATTTTTAAGGAGGAAAATAGATGAAAAAAATACTTCTTGTAGATGATGAAAAGGAACTCAGGGCCGCTGTTAAAATACGCCTTGAAGCGGCTGGTTATAGTATAGCTGTAGCCTCGAATGGTAAAGAAGGTTTGGAATTGGCCAAATGCAGGAAGCCGGATTTAATAATAATGGATATTATGATGCCGGTAATGGATGGGTATACAGCTGTAAAAAAAATAAAAGAGGATGAAGAACTTTCTAAAATTCCGATTATTATATTATCTATAAAAGAGAAAATAAAGATGGAAGGGCTTTTTATAACTGATATCGTTGATGATTATATTGAAAAACCATTTGAAACTGAAGCTCTTATTGCTAAAGTCCGTAATATACTGGGGGAATGATTTGACAATTCTTGAGTCTTGTGTAAAATAAACCATTACAAGGAGCATAAAATGAAGTTGAAAATTGGTATACCAAAAGGAAGTTTGCAGGAGAAGACCATTCTGCTTTTTAAAAAAGCAGGTTTTAATATCAATGTCGCCCAGCGTTCTTATTTCCCTTCTGTAGATGATGCGGAGCTTGAATTAGTAATGCTGCGAGCGCAGGAAATGTCTTATTATGTTGAAGTAGGCGCTTTGGATTGCGGGCTTACCGGAGAGGACTGGATTAAAGAAAATAATTCCGATGTAGTCAGGGTTTCAGAGCTTGTCTATGCTAAGCAGCAGATGATTCCGGTACGTTGGGTATTGGTAGTTAACAATGATTCAGGCGTAAAAAGCGTAAAAGATTTAGAAGGTAAGCGAATCGCAACTGAGCTTGTTGATGTAACAAAGCGATATTTGAAAGAAAACGGTGTCAATGCCGATGTTGAATTCAGCTGGGGAGCAACCGAAGTAAAGGTTGCAGCAGGCATGGTAGATGCTATTGTTGAACTTACTGAAACAGGGCAGAGCTTAAAGAGGCATAATTTACGCATTGTAGATACAATTTGTTATTCAACTACCCAGTTTATTGCAAATAAAAATTCCTGGAATGACGCTTTTAAGAAGAATAAGATTAATAGCCTGGTGATTTTACTCCAAGGAGCGCTTAGCGCTGAATCTAAGGTTGGTTTAAAGATGAACGTTTCTAAAAAGAATCTCGAAAGAGTTTTAGGAATTCTTCCCTCTATGCGCAGGCCTACAATTTCCACGCTAACGGAAGACGAGTGGTATGCTGTAGAGACTATCGTTGAAGAGAAAGTTGTCAGGGAATTAATTCCTCAGCTTAAGCAATTAGGCGCCGAGGGGATTATTGAATATCCTCTTAATAAGGTTATACCTTAAATAAGATATAATTAACATATTTATTCAGGAGGTAAACAGATGCCTTGCGGAAGAAAGAGGAAAAGAAAAAGTATCAAGACACACCAGAGAAAAAAGAGATTAAAGAGAGATAGGCATAAGAAGAAATAATAGGGCATACTGGAAAACCAAAATGAGAAAGTTCCATTTTTTAAAAGGGGTTTTTATTTTTTTATTTTTTTTCTCTATTTGCACAAAAGGTATATTTGCTGCTAATGTAGCCTCATCGGGCTATGCGCATTTTATGCTTGGTGTAATTTATGAGAAAAGAGGGGATTTAAATGCAGCCTTAGGGGAGTATAAGCGGGCATTAGAATATGACCACAAAAATTCGAGTCTACATATAAGAATTGCTCTTGTTTATTTAAAAGAGAAACAGTTTGATTCAGCGATAAAAGAGCTGCAGAGAGCAAGTACTTATGCTCCGGATGATATAAGGGTGCATTTTGTTTTGGCCCTGATATATAGTTCTATGGGGAAATATGATCTCTCTGCAAAAGAATATGAGAAGATTGTTGAGATTAACCCTCATGATATTATGGCCTTGGCTTCTCTTGCCGATCTCTATGTTCTTCAGGAGAATGTTTCCGAGGCTGCTGATGCCTATGAGAAACTGTTAGATGAGAATGTGGATTTACCTATATTGCGTTTCAATCTGGCCATACTTTATAGTAAAGAGGGAGAATTGGATAGAGCGGTAGAAGAGATGGCTTTAGTAATAAAGTCAGATTCCGATTTTATGCAGGCCTATATTACGCAAGGTGTTTTTTATGAAATGAAGCAAAATTATTCCAGCGCAATAGATATATATAAGGAAGGTTTAAAAAGAAAATCTGACGACGTAAGGTTGCTTAAAATTTTAGCGCAAGCATACTATAAGGCTGATAGATTAGAAGAGGCTGAGCAGATATATACAAAAATTTTAAGCGATTTTCCTAATGAGAAAGGACTCTATTTGGAGATCGCTTATCATTATCTTAAAAATAATCAATTGGATAAAGCATTGCAGTTTCTTGATAAAGCCGAAAGCGAAGCTGTTAAACTGGAGCAGGTTTTTTTTCTGAAAGGGTTTCTTAATTATAGACTTAAGAATAACAGTAAAGCAGTAATATTTTTTAAGAAGTCACTGGAATTGAACCCTAAAAATGCGGAAGTTTACTTTTTTATTGGTGCTGTATATGAAGAAAATAAGGAATGGAATTTAGCTGTAGAAAACTTAAAGAAAGCAATCCAGTTTGACCCTAATCATAGCGATGCATTAAATTATTTGGGGTATATGTATGCTGAGAAGGGTATAAATTTTACAGAAGCAAAAGAACTGATTGCAAGAGCGCTTGAGATTGATCCTGCTAATAGCGCCTATTTAGATAGTATGGGATGGGTGTATTTTAAAACCGGCGATTACAATAATGCTCTCAGTTTTATACAGAAGTCTTTGGATAGTAATGGCGATGATCCAGTTATAAGGGAGCATTTAGGAGATGTTTATTATAAAATGGAAAATTACAAAAAGGCTTATGAGGAATGGGAAAAAGCTTTTTTAATTGATTCCGAGCAGGAAGGATTAAAAGAAAAGATAAAAAAGGTCAGGGAAAAAATTGGCAACTAAACCAAAAATAGATTTTTTAAAACAAAAAGCCAGGCAGATCAGAAGGGATATCTTAACAATGCTTGAGGAGGCAGGTTCCGGCCATACCGGTGGTTCGCTTTCACTTGTTGAGATAGTTGTGAGTCTTTATTATTACAAATTGAGACACGACCCCAAGAATGTCAGTCTCCCTGAGCGTGATAGATTAGTTCTTTCCAAAGGCCATGGTTGCCCCGCATTATACGCGGTTCTTGCAGATAGAGGGTATTTTCCTAAAGAGGAACTTATGACTTTGAGAAAATATGGTTCACGCCTACAGGGACATCCTGAAAAAGGGCTTTCCGGGATAGAGGCTTCAACCGGTTCCTTGGGACAGGGTATTTCGATAGCTATAGGCATGGCTTTAGCTGCAAAACTTGATGCAAGAAAAAATAAAGTTTTTTGTATTCTAGGTGATGGCGAAACTAACGAAGGGCAGGTCTGGGAGGCCGCTATGACTGCAGCACATTATAAATTAGATAACCTGATTGCAATTATTGATCACAATAAGTTTCAGATAGATGGGCCTGTGCATGAGATTAAAAATCTCGAGCCCTATAAGAAAAAATGGGTTGCCTTTGGTTGGAAAGCCAGAGAGTGTAACGGGCACGATTTTGTTTCTTTGATGGACGCTTTAGACTGGGCATATAAAGTTAAAAATTATCCCAGTATTATTATTGCCCACACAGTTAAAGGTAAAGGTGTTTCGTTTATGGAGAATGACAACAGGTGGCATGGAGTAGCTCCGGTAAGAGAAGATCTCCAGAAAGCATTTAAGGAGTTGGAAGAAGAATGAAAGCTACCAGAAATGGTTTTGGAGACGGCATTTTAGAGCTTGGCAAGAGTGATGAGAGAATAGTTGTGCTTTCTGCTGACCTCACAGATTCAGTGCGTGCCGGAGCTTTCAAAGCTAGGTTTCCGGAACGTTTTTTTAGTTTTGGAGTTTCTGAGCAGGACATGATCTCCTCTGCGGCAGGATTTGCGCTAGAGGGTAAAATTCCATTTGCCTGTACTTTTGGAATCTTTGCTTCCGGAAGGCCTTGGGAACAGATCAGAAATTCTGTTGCCTATATGAATTTAAATGTAAATATCGTCGGTAGCCATGGCGGTATTACAGTCGGTCCTGACGGAGCTACTCATCAAGCTACGGAAGAGATTACTCTTATGCGGGTGATTCCTAACATGACAGTTCTAGTTCCTTGTGATTATTATGAGGCTTTGAAAGCAACTAAAGCTGCTGCATCTTATCCAGGGCCGGTTTATTTACGTTTTTCAAGAAATAGCGTTCCTTTTATAACAACTCCTGAGGAGGATTTTGAAATTGGTAAAGCAAAAGTTTTAAGGGAGGGTCAAGACCTTACAATCATTGCATCAGGACAGATGGTTCATATATCACTTAAAGCTGCCGATATTCTAAAGCAGGAAGATATCTCGGCTCGGGTTATAAATATCCACACAATTAAACATATAGACAGAGATGAGATTATAAAAGCTGCGCACGAAACTTACGCAAATTTAACAGTTGAAGAACATCAGATTTTCGGCGGAATGGGTTCTGCAGTTGCTGA
>CAZAPE010000042.1:0-12956 GCA_964487065.1 uncultured Planctomycetia bacterium | reverse complement strand
CAATTGTTATTATGGATGAAAATGGGGTGATGAATAAAAATGCCGCTGCTTATAGCGGTATGGATAGATTTAAGGCGCGGAAGAAAATAGTAGAAGATTTAGAAGCTCAGGATTTAATAGAGAAAATCGAACCCTATGTTTATTCTATTGGGCATTGTTATCGTTGCCATACAATAATAGAGCCTTACATTTCCTGGCAGTGGTTTGTAAAAATGAAGCCGCTGGCCGCTCCTGCCATAAAAGCAGTTATAGATAGAAAGATAGAGTTTTTTCCTAAGCGTTGGGAAAAAGTTTATCTGCATTGGATGCAAAATATAAGGGACTGGTGCATATCAAGGCAGATTTGGTGGGGGCATAGAATACCTGTGTATTACTGCAAAAATTGTTGGCAGCCTAAAGATGCAACTACTTTCGGAATTCAGGATGCAAGAAAACTTAAAGGATTAATTGTTTCTAAGACAACTCCGGAATCTTGCCCTCACTGCAAAGGCGTAGATATTGTTCAGGATAAAGATGTATTAGATACCTGGTTTTCCTCCTGGTTGTGGCCTTTTTCAACTATGGGTTGGCCAAAAGTAGTTCGGAGTAAAAAGTTCAGAGACGATAGTAAAAAACTAAAAACCACGAACTATGGGCTAATAACTGATTTAGCATATTTTTACCCAACCTCAGCTCTTGTAACTGCTCAGGAGATACTTTTTTTCTGGGTTGCCCGTATGGTAATGGCGGGTTTTGAGTTTGTGGGTGAATTGCCATTTTCCGATGTTTATATACACGGTACGGTGAGGGATGATAAGGGGAGAAAGATGTCTAAATCCTTAGGAAATATAATTGATCCACTGGAGATAATAGATGAATACGGAGCAGATGCTTTACGTTTTAGCCTTATCTCTATTACTGCTATTGGACAGGATGTATTTCTGTCTAAAGATAAGTTTATTTTCGGACGTAATTTTACCAACAAAATTTGGAATGCAGCCAGATTCATTGTTATGAATGTAAAAGATTTTGACGAAGATATAAAAATAAAAAATTTCTCTCTTTTTGATAAGTGGATACTAAGTAGTTTGTTTAGCTTAGTTGAAAAAGTAGATGATTCTATTGCTGAGTATAACTTTAATGAGGCTGCGAGCCTAATATATGAATTTTTCTGGCATAAGTTCTGCGATTGGTATATAGAGATTAAAAAAAGAGATCTTTATTCAGAGACAGAATCTATCTCCAGAGAGGCTTTAGTAATTTTAATATTTGTGCTCGATAATCTGCTTCGGATTCTGCATCCGTTTATGCCATTTATAACAGAGGAAATCTGGCAAATACTCAAGCCCAATCTTAAAAAAGTATATCAGGCAATGAATTTTGAATACCAGGATTCTGAGACCATAATGTATGCTCCCTGGCCCAGAATTTCAGATAAATTTAAAGATAGGGAAGCTGCATCTATTATGAACAAGGTTATAGATATAATACAGTGTATACGTAATATAAGGGCAGAATTAAATGTGCCGACATCCGGAAAGGTAGAAGTTATACTTTCGGGGACAAACAGTAAAGTGCTTAATGTTTTTAAAAAAGATAATTTCTATCTCCTGCCATTGGCAAATATTTCAAATATCGAAACTTTTAAGGGAGATATAGAAAAGCCAAAGCATTCAGCATTTGGTATTGTAGGAGGAATAAATATTTATGTTTTACTTCAAAATGTCATCGATATAGAGATGGAGAAGGTTAGGCTGATAAAAAAGAAGGATGAAATGTTAAAAGAGCTTAATTTTGTAAGAAAAAAACTTAAAAATAAGGATTTTATTAACAAGGCTAATAGCCAAGTTGTTGCAAAAGTGAAAAATAAAGAGAAGGAACTTAAAAACCAAACCGAGAGTATTATCTCTATAATAGATAATTTATGAAGATATCTCCTGTAGTCAAAGATCTGATCAAAAAAGCGTTAAAAGAGGATTGTGCATCAAAGGATTTAACTACTTATGGTTTAAGTATTAAAGATGTAAAAACAAAAGCTGTTATTTGCGCTAAACAGGATGGTGTGCTTGCTGGTTTGGATATTGCCAAGGAGGTATTCAAAACATCCGGTAGGGTTAAGTTTTCTTCTAAACATAAGGACGGTTTTCATTTTAAAAACGGCAGTGAGATCGCAAGGATTGAAGCCAAGGCTTCTGTTATTCTTGCAGCTGAGCGTGTAGCAGTTAATTTGCTGTCGCATCTCTCTGGTATTGCTACTTTCACGGATAAATTTGTTAAAGTCGTTACCAATAATAAAATAAAGATATACGATACCCGCAAAACGCTGCCTCTTATGAGAGAACTTGAAAAATATGCAGTTAGAGTCGGCGGCGGACATAATCACAGAATGAATCTAGAGGAATCTCTTATGATTAAGGATAATCATATTAATATTTATAAGAAGAAATACAAATCCCAGGACTACATTATAAAAATGATGCAGATATTAAAAAAGAGGTATCCGGGCAAAAAAATAATACTTGAAGTTCATAATTTGTCTGAATGGATACAGGCAATGAAAGTAAAGCCGGATGTTGTCATGTTTGATAACTGGAGCCCGGAAGATATTGATATGGCTCTTCAGATGCTTAATAAGCGGAACTTCGAAATAGAAATTTCAGGCAGTATACGTTTAAAACAGCTTGAGAGGATACTTTCGCTTGGAATAGATAGAATTTCCTTAGGTCGTATTACCCACTCAGCTCCGGCTGTTGATTTCTCACTGGAGATTGTCTGAACTCCTTGTAATTTTAGAATATGGCTGAAGAGCGAAATAAGATTTCCTTTCTTAAAAAAGTTAAAAAGTTATTCATTTTTTTAATTTTTCTAATGTTTGTTTTAGAGGTTTCAAGCAGGGTTATAGTATTTTTTTATATCAAGAAACATGTTCCTGAAGAGTTTCTTGTAAAGATTTTTCATAAGTCTAATTTCTTAATTATAGCGGGAGGTATTTTAGATAGCGCTAATTTTACTCTTGATCCGGTCACAATTTTAAAATTAACTCCGCCCAACAATGGTATAAATGAAGATTGTTACAGAGGCAAGAGAGTCAGCGTTGAAAAGCCTTTAGATACAGTAAGAATTTTATGCCTTGGCGATTCCTCCACTTTCGGATTTGGTGTCGATACTGAAGATTCTTATCCCTATTTTTTAGAAAGGAAATTACAAAATTATTATAAAGATATAAAAATAGAGGTTATTAATGCTGGTATGCCTTCAGGACATTCTTTAGAGGCAAAACGGATATTTCAAACTAAATTTATTAAATATAATCCCGATTTAATAATATGGAGGTTGAATTTTCTATTAAGTGACGCTATTGAGCTTCCGCATATAGACAATATATATATTCTAAAATATATGGTAAAACGTTTTATCGCCCGTAGTACATTATTGCATTTAATATTCATACCTATAAAGCCGGGAAGATATTTTGAAGATATGACCAACCCCAAAAAATTAAAGTTACCTCCTTATCTAAAAGAGGTATATAAGATAAGAAGCGATTACGATATCGTAAAATATTTTGCCCAAAGCATTAAAGCCAAAACTATTATACTCGATTACGTTGTCTTAAATAAATGGGGGGAATATTCATTGACGCATAATATCGATGAGCGAATAGCAGAAGGAGAGTATGTTATAAGCACGCTTGAAGAATTTAAAAAACTTAAAGATGATCCCAGAGATATACTCTTTGACAGCAACCATCTGAGCTCTAAGGGAAATAATTTCCTGTCTGAATTAGTGGCTGAGTATATTATTGAAAATAACTTAGTAAAATGAATAGTTAAGTAAGAAATATTTTGAGCAATAGAATATTTAATATATCGAATTCCTGATTATTTGTACTGCTAAATTTTCGGCAATTAATTCATGGCCTTTCTTGTTAGGATGAATGCCATCAAGGATGTAGCTTGTCGCTTCATTATCTTCGGAGCTATAAACTATATATAAATCAAGATAAGGTTCGATAGGTTTATAATCCTGATTTCTTTGCAGCATATTTTTATGTTCCCAGCAATGCCAGAGGAATAAAATATTTGCTTTATTTTTTCTAGCGATAGCTTGCATGTTAAAAAGGTTTTTCCGGAATTCATCTGAAGTAACTCTCCTTTTTTTATACTCTACATCTAAAGGAGAATAAAAACTCTGGGTTACCTTTTTTCTTAAATAAAAAAGATTTATGTTTCTTAAAAGCCGATAGCATTTAAGTTTTTGGTAAAGAAATTTGTGAATTGTTACCAAAAGCGGGAATGTATTTTCTTTATAATAAAATTCTCTGTCAGAATAAAAGGGGGCAAAACAGGTATCGTTAGCTCCAAACCATGCTATTATATAGTCAGGTTCAATTGTTTCTATATATTTTTCAAGAAATAGAAGGCCCTGGAATGATGAATATCCCGGGAAGCCGAAATTAAAAACCTTAATATCTTTTTTTAATTTTTCTTGCTTTAGAATTTTTTCCAGATAATAAGAGTATGTTTCATCCGTATCAACGCCTAAGCCGTAGGTAGAGCTATCTCCGAGAGTTAAGATTCTATATTCGTTGGGAGTTTTTTCTTCTTTCTCATAACGGCACCTATATTTTCCTGAAAGAGTATCGTATAGTTGTGGTCCGGTCTCTATATTTAAATCGCGGTCAACATTAGAGGCGTTATTAACTATTTTAAAACGTAAAATGCCGTCTTTACTATCAGCGCCGGTATTAATTTCTATGTTAGAAACTCTTAAAAACAGTTCCAGCAATAAAAAGAAAATTAGTGGCATAAAAATTAATAAAATAACTTTGGAGAATTTTTTCAACATTTACTTTTCTACTATGTGATTTCCAAGCACCAAAATATCCATTCCGCTTTTACTAAATGATTTATAGGCATCTTGGGGGCTGTTTACTATAGGTTCTCCTTTAAGATTAAATGAAGTATTAAGCAGCGCCGGGATACCGGTTTTGCGGTAAAAATTTTCAATAAGTTTATAAAATAAAGGATTATATTCTTTATAGACAATTTGGATGCGGCTTGTTTGATTGATATGGGTAACTGCGGGAATCGTATCTTTATTCTTAACAGGAATTGTATAAAGCATAAATCTAAAGGGATAATGTTTGCCTGGAGATTCAATATCAAAGAGTTCGTTTGCATATTCTGCCAGGACAGACGGGGCAAAAGGGCGGAACTGTTCGCGGAATTTAATTTTAGTGTTTACTATATCTTTCATCTCTGGATTTCTGGGGTCTGCTAATATGGAACGGTTTCCCAATGCCCTGGGCCCCCATTCGAATTTGCCCTGGAACCAGCCGACTACTTTTTGATTTATGATAGCATCTGCTATAAAATCAGCCAAAACAGTGCTATCATCAAAATGCCTAAAGTTAATTTTATTTTCTGCCAAAAACATCCCAATATCATTTTCTGTGTAATCTTTTCCCCAGTAAGCATGCTCCAATATAAATGTCTTCTTTTTATCTAACATGCAATGCCAGGCATATAAGGCTGCGCCGAGCGCTGCGCCTGAATCTCCTGCAGCCGGCTGAATAAAAATATCTTCAAACGGGCTTTCTTTTAATAACCGGTAATTTACAAGGCAATTTAATGCGACCCCTCCGGCAAAACAGAGTTTTTTTAATTCTGTCTTTGCGTAGAGATGATTTGCGATTTTAATTATTATATCTTCTGTTACTTTCTGAACGCTTGCTGCAATATCTGCATAATATTGATTCTGTTTAAATTCTTGGTCTGTAACAGCCTTTTTATCTGAAAGCAGTGTAGTTTTATCTAAAACAAAATGGCTCTTCTTTTCTCTTGGCTGGCCAAAAATTTTTATAAATTCCCTATTAAAGCTATGCCGGGTTGAATAGTGAAAAGAGAAATATTTCATGTTAAGCTTAAAACTGCCATCCGCGTTTACTTTTATAAGTTTATAAATCTTATCGGTATAAATAGGTTTTCCATATGCGCTCATCCCCATGACTTTATACTCGCCTTCATTTATTTTAAACCCAAGAAATGAGGTGAATACAGAGTATAAAAGGCCTAAGGAATGCGGAAATTTTATTTCAGATAGAATCTCAAGTTCATTTTCAGGAGTCCTATGAGGATTTGTTTTAGCTATACCTAAAGTTGTAGTTGCCCATTCACCAACCCCATCGATTGTGAGAAGCGCAGCTTCATCATATGGGGATAGAAAAAAGGCGCTTGCTGCATGAGAGAGGTGGTGCTCTGAAAATAAAATTTTCTCCTCCTTGATATTCAGAAAATGAGAAACTGTCGCTTTTATCCAGAGTTTTTCTTTTAACCAGGTGATTGTTACATCGCGAAAAAGATTTACCGATTTAGGATAAGTTGCAAAAATGCTTTTTATTATTCTTTCAAATTTCAAAAAAGGTTTTTCGTGAAATACAACAAAATCCAGGTCGCTGGATTTAATATTTTCTTTTTCAAGACAGAATTTAATTGCGTTATGCGGAAAAGAGAAATCGTGTTTAATGCGGGAGAATCTTTCTTCCTCGGCAGCAGCAACAAGGCAGCCATTTTTTATCAGCGCTGCGGCAGAATCATGATAATAGCAACTTATGCCTAAAATATACATTACTGTTTTTTCAAAAATTGAGATATATCGGAAATATCTTTGTGTTTTTCCCAGCGGGGAGCGGATTTTAAGCCCAGGTAGTCTTTTCTTAAGCGTATGCAGATGCCAAAAGGAGCAAGAAGAGTGAAATAGACTGTATAAAGAAGCCCTCTTATAAATATATTAATTAATGCCTGGGAGGTTTTTCTTAATCTGCTAAGAAATCTTTTCATTTAAAATAGCGCATAGATGAAGGGAACGACTGCGGATGATTGGGCAAGCCATATAACTATACCAAGCAGTATAAAAATTATAACAATAGGTACCATCCACCAGAGTTTATTTTGCCAGAGAAATGCAAATAATTCTCTTATAACCGATAGCTTTGATTTTATTCTTTGGGCTAATTTCATGTTTAGATTATATCAATTTATGCCGGTTTAGGCAATAATGTAAAAAACTATTGACATGCATATAGCATATGGTAATATTTATACGCTTTAGGACAAAGGTGTCTACTTGTAGAAGGTGGACACCTTTTTTATTATGGGCAAAATTATTGGCTTTAAAGTAGAATATAAAGAATATGGAAGCAAAACTAATTGAAGTAGAAAATTTAATTAAAGAATGCCGCAATAAGAAAGGCGTATTAGTGTCTCTTCTGCAGGATATTCAAGCTATTTACGGATATGTGCCCCAGGAGGCAATAGAGCTGATATCTAAAGAATTATCAATTTTCCCGGTTGAGATTTACGGAGTACTAACATTTTATACCCAGTTTTATCTCACCTCCCGCGGTAAGCATACTATTAAAGTATGTCAGGGAACTGCCTGCCATGTTATGGGCGGGGGAGAGATTCTCGATTATTTATCCGCTACCTTAGGGATAGGAGAAGGTGAAACTACCAAAGATGGCATGTTCTCTTTAGAACGGGTTGCATGTCTTGGATGTTGCGGCATGGCGCCTGTCATTATGATTGACGATGATTTCTACGGAAGGTGTACGATTCAAAAAATGGAGAGTATTTTAGGCAAATACCAAAAGAAAAGAAATATATAGATGGAGACAAAAATTCTTATTTGTACAGGGACGAGTGGTATTTCAGCCGGGGCATTGGAAGTTGAGAAAAACTTTGCCATTGAACTTAAGCGTTGCGGGCTGGATAAAAGTTGCAAAATCGTAAAAACCGGAGATAGAGGATTATTCCGGGATGTATTGGTAGATATCATTACCCCTGAAATTGGCCGCATTACCTATGAATATGTTAAGCCGGAGGATGTCCATAGTATAGTAAAAGAGCATTTGGTGTCTGGAGAGCCGGTAAAAAGATTACTGGCCGGAGAAGATTACGAGCAGTTCTTTTCCAATCAAATGCGAATTGTGCTTTCAAACTGCGGAGAGATTGATCCTGAGGATATAAATGATTACATAGCGCATGACGGTTACAAAGGTTTAAAGAAAGTTTTTGGCACAACTCCGGAAGAAGTAATAGCAGAAATCAAAAAATCAGGGCTCAGGGGCAGGGGCGGAGCAGGATTTCTTACAGGGTTAAAATGGGAGTTTACAAAAAATGCAGAAAGTGATTCTAAATACGTAATATGCAATGCAGATGAAGGCGACCCGGGCGCTTTTATGGACCGCAGTATATTAGAAGGCGATCCTCATTCTGTAATTGAAGGCATGATTACCGCAGGTTATGCTATTGGCGCTTGCGAGGGGTATATTTACTGCCGCGCGGAGTATCCATTGGCGATAAAGAGGTTAAAAAAAGCGATATCAGAAGCTGAAGAAAAAGGATTTTTGGGGAATAATATTCTAAGTAGCGGGTTTTCGTTTACCATTACCATAAAGCAGGGTGCCGGAGCGTTTGTCTGCGGAGAGGAAACTGCTCTTATCGCATCGATTGAAGGTCGTCGAGGAATGCCCTCAGCAAGGCCGCCGTTTCCTGCGCAGAAAGGGTTATGGTCTAAGCCTACTCTCATCAATAACGTAGAAACTCTTGCTAATATAAGGCATATCATCACTAAAGGATCAGAATGGTTTTCTTCGATAGGGTTTGAAAATAGTAAAGGCACAAAGGTCTTTGCATTAGCAGGAAAAGTAAAAAATACAGGCCTCGTGGAAGTTCCGATGGGAATGACAATTCGCCAGCTTATATATGGTCCCGGAGGCGGTATGGTTAATAAGAGTTTTTCTTTTAAAGGGGTGCAAATAGGCGGGCCTTCAGGCGGCTGTTTGCCCGAGGAGCTTTTAGATACCCCGATTGATTATGAATCTATTAACTCAACCGGTGCGATTATGGGCTCGGGCGGTATGGTTGTGATGGATGCGCAGACCTGTATGGTAGATATTGCGAAATTCTTTCTGAAGTTTACTGTGGCAGAGTCATGCGGAAAATGTACGCCCTGTAGAGTGGGATTAAAGAGAATGCTGGAAGTTCTTGAGAAAATAACCAATGGCGAAGGAGATGATGAGCAGTTAGTGTTTTTACAAGATATGGGTGCTGCCATAAAAGATACAGCACTTTGCGGGCTCGGTAATACTGCTCCTAATCCGGCATTGACGACAATGAGATATTTTTTAGATGAATACAAAGCGCATATAAATGAAAAACAATGCCCTGCTCATGTTTGTGTTGAACTTGTTAAGTTTGAGGTGATAAAAGAAAAGTGTATTAAATGTGGGCAGTGTTATAAAGTATGTCCTGTCTCGGTTATAGATTGGCAAAAGAATGAGTATGCAAAGATAAATAGAGAAAAATGTATTAAATGCAAGGCATGTATTAATATATGTCCTGTTATGGCGATAGAGTGATGAAGATAACGGTTAATGGAAAGAAAATAGAGGCTAAATTAGACAGCACTGTGCTGGAAGCAGCTCTTGAAGCAGGCATATATATACCTAATTTATGTTACCATCCGGATTTACCTGCTATAGGTGCGTGTAGATTGTGTATTATAGAAATCGAGGGGATAAAAGGATTTTCTGCTGCTTGCACAACAAAAGTTAAGGAGGATATGGTAGTTCATACCAACAGTAGCAAAATTCAACAACTGAGAAGATATATCTTATGGCTTATTTTAAGCGAACATCCGCAGGATGTAATAGAATCTTCTCAATTGAAAAAAGTGCTTGATTGGGTGGGTCTGAAAGAAGTACTACCTGATTTTATCCCGAAAAGTAAAAATCTGCCTCTGATCGCAAGCGAGCCTTTATTTATCAGGGATTTGGATAGGTGTATTTTATGTGAACGCTGCGTAAGGATGTGTCAGGATGTGCGGGGTATCGGCGCAATCGGTTTAGCTTGGCGCGGGATAGATACAATTGTAAGTACAGGTTTTAGCCCTTCCTTGAAAGATTCAGGGTGTAAGTTCTGCAGGGCATGCGTTGAAGTATGTCCCTCAGGGGCTTTAGTTGATAAAGAAGTTTATTCAGAACAAGAATGCAGGGCAAAGCTTCTTCCTTGTAAAGATTCTTGCCCTGCGGGAATAGATGTTGCGCGCTATCTGCGTTTAATTGCAGAGGGAAGATTTCAGGATTCTTTAGAGGTTATAAGGGAAAAAGTTCCTTTTCCTCATGTTTTAGGCTGTGTTTGCACACATCCCTGCGAGGATGCCTGCTTCAGAGGTGAAGTTAACGAGGCTATAGCTATAAGAGCATTGAAAAGGTTTGTTGCAGAGCGTGATTCAGGCCGCTGGCGTTCTAAAGTTGAAATTACCCCGGATACAGGCAAAAAGATTGCAATTGTGGGCTCCGGGCCTTGCGGTTTAACTGCTGCCTGGTTTTTAAGGAAGTTAGGACATTCGGTAACTGTTTTTGAATCTTCTTCCAAAGCAGGCGGAATGATGAGGACAGCAATACCCGAATACCGCCTGCCGCGGGATATTTTAGATAAAGAGATAAAGGATATAATTAATCTTGGCATAAATTTAAAAGTTAATACAAAGATAATCTCGCTTGATGAATTATTTAAGGAACAGAAAGGATTCGATGCGGTTTTTGTTGCTATAGGTGCGTCTTGCGGCATCAAGATGGGAATTTCCGGAGAAGATGATACAAGAGTATTGGAGGGATTAGCTCTTCTAAAAGCAATAAATTGCGGAGAAAGCGTAGATATCGCAGGAGATATTGCTGTAGTTGGAGGAGGCAATGTAGCAATAGATGTAGCCAGGAGCGTGTTGCGGACAGGGGCAAAAAGCGTTACTATTCTTTACCGAAGAACACGTAATGAGATGCCTGCATTAGAAGAGGAGATAACGGAGGCGTTGGAAGAAGGAGTAAAAATAGATTTTCTGATAGTCCCGCAAAAAGTTTTACCTGGAAAGAATAAGTTAAATATAGAATGTATCCGGGTGCAGTTGGGTGAGCCTGATGCATCAGGAAGAAGAAGGCCTGTTCCTGTTGAAGGAAGCGAGAAAGTGCTTGAATTCGACAGGCTGGTGATGGCAATAGGGCAGAAGCCTTTAGTGGATGAGAAATTCGATCTTGCCCTGAATAAGAAAGGCTATATTGCTGTTGAAGAAGAGATGTTTTTAACCTCTAAGAAAGGTGTGTTTTCCGGAGGCGATGTAGTAACAGGTCCTGACTCTGTTATTGGAGCTATTCAGGCTGGAAGATCTGCAGCCATGGCCATAGATAAGTATTTAGGCGGTAAGGGTGAAATTGAACAGAAATTTATTCTCGATGAAAAAGAGGCAGATTGCTTAGGAAGAGAAGATGGTTTTGCGGACAGAAAAAGAGCTATAATGGATACTCTTACTGTTAAAAAAAGAGTTTCAAACTTTTCTCAGGTAGAGTGCGGTTTTGATAAAGAGAAAGCGTTGAAGGAGGCAGAGCGGTGCCTAAGATGTCAGTTAAGGCTTACAATCTCCAAAGTGCCGTTACCGCCTGTAGAAAATAGTACTATAGCAGAAAGTAAAAAATAAATTTAAAAAAAAGGAGGTATCATTATGTCAGCAGCAGGATATGTAAATAACGTTCTTGAAGCAGTAAAAAAACGCAATCCAGGAGAGGCAGAGTTTCATCAGGCGGTGAGTGAGGTTCTGGAATCTCTTATTCCTGTGATTGATAGAAATCCCGAGTTTGAAAAAGCGGCTCTTTTGGAAAGAATTGTTGAACCTGAGAGGCAAATAATTTTTAGAGTTCCCTGGCAGGATGACAAAGGCAAAGTACATATAAATCGCGGTTTTCGCATCCAGTTTAGCTCTGCTCTTGGTCCTTATAAGGGCGGCATACGTTTCCATCCCTCTGTTTATATAGGTATTATCAAATTTTTAGGTTTTGAGCAGATATTCAAAAATTCCCTTACCGGACTTATGATGGGCGGCGCAAAAGGCGGTTCGGATTTTGACCCCAAGGGAAAATCAGACTCTGAAATCATGAGGTTTTGTCAGAGTTTCATGAATGAACTTTACCGCCATATCGGAGCTGATGTAGATGTGCCTGCCGGTGATATTGGTGTTGGAGGCCGTGAGGTAGGCTATATGTTTGGCCAATGGAAGAAACTCACAGGTTTATTCAGCGGTGTTTTAACAGGCAAAGGCCTTGATTTTGGAGGTTCTTTAGTTAGAACTGAAGCTACCGGATACGGATGTGTTTATTTTTGCCAGGAGATGTTGAAAGGGAAAAAAGATTCTTTTGAAGGGAAAACTGTTACTATTTCAGGGTCCGGTAATGTAGCTATTTACGCGCATGAAAAAGCAACACAATTGGGCGCAAAAGTAGTTGCGATGTCTGATTCCAATGGTTTTGTCTATGACAAAAATGGAATCAAACTCAATACCGTAAAAAGACTTAAAGAAGTAGAGAGAAAGAGAATCAAAGAGTATGTTAAAGAGCATAAATCTGCCAAATATACTGAAGGCTGTTTTGGCATCTGGAATGTGAAATGCGATATTGCACTTCCTTGCGCGACTCAAAATGAAGTTGATCAAAAGGCAGCAGAAGCTTTGGTTAAAAACGGATGTATCGCTGTTGCTGAAGGCGCCAATATGCCTTCTACTCCTGAAGCAGTTGAAGTATTTTTGAAGAAGAAAATATTATTCGGCCCCGGCAAAGCAGCCAATGCAGGTGGAGTTGCAACTTCCGGTTTAGAGATGGCTCAGGATTCTCAGCGCTTGACCTGGAGTTTTGAAGAGGTTGATAAAAAATTACATCAAATCATGGTAAATATTTATAAATCCGCAAGTGAGGCTGCTAAAGAATACGGTACTCCCGGAAATTTTGTTAATGGTGCCAATATTTCCGGTTTCTTAAAGGTTGCCAGAGCTATGATGGCGCAGGGCCTTGTTTAATTTTTCAAGTATAGGAGAAAGAGATGAATAAAGAGATTATCAAAAAAATGGGATTAACGCAGGAAGAATATAGT
>CAZAPE010000041.1:0-13357 GCA_964487065.1 uncultured Planctomycetia bacterium | reverse complement strand
AGAAGGCGCAGAGAATGCTTAAAATGTTCGCGCCGGTTTACTACTTATGAGAAGATAGAGCACAGCCCTATTATGGTGGTCAAGAAAGACGGACGCAGGGAGAAGTTTGATCATGAGAAGATTCTCGGCGGATTAAGAAAGGCATGCGAAAAAAGGCCTGTAAACGTAGAAAGCCTGAAAGAGATTACCGAAAAGATTGAGAGAGAGCTTGAAAAATGCCAGGGAGAGGTTTCAAGCGCATATATTGGTAAGCTTGTTATGAAGCACCTGCATAAATTGGATCAGGTTGCTTATGTCAGATTTGCCTCTGTGTATAAAGAGTTTAAAGATATTGAAGAGTTCCAGCAGGCGCTGGAGAAGCTTCTTAAGAAACACTGATATTAAAGTTAACGCGGTATTTGAAAATAAATTTCTATATCTGAACGATCCTGGAGTTTTTCAAACCATTCTTTAAGATATTCCTCTTTCTTTTGCGCCAAAATCTGATTTGAAAAAGCCTCTTTATTATTTTCAAATTCCTCTATATCAGCTTCATTGATGGCGTCTAATTTTACAATAAGATACCCGGCGGCAGACTTTATGACCTCAGGATTAAGGGCCTCAATTTCCTTTGTCTCTAAGTTATCAATTATATCCGAAGCGTTTCCTACCTCAGGTATATAGTTATTCCTTAAAATGTATCCGGTATCTTTGAAAGAAAGGTTAGAGTCTGCCAGCAGCTGCGCTGTTGTGTCGCTCTGGAGGCCTAAGCTTACAATCTGGTTTAGTTTGTCTTTTGCATCTTGCAATGCTATTTCTTGTGCCCGTTGGTCCTTATAGCTGGTTTCTATTTCATTTTCGATCTCCTTATATGCGGGAATATAAGGTGCTTTTTTCTCTTTTACTTTTATTATATAGAAGGCATTGGCCATCTCGATAATTTCGCTTACTTTCCCCGGCTCCAAAGTGAAAGCGGTTTGGGTTATTTTATATGCCCAGCCAATTCCGGGCACAGGATCCCAGGGCGAGAAGAATCCCGTTTCCTGTATAGCGGTATTGTTTCTTTTCGCTATATCTTCCCAGGAAGTTCCGGATACCAGAGCGTCTTCTATATTCCATATGGAATCTTCAGCCAGTTGGCGGGATTTTATTTCTTTGAGGGTATTTTCTATTTCTGTTTTTATATTTTCATCTATCAGGGGATTTATTTCTTCAATTGCATCAGGCTCCTGTGATGAAATTGCTGCGGATTTTTTAAGCTCTTCCTCGTGCTCATAATAATAATCTTCTATCTCTTCAATTGTTACTACGACCTCTTTTACAAAAGATGTGAAGTCGCTTTTTAGATAAGAAATATTTACCTGTTCCGGTTTTTTGAACCGTTCTTTGTTGGCTTCATAGAAAGCGTGCAGATCTTCAGGGGTGTGATTTATGTTTTTTAAATAGCCGGAGGGCTTAAATAGTATATAACTTAACTTATAAGAGTCGTTCTCTTTTTTATATTCCTGCCAGTTTTCCTCCGGTTCAATATTAATCTGAGCTGTAACTCCATCAAGCAGTTTTTTTATTTTCAGATTATTGCGCACCTGCTCTTCGTAATCTCTGGAGCCAAGGCCTAAATAATACCTTAGAATAGTTTCATAAGTGTCTCTGTCAAAATCTCCTTTTTTCTGAAAAATAGGAGAGCTTTTGATCTGACTTATTACTTCCTCATCTGTCGCGGCGATTTTCTTTATTTTGCTCTCTTTTAACAATATTATTCTTTGCCAAGTCTGGCCTTCTAAATTAAGGTAGTCTTGTAGCTTAGCGAGGTTTTCGCCATATATAAGCTGGGCCTGATTATATACGGCACGGTATTGCTTCATAAATTCATCTATTGTTATCTTTTGGGAGAAAACAGTTCCGGCAAAAGAAGAACTGCGCTGTGTTTTCAAGGCGCTTCCTACCCCCCAGAGGACAAATGCAGGGATTATTAAAATAGCCGTAAAGAACATTATCCTTTTAATATTTTTCCTTTCACGCAGTTTTCTTAACATAGGTAACTCCTTTTGTAAGAAATTAGTTAAATAACCGGAATTATAGTTCAAGTTTAAGATTGACTATGATTATATTTTAAAGAAGAATAAATGGCAATGGGTAAAAAACCCCTATTTTTATCTGTGTTATTTTTAGTTTATCTTTCGGTTCTGTTATCCCAGGCGTCGGATATTTATCTCAAAGAAGATAGCTGCCAATACATTATCCTTTCGCAGTCTATAAAAGCAGGCCATGGATACCAGATGCTTAATTTCCCCGGCGAGCCATTTTGCGAATACTATCCCTTGCTCTGGCCGGCTTTGCTCTCTTTTTTTATACCTGCAAAAGCATCCGCAATAGATATGTCAGGAATATTGAATATAATACTGTTCTTAGGCTGCTTTTTTGCCTTTAAGCTGCTGTTTGAAAAATATATAGAAGATAAGAGCCTTGCTTTTTGGTGCTGGATGTTTTTGATTTTTAATCCTTATTTTCTTTATCTCAAAACGGAGTTTCTTTCAGAGCCGCTTTTTCTTCTGCTTCTTGCGGCGTTGTTTTTGAGCCTGGAACGGTATTGCAGAAAACCTGATTACTGTTTTATTATCCTCGCCGGGAGCCTTACAGGGCTATGTTATCTTACAAGGCATATTGCTGTAGTGCTTTTTCTTGCTGTATTCTTTTACCTGATTTCAAAAAACAGGCAGTTTAAGGAAGCCTCTTTGTTTGGTTTTTCTTTTCTGCTTTTTTACCTTCCCTGGGAGATAGTAAAAACTTTCCATACCTCGCCTTTCTCAGGTAACCCTTTTGGGATGCTTGGCGCTATAAATCCTTATAACCCCGGAAGCGGTTTTTGCGCAGGAGCAGGCGATGTAATAGCGAATTTTTTAAATTCCTCAAACCTTCTCGTGAACGATTTTACACTTTTACTTATACCGCATAGTTGGCCTGGCTTTTTAAGGCTTCTTTTGCTGGGGATTTTAATTCTGGGGGTGGCAATTAGATTAAAAAAAGGTATTAAAGCAGGAGATTTTTTCGCGGCAGTATATTTATTTGGGCTATCCTTCTGGCCGTATACTCTTGAATTTAAAAGGCTGCTTTTGCCTATTCTGCCGTTTTTTTTAGTTTTTGTTTTTCTGGGCCTAAAAGAAATAGTTAGGAATAACAGAGTCAGAAATTTATTTTTGGCAGTTTTTTTGTTCTCTTTATAATCTCAAGTCCTAATACTCTCAAAGCTATGCATGAGGAGAATATTTCAGATTTTAGTAATCTTATAGAGATGTGTTTTTGGATCAGAGATAATGTTGAGGAAGAGTCTATTCTATTTGCCACAAACCCTGCCAGGGTTTCATTTTTCACACAAAAAAAAGCTTTTTATTTTAAAGTAATAGACCCAGCAGCTTTTGCTATGATTTTGGAAAGATTTTCTGTAAAATATATACTGTATAACGATAATGTTTTTTACGATAGAAATTATCTCTATCCGTTATTGAAATTTTTTGATTTTGAAAAAGTGGTTAATATAGATAAATGTTATTTATACAGAGTAAAATAAGATCTGCCCAGAAGAGGCTATCCTCCTATTCCCGACTTTTGAGTGAAAAAGGGCTTACATATTCCTGTTTTGGGAATATTAGTTTACGCATCGGGGATATTATTTTAATTAAAAAGCACGCTGTTAATCTGGAGCTTGCGCTACCTGCTGATTTTTGCCCTTTGCATATCAAAGATAATCCTGATTCAATGAAAAATACGCAATACTCGAGCAGCGAATGGAAGATGCATGTCTATGTCTATAATAAAAATCCCAGATATAGAGTTTTATTTCACCTGCATCCATTTTATATCAGCTTGCTGGATGATTTAAAATTGAATCTTGATACTGACGATTTAGAATTTAAATATATTCTCAAAGGTAAGATAGGAATTTTACCCCAAATTGCGCCCGGAAGCGATGAACTGGCTGAAAGCGTAGCTTTAAATATTCTAAAACACCCTTTTCTTATCTTGAGAAAACATGGGATAGTAGTTGCAGCAGAGGATCTTAAGACGGCTTATGACTACAGCATTACCGCCGAAACGATAGCTAAAAGGATTATTAATTTATCTTTATACAAGAAGTATTTATGATAAAATAAAAGCCGTTGAAGATATTTGCTAATAAGAAAGAAAAAATAGAGTCCGGTTATTTAATAGAGATAGGCAAAGACTATCTCTATTTAGCCTGCATAAAAAGACAGAAAGATAAATACCGGGTTTGCGATTACAAGTCTTTTAATGCCCTAAACGGCAGCAAGGAAGATGACCTGTGGTCTTTCCTGGAAAAAACACTGGAGGAGCTGTCTACTCAGGGAATAAAAAAAGCGCATCTTCTTATATCTCCGAATCATATAATCTCATGCGCCAAAGCTCTTCCCGCTATGCCTTTTAAAGATGCATTGAGTTATTGTACCCAGGTTGTTACTCATGAGATAGGCGCAAATACTTCTGAGTATTATATAGACCACAGGATAAAAAACAGTACAGACGGTGCTTTAACAGTAGGGATGGTTGCGGGAATAAAAAAAGAAGTTTTAGACAAGGCGCTTAATATATTGACCAAATATGATATAGAGGTTGAGACCATTGAAACATCAATAACAGCCGTAGAAAATGTTTTCCCGGGGCTTGGCTTAGTGCCGCAGAATGATTCTGCGATTGTATTGAGATTGGAAGAAGGTTACAGCGAGTTTTTTGCCCTCAAAGAAAGCTACGTACTCTCATATGACACAACAGCTTTTGGATTCAGAGACATAAGGAATTCTCTTGTAAGAACAGTATATGCGCAAAGTTTCCCCATAGAGATTAATATTGAGGAGGCGGGGAATATTCTTGCTGATGTCGGCTATCCTTCGCAGGAGGGAAGCTATGAAAGAAGAAAAAAACAGCAGCTGGATATTTTATCAAAAGTTGGCTATCAAGAGGATGCTGACAAGAGCTCGATAATTCCGTATCAACAGTTGAGAATTTTGCTTTCGCCGGGATTAGAGGTTCTTCGTGAAAAGTTGAATGCTTTTATTGGGACTTATAAAAAAAATTCTCCTTCCGCTCATCTCTCCGGGATATACCTTATAGGCAAAGGCAGCCAGATGAAAGGATTGGGAGAGTTCTTAGAAGAAAAAACATCAATACCGTATCTCTATTTGGATGCCCTAGATTTAAGCCAAAAGTTTGAGCCCAGCGCATCTCTAAGTAAAGATGCAGTCACGTCTTTAACGCTTCTCTTGAGCCCATTGTATGCTGCTTCCAAGGCATATAATTTTTTCCCTGCGCATTATAAGATAAAAAAAGAGACTCATAAAGCAAAGGGAAAGATTTTTTTATACTTCTTTGGGCTTATTGTAATATTGCTGCTTCTTTACTTAGGAATCAAAACCAATGTCTATTATCTCAGGAAAGTAAGCAATGAATCTAAACGTATGTATGCAGAATTGTCCCCGCTGCTTGGAAAAGTTATCTTGGCCAACAAGCTGACTCAGGAACTCAGTGAATTCGAGGCCAATATCTCAAAGCTTTATTTAGAATATCCGGATTGGATTGGTATTCTTAAAGAGTTGAGCTCATTGACGCCGCAGGAAATAGTTCTTAATAAGATAGAAAGTCAGATAAACCAGAAAGGGAATCTGCTATTGCTGCGCGGAGACGTTATTACGGATATCGGGTCCTTGAATTTTATCTTGAACCAATTTATCCAAAACTTAGAGGGCTCTGCTTATTTTAAAGAGCTTAAACTTATGAACAGCAAACAGGAAATCGCTGGCTATAAAGACAGTTTATATTTTGAACTATCATGCTTGCTAAACTAAAAGAAATAAAAATTTTTAAAGATTTTAAATCCGAACGCATCATCCAAATATGGCAGGGCATAAAAGAAGAGAGGGTTCTTGTTATATCCATATCGGGAATATTGCTGGTTATGTATATTCTGCTTAGAATAGCGGTATTTCCGCAGATAGAGAAAGCTGCCAGTTATAGGAGAGAACTGGCAATAACTAATGAGAGTTTCTATGATTTGCAGAAAGCCATTGTTGAACATCCCAATATTGATGAAGAGATAAGGCTGCTTACAATGCGCAAGGAAGAGATAATTGCTAATTTTCCTCAAGAAAGAGATTTCCTCGCAATTGCTCAAAAAGTTTTGAGCGAGTTTGAAAAAAGAAAAGTAAAAGTTGTTAATTTTAAATATATCTACGATTTGAAGGAAGATTTATCTGGCGGCTTCAAAAAATATGGCCTTAAGCTCGAAGTGGTATCAAAATATACCAATTTTGTTCAAATACTTGAAGATTTAGAAAAAGAAGGCATTATCTTTATAGTGGCGGATATAGATATGAAGAAGATTGCCGAGGGGCCTTTGGATATTAAAATACAACTGGATTTTATATTAAAAAGGGGAGCATGAAGAGATCAATTATAATAGTCGCCGCAGTTTTATTCCTGGGTGGAATATATTTGATTTACTTTGCCACAACACCGAAGGCTAATATAGTGCAATTTCCTAAAGAACTTCTGGATTCTACAAATAAAGGTATGCCAAATTTGAAATTACCTATCTTTGAGTATGAATCAAGAATTGAGGAGAGAGTTAAAGAATCACCCCGGGATCCTTTTGCGAGTTCTACTCAAAAAAGTTTTAGCGGCGATTTAAACCTTCAGGCAGTTTCAATAGATGCGAAAGGAGAAGGGATTGCGATGATCAACGGTGATACTTATCGTAAGAATGAATCAGTAGGCGCATATACGCTTAAAGAGTTGAATAAGGACTATGTTATTCTGGATAAAAACGGGAACGCTATAATGCTTAAAATCGAAAGAGAGGAGCTAAAATGAAGAAAACCGCTATTATTATATTTTTTTTGCTGTTGAATTTAACTGCCTCAAGAGGAGATGCTCCATTTGATATTTCTCAAGGTAAGATAACGAGTCTGGAGATAAAAGAGGTTGAAATAAGAGATATGCTTAGGATGCTGGCGGATCAGTTTGGTTTAAATGTTGTGGTGTCGGAAAAAGTCAGCGGAAAAATAAGCGTAAGATTTTCAAATGTTTCTGTTGAAGAGGCTATAGATGCGATTGTAACTATAAATGGATATGCATACACAAAAAAGGGTTCGGTTATAAAGGTGACTACACCCGAAGAGATAGAGAGAGAAGCCCCTGTGACAAGGGTGTTTGTTCTTAATAATGCCGTTGCTGAAGATATTAAATCCAGCCTACAGAAGAGCCTTACTGCTTCCGGAAGCCTCGAGGTAGATAAGAGATCCAATGCTTTGGTAGTTACAGATATACCGAATGCGGTTGAGATGGTAGGAAAGCTATCGAAAGAGCTGGACAAAGAGACGCCGCAGGTGCTTATCGAAGCTAAAATTGTGGAAACAAATGCAGATGATGATAAAAAGCTTGGTATAAATTGGACAATGAAAGTTACTGCAACTGGCAGCGCAAGGCCGCATACTTTCCCTTTCAGAAAAGTGGGGCCTAAGAGTTATTTTCCGGAAAATAATACTGGAACCGCTACGACAGGCGGAACCGATACAAGCGGCGCTTTTCCTTATACTCATGGATTTCCTTATTCGGCCGCAGGAGATTTTACTTTCGGAACTTTGAATTTTAATGAATTTCAAGCCGTGCTGCAGGCAATAGAGCAGAATGTTGGTACTAAGGTTCTTTCTCATCCCAGGATAGTAACTTTGAATAATGAGCAGGCAAAGATACTTGTCGGGACAAAGGTTCCGATACCCATATATACCTTAAATGAAGAGACCGGAACTTATGAAATTTCAGGCTATGACGAGGAAGAGGTTGGTATTTCACTTGAGGTTACTCCGAATGTGTCTCCTGATAATAAGATTAGATTGGCATTACATCCTGTAGTTAGCGATTTTTCCGGAGTATATGTCGGGCCAAACAATGAGAGGCCATATATAGATACCCGCGAAGCGATAACGCAGGTTCAGCTTAAAGACGGAGAGACGGTAGTAATGGGCGGTCTCATAAAACAGAAGGAGGTAGATACTGTTGATAAAGTTCCTTTCTTAGGAGATATCCCGCTTCTGGGTCTTCTATTCAGGCATAAGCGCAAGCAGTTGGAATCTACAGATTTACTGATTTTTGTCACCGCAAGAATATTAAGAACTCAAGAAAACGAAGAGCAGCATATTATAGAAATAGAAAGGCTATTCAAGCCCGAGAAAGAGTTAGAGTAATATTATGGAGATAAAGAGAAGATATGTATTTCTTATTATTTTAAGCACATGCCTGTTGCTTGTGTATTTCTTTTTTCTACTGCGTTTTATGGAAAAAAGCAGAAAGGCGTATTCCGACATGATTAATTTTGTTTCTTTTACTGATTATAAATTTAAAACCCTGGGAGCGGATATATTGGCAAAGGATAAAGAGGCGCAGGAAGAGAGAGCTTCTAATGCAGATGCCAGGAGGCAAGCAGCCGCTTTGGAGAAAGAGCTTGCTTTAAAAATAAAAGAAAACCAGAAAATTTCAAAGGAGCTTGATAGGGTAGAGATAAAATTAAAAGCAGAATCTCCGCGCCTAAAGACGAAAGTAGCAGATCTTCAAAAGCAGGTTAAAGATTTAACCCAGGATAAGAAAGAACTGACAAGCACTTTAAAAGAGCTTGCTAGCGATCTGGATAATGTTCATAAGGAGTTAGAGAAGAAAACCAGCATAAAAGATGACAATATTAAGTTGCGTTCGGAGTTAGAAAGCCTGGGTTTAGAGCATAAGGCTCTTAAGAGAGAAAACAAGGATTATGAATTCAGAATGGCTAAAATAACGGAGATTCAAGATGAGATAAAGGCTCTTGACGAAAGGCACCAGAGGGTTTTTCAAGAGCTCATTTTAAGCAGGGATGAGAAAGAAAAACTCAAAGAACAAGAAGCTCTGTTAAAGCAAAAGGTTTCGGAGTTGAATATAGAGTTATCTAATGCAAAAGATAATATGGCCCGTATTAAGCAAGAAATAGAAGATAACCAGGTAAAGCTGGGGCTAAGAGCAGAAAACGTGCTCTCATTAAATGAAGAGGTTAAAGAATTAAAAAATAAAGAAAAAATATTAAATTCGCAGATTAAAAATAAGGATATATCTCTTTCGGAAAAGAATGAGCAGATAAAATTGCTTAAAGACGAAACCGCAAAATTTACCTCAGAGCTGATAAGACAGGAGGCTGAATTTGTAAAGTTGGGAGAGGAGAATCAGCAGCTTAAAGAGGAATTTAAAAACTCCAATATACGCTACCAAAATCTTTCAGAACTTTTGAATGGCGTCTCTGAAACTAATGTCCAACTGCAGAATAAGATAAGTTCTTTGAATAAAATTTTTAACAACGAAGAGAGTATAAATGTAAAAGAAGAAAAACCGGTTGTGGATCTTGGTAAAATGGAAATAAAAGAGATAGATCCTGAAATAGCTCTTTCCAGCCTTATCTATCAACTTAAAAAATCGGTACAAGATTCAGAAGGCGAGGATAAAGCTGCGTTTATAAAGAAAGAGGCCCTTGTGCATTATAATCTTGGCGTATATTACTTAAAGAAGAATGATTTTGCAGCTGCTTTAGATGAGCTTCTGAAATCCTATGAGTTGTTTTCTGATGATTCCGACACAATTTATAATATCGCTTTGATATACAGGTATTACATTTATGATTACGAAAAATCCAGGTTTTATTTCAAAAAGTATTTAAAACTAAATCCCGCAGCAGCTGATAGAAATATGGTAGAAAAAATTTTAAAAGATATACCCCAATGAATACGGATTTAATAGTGCTTGGCGGAAGCGATTTGCAGTTTCTCAATTTACTTTCAGATAAGATAAAAACTGCTTTTCCGGAAAAGAATATATTTACCACCAACGAGGCTTTCGAAGCTTACTATAAGGTTGGGGCTGAGATACCTAAACTTGTAATTTTAGAGATGATTTTTCCGCAATGGGATTGGGACGGGCATATGTTGTTTAAATTTTTCAAAAAAGATGTAAGGCTCAAAGAGACGAGCTCTGTTCTTATTATGGATACACTGGATGAAAACGCACAGCGAATATCAAAGGATACGGATATAAATAAGGTTCTTTTTAAAATTTATAATATAGATTTTATTTTAGAAGAGATAAAAAAATTTATTTGATATGGAACAGATTCTGGAAAAATTAGTTTCGAAGGGGATAGTAGATAAATTTCAAATCGAAAAAGCAAAAATAGTTGCTTCCCAGAAAAACAAAGATATTTTAAAGATTATCGTTGAAATTAATCCTGAAAAGGAAGCTGAAATATTCAAGGAGGTATCTTTATTTTATCAGATTCCGTACCTGGAGCTTAAATATATAGAGCTGGACAAAGATGCAGCCTATCTTTTAGCGGAAGAATTTGTGCGCAAAAATAATATCGTTCCGCTTTTTAAAATTAAAGACTGGTTGTTTGTGGGATTTGGATTTCCGGTAAATTATAGCATTATAAATGAGATAAAACGCATAAGTTCGCTTAACGTTAAAGCCTGCCTTATTTCTGATACCGATGTTCAGGTCGGCATAGATAAGACCTACAGATCCGTATCCAGTGCAGAGAAGATAGTGCAAAAAATAGGCGAAATGGGTGAAGATATAGGAGCATCTGTCGTGCAGTTAGTAAACCTCTTGGTTGCGCAGGCGGTGAGGGATAGAGCTTCGGATATTCATGTTGAGCCGGATATCGATAAACTGAGAATACGCTTCAGAATAGATGGCGTTATGCAGGAGGTGCCTTCTCCTCCTAAATCGTTAGAGATGGCTTTAATTTCCAGAATAAAAGTTATGGCTGATCTCGATATAGCTGAATCCCGGCTTCCTCAGGATGGGCATTTAAAGCTTAATGTTGATGGCAAAGAGATAGATGTTAGGGTTTCGACAATTCCGACGGTAAACGGCGAAAATGTGGTTATGAGAATTTTGGATACCGCTGATGTTTTGCTGGGATTGGAAAAACTCGGATTTGGGGAAAATTCATTAGAGCTTTTCAAAAAAGCAATAGCCCACCCCTATGGAATGATTCTCACGACAGGGCCTACAGGCAGCGGAAAAACTACAACATTATATTCGGCGCTTATGGAGCTTAATACAATAGATAAGCATATTATTACGATTGAAGATCCTGTTGAATATAGATTGCCGTTGATACGCCAGATACAGCTAAACGCAAAAGCCGGTCTTAATTTCTCAAGCGGATTGCGTTCAATATTAAGGCATGATCCGGACATAATTATGGTTGGTGAGATAAGAGATTTAGATGCAGCGACAATTGCCGTGCAATCTGCGCTTACCGGGCATCTTGTTTTTTCAACATTGCATACAAATGATGCTGCAAGCGCTGTTACCCGTCTTGTCAATATGGGAGTCGAGGCGTTTCTTATATCGGCAAGTCTTGTTGCTGTTATGGCCCAGAGATTGGCCCGGAAGATATGTCCCGAATGCAAAAAAAGCTACCATGCAAAAGATGTGCTTATAGAAAAATTCGGTTTTGAAAAAAGCGGCAAACATGTAAATCTTTATAAGGGAGAAGGATGCGATTTCTGCAAAGGTACCGGTTATTGGGGCAGAATAGGTCTTTTTGAGATAATGCTTATTGACGATGAGATTAGAGAATATATTATTGCTAACAAATCCGTTGTCGAAATAAGAGAGCTGGCGCGTAAAAAGGGAATGAAAACCTTATTTGAAGACGGTATTGAAAAAGCGCTTAAAGGCGCTATAACTATTGATGAAGTTTCTCGCGTCTGCGATGAGATTGTAGAAATAAAGAAAAAGCCTCTTTTGGAATATACAGTTGCGCCCTATTTTGCTGCCTCAGAAGGGAAGAAGCAGGAAGAACTTTCAAAAGAGAAAAAGCCCAAAGTAAAAGATATAGAAAGCTATACTAAAAAGATAATGAATTGGATATCTACGAGCAAAGAGGAAGAGAAATAGTATGTATGAGGATTACTGGAAACTAAAGGACAGACCTTTCAGGAATGTTCCGGATGTCAAATATTTTTACCTGGCGCCCCAATATGAGGATGCATTTATGAAGATAAGCTATGCTATTTTAGAGGATTTAGGCGCAGTCCTCGTTACAGGCATATTCGGCTGCGGCAAAACATTGCTTTTGAATTACGTGGAAAAAGAATTAAGCAGCCAGAGAATCAAGTTTGTTAAAGTATCTAATCCTCAAGGCGACAGGATAGATATTTTAAGAAATATCGTACGCCAGGTTGTGTCTCAAGAATTACCCTACAATAAAAATGAGATAATGACTGATTATATGTTTGAAATTTTTGAGGCCCAGATAAAAAACAATATGCGCGACGGCATTAAGACGATTATTATTGTTGACGAGGCGCATCTGATAAAGGATGAAGATGTTTTCGAGGAGTTGAGGCTTTTTCTAAACTATCAGACTGATTTAGGTTTTGAGGTAGGACTTATTCTGGCGGGTCAGCCGGAGTTAAAAGAAAAAGTTTCGCATTTCAGACACATCGAACAGAGGGTTGCTTTGAAAGCTGAATTGCAGAATTTGAATAAAAATGATACCGAAAAATATATTAAACACAGGTTACATGTCGCAGGTTCTGAGGGAGAAATATTTTTGCCCAAAGTGTTTAATATTATATATGAAAATAGCGCAGGAATCCCGCGGCGGGTCAATACAATCTGTGATCTTACGTTATTGAAGGGAATGGGTTTTAAAAAAGAAAAAATAGATGCAGAATTAGTTAATTTAATAATAAAGGAGTTTGTTAAAGATGCAAATGTATAATTATCTGGCCCGCAATAAAGACGGGCAGGTTGTAAGAGGCAAAGCCTCAGCTGCCAATGAAAATGAACTCCTGCATACTCTGGGCGAGAAGGGTCTTTTGGTCATCAGTTTTGAGGCGCCTAAAGCCAAGCGCGTATCTTTAGCGGCGAGAGAGATAGCCATATTTAAGCCGCGCTTTAAGAAAAGAGATTTAATAGTTTTTACGCGGCAGTTTGCAACTACTATTAAAGCCGGGATACCTGCCGTTAATGCCCTGAGGTTTTTATTGCAGGAGACACAGGATAAATATTTTAAAGTAGTATTAGATAAAATAGTGACAGCAGTAGAGCAGGGCTCTTCTTTATCCGAAGCTTTCAGGCGTTTCCCGGATATTTTTCCGGAAATATATTCCGAAATGGTTGCGGCAGGCGAAGCATCAGGAACATTAGATCAGGTTTTAAATAATCTTTCTACAACTATGGAGGAGGATTACCGTATTTATTTAGAGGTTAAAAATGCGTTGCGTTATCCGGTTTTAGTTCTCTCTGCAATTTTCTTTTCAATTTTCTTTATAAC
>CAZAPE010000040.1:12179-13528 GCA_964487065.1 uncultured Planctomycetia bacterium | reverse complement strand
AAACCTGAGCAATGGGAAAAATCATCATACTTAGAATATTTAAATAAAATTGAAGATGAGGATAAAATTTGTGAATACAGCGATATCTTAAATAGTGAGCCAAATCAATATAAACAGTTTGTTGAAGACGGTATTTCGTATCAAAGAGATCTTGCAAAAATAAAGTCTATCTTATTTGAATAACCCCTATGTATACCTCGTAGGTGTACATAGGGTAGAAGATAAAAAATCTTTTGTTTGATTAACCAATATTGGCAACCTCGTAGGTTGACAGTGCGGTTTGTAAATTAAAACTGGTTTATTAATATATAATTTTTTGATAGAATTGAATAACTTATGAAAATAAAAAAAGCTGTTGGAGTAGAACTGGGTCTTGAAAATGTTCGTTTTGCTGAGGTTGAATCTCATGGGGCAGAACAATTCAGAGTTAATTTCCTCAAAGAAATTCCTATTCCGATGCTTACTCTCCCAGGAGGAGAAAAGACTAAAGAGCGTGTAATAGACTGGGAGATTTTGATTTCACAGCTTAAGGAGGAATTTAAAACTAAAGGATATCTAAATCTTCCTGTGTCTGTATTAATTCCGCCTCGGGATGCAAATACGATTTTACTTACTATTCCCCCTATCAGAGGAAAGGATATTATTTATCTCCTGGAGCGTGAAATAAAAAAAACTATCAATATAAATGAAGAGGTTCAAAATCAAATAGAATATCTTAAGCTTGCGGAGAGAACATCAAAAGCAGGGCGTGTGCAGGACGTATTAGCTGTTATAACTGATAAAGAGAAGATGCTTGATTACTATAACAGTTTCGTTGCGACTACCCTTAAGCCGAGCATTTTCACAGTGAAACCTTTTGCTCTCTACTGCCTTATTGTAAATCTATATCCTGAACTTGCTAATGCAGTATTGGTAGATATCGGATATGATCTAACTTCTATTATTATCGTAAGGTCTGGCGAGCTTAAATTTGTCAGAAACATGTATATTACTCTCGGTAATTTAGTTGCTTTAATATCGCAAGAGCTTTTTATCGCACAAAAGGATGTTGAAAAATTTATAGCCGATTATGGTTTTAATTTTGATTCTTATCCAGCGACAGAACAAGCGCAGAAATACAAGGGTTCTATTTTAAAGTTTTTCGATAAGTTTAAAGCAGAATTGCAGCGTTCGTTGCTTTTTTATCAGGAAAAGTTTGGTGCCAGCGAAAAGGTTGAGAAATTATTTTTAACCGGAGCAGCATTAAAGATTAAAAATTTAGAGAAGATATTCGCTGAAAGAGTCAATATTGATACTGAAACTCTTCCTTTTTCTAAAAAACTCATCCTTAGTCCTGAAGTAGAAGGACT
>CAZAPE010000040.1:0-12169 GCA_964487065.1 uncultured Planctomycetia bacterium | reverse complement strand
ACCCAAAGCAGAGAAGAAGAAAATAAATAAGAGAGTTTTTCTGGAATTCTCTTTGGTCTTTTTTCTTGTTTATGCCGGTATATTTTATAATAGCTTAGGATACAGAAAAAAAATAGATCAGCAAAATAAAAAATTAGAAGAACTCAAGAATAAACTTGAAAGTTTTCCTGAAAATTTAGATGCGGAATATAAAAATATTCTTGAGAAAAGAAAAGATTACTCTACACTCATAAGAGTTTTTTATAGTATTCAAAGGCCATATTTGGACTGGAATATATTGTTTGCAGAAGTTTCAAAAGCGCTGGATCCTGAGGTGCTTATAGCAAATATCGGAATTGGGTTTGAAGATGATGGGAGAATGATGTTTCAAATCGACGGTGAATATACAGGCACCTTCCCCAATGCGCAGCTTACCTTAAGAAAAGTCAGGTTAGCTTTAGAGGAATCTAAGTATTTTGAGGATGTAATTCTTGATATCAAGCGTACAGCTGAAGTTAAAATAGGAGAGACAAGAAAATTTAATTTTTTGATTGCAGGACACGTAGAAGATAGTAATTTGATTAAGAGAGAGCTATGAAGAAAACATCTTTCAAAATAAACAAGGATATCTTAGTTTTAGTTTGTATGTCTACACTCGGGGTTTTAGGGGTATTCTTTTTGTATAACAAAACAATAAAGCGACCGCAATTTGAGATAGGCGTGTTAATAGATAAAAACAATATCGCTGAAGGAGAGATACGCAGAAAAGAGATGATGCAGGCAGAACAGAAGAAGTTTAATAATGAGCAGCTGGATATAGAATCAAAAACACTTAAATTCAGGGAGTTGATACCCTACAAAGTAGATACTACAGAATTCGTAAGATTGCTTGAGAATTTTTCCGAGGAATATTTTTCGGAATATAAGTTAAGAGAGCTGCGTGTAGATATCTTACCTTTAGAAAAAGTGGAAGATTCTTATTATCGTCGCCAGTTTAATATTTCTTGTCAAGGCCGTTATGTTGATATAATAAAATTTTTCAACCTGCTGCAGCGTGCAAAATATATTTTAAATATTGAAGCTCTATCAATAGGGCGTAATTCGGAAGTCGTACCTCTTGTTGAAACCAATTTTAGAATTTCAATAATACAATCATCAGGCGAGGAGTAACTAGCCCACGAATAGTTAGAAGGCTCTTTTCCTTGTTTGTCTTTCGAAATAAGAGAGAAACTAATAAAATAGATAGCTTATTTTAGATATTAAATATTAAGAATAACCGCTGTCTGGTTTATTTGCTGTTTTGCGCATAAACAACTTTGATTACAATTTTTTTTTTGATTTTTAATATTTAATTTTATTATGCCTGGAGGGGGATTTCCTGTCCCGCTATGGCGGGAGAACTTCACATATATGCCGGGAAGGAGACTTGAACTCCTACAGGATTTCTCCCACATGGTCCTGAACCATGCGCGTCTGCCATTTCGCCATCCCGGCAAGATTCTATTGTTGCGTATTTGCTTTAAAAGGTTTAATATCTTTTGATTTTATTAATAAAATTTGTCTTTTTTTGTTTATTTCTGTCTTTTGTATAGCTTTATTAGTCTATATCAGAAAGCACGAACAGTCAACTTGACATGATACATTAATAGTGGGATAGTTAGTAGATTAAAAAATAAAACATATAAAAAATAATGGAATTTAACATCAATAACGGCTTATGGAGAGCATTGTTTGAAACTATAATTCTTGTAGTTATTGGTTTTTTCTTCAGGAAATCAGGTTTTTTCAAAAAAGATACAGTTCAAGATCTGACAAGGCTTATTCTTTATCTTTGCTTGCCGGCGCTTATACTATATTCTTTTTTGACGCATTTTAAGGCAGATACAATAAAAGACTGCTCTTTTTTATTGTTAGCCTCATTTGTCATATTTTTACTTGGGTTTTTTTTGGGGTTTGTTATTTATAAGATTTTTATAAAAAGAGAAAGCCACAAGAGGGAGTTTATTCTGCTGAATGCTTTTCAAAACTCCGGTTATTTACCATTAGCTTTAGTTGCAAATATTTTTTTAGGGTCTGAAAAAGAACTGGTTTATCTTTATATTTTTTCTTATCTTGTAGGGTTTAATTTAATAATGCTTTCTTTCGGTTTTTTTTATATGAAAAAAGGTTCTGATTTCAGTATCAAGGATTTTCTGTCAGTGCCTTTTTTAGCGTCTCTTTTAGGTATCTTATTGGCGTTTATGGGGTTAGGAGATAAAATACCTCTTTTAATAATGCATCCTCTTAGTAAATTGGGGGAAACTACAATTCCATTGAGCATGATTTTATTAGGTATGATGTTGGGCGAGTCAAAATTGTTTGAGATAAATAACCTCAAGGAAATATTGGTTCTTGTATTTTGCAAATTGATTTTTTTACCTTTAATCGTGATATCAATTTTACGGTTGTTTAAATTGCCTCCTGTTTTATCGTTTCTACTATTCTTAGAGGCTGCTATGCCTTCTGCAACTACATTATCAATAATAGCGCATTGTAAAAATGCAAATACAGAGTTTGTTTCGCAAGGCATTATATATACGCATCTTTTTTTGATTTTTACTTTGCCGATTCTTTTCTGGGTTTATTGAACAAATATTAAAAAGGAATTTAAAGCAAGTGGATATAATTTCGGGACGATTTAAAGGCAGACGGATATATGTTCCGCACGGAGCAAGGATAAAGCCAACCTCAGCAATTGTAAGGCGTGCTATTTTCGATTGTCTGGCATATTGTATTGATGGCACCAGTGTGCTTGATCTTTATGCTGGGTCTGGAGCATTGGGTATTGAGGCTCTAAGCCGTGGGGCAAAAAAAGCTGTTTTTCTGGAGAATGATGTAAGATGTATCCGTGCTATAAAAAAAAATATTTCTCAGTTAAAAAACATATCAACAGAGGTTTTTTGCCAGGATGTTTTTAAAGGGTTGGGGCTATTAAAGAGAGACATTTTTGATATTATTTTTCTGGACCCTCCTTATGCTGAAAAACTCGTCAAATCCACCTTGCTTGAGATTTCCGAATGTGATATAGTGTCTGGAAGTTCATTACTAGTAGCAGAACACCATAAAAAAGAAGAAATACAAGATAATATCGGGGTGTTTGAGTTAATAGATCAGAAGAAATACGGGGAAACAGTGATTTCAATTTTTAAAAAAATAGATTTTTCTTAAAGAATAAATTTAATGTTGAAAAAAAGAGCTATATATCCAGGGACATTCGATCCAGTAACTTATGGGCATCTTGATCTTGTTAAAAGAGGATTGCATCTTTTCGATGAGATTATTGTGGCAGTAGCTGTTTTAAGTTCAAAAGATACATTGTTTACATTGAAAGAGCGTGTTTCTATGGTAAAAGAGGCTACAAAAGATCTTCAAGGAGTAAAAGTTGAATCTTTCGGAGGTTTGGTTGTCGATTTTGCAAAGCAGAAGAACATTCGTATTATACTGCGGGGCTTGAGAATGATATCAGATTTTGAGTACGAATTTCAGATGGCTCTGACAAATAGAAGACTTGCTGATTCTATCGAAACTATTTTTATGATGCCGAATGAAAGGTATTCCTATTTGTCTTCGCGTCTTATTAAAGAGGCAGTTGCATTGGGTTCAGGCGCTTTGGGTTTTATCCCTGCTCATGTTGAGAAAGCGCTTAAAAAAAAGTTTAAAAGGAGATAAATATATATGCAGTCATTGATAAAAAGAGCAAGTTTAAATCCTGCAAGGATAATTTTTCCTGAAGGGCAGGATAGACGGATACAGGAAGCAGCAAAAGAAATTAAGAGATTAGGTATAGCAGAGCCGATTCTTTTTATACCTAAGACTGGTTCTGCTTGTGATTTTGATTTTCAAATAATAGACCCAAGCTCTAGTAGCTTAATAGATAAGTATATGGATATTTACTGCGCTATCAGAAAAAACAAGCCTGTCTCCAAAGAGAAGGCGAGAGAGATATTGATTGATAATTCAGTTTTTGTTGCTGCGCTCATGGTTAAAGAGGGTTTAGCAGATGCTCTTATAGCAGGGGCAAGTCATACAACAAAAGATGTTGCAAAAGCTGTAATATACTGCATAGGGCCTAAGGGAGGTAAATCTGTTTCGAGCTGCTTTTTGATGGATATTGGAATAAGTAAATTTGGATACGAAGGGAAATTTATATTCGCTGATTCCGGAATTATTATATCTCCGTCTTCAAAACAGCTTTCGGAAATCGCAATTGACGCCGGTGAACTTTTTAAAAAAATATTTGTGCAGGAACCGTATATTGCATTGTTGAGTTATTCGACTCATGGGAGCGCAAGCGGAGAGAGCGTAGATAAAATAAGAGAAGCGGTTGCGATTATCAAAAGCAAAAGGCCGGATTTAAAAGTAGATGGTGAGATTCAAGCCGATGCGGCAGTTGCGAAAGAAGTAGCCATGATTAAATGTCCCAACTCTCCGGTTGCGGGGAAAGCAAATGTTCTTATATTTCCGGATTTAAATAGCGGTAACATCTGTTATAAAATTGTAGACAGATTTCTTGGCGCAAAGGCCCTGGGGCCGATATTCCTGGGAACAGAATCACCCGCAAGCGATTTATCCCGCGGCTGTGAGGTTGAAGAAATTATTTTGGATGCCGCAGCAATTTCTATAATGGCGCAATTAAAAGAAACGAATAGTTAAAATGTGGGTTTTAATAGTAAATTCAGGAAGTTCTTCGATAAAATATAGTCTCTTTAAGGCAGGGAGCAAACTTGTCTTGAAAGAGAAAGGCGTTGTTGAGAAAATAGGAGAAAGTATATCTTTTTTTATAAAGGAAGGCAGAAAGAGAAAAATTTCTGCAAAGACTCACGGTGAGGCTATCGCTGTTATTCTCCATGAAATCAGAAACAAAACAAAAGACGTATCATCACTTGTTGGAGTTGGACATAGAGTTGTTCATGGCGGAGAAAAATTCAAAGAGTCAGTTATTATAGATAATCAGGTTCTTAGAGTAATAAAAAAATGCATCCCCTTAGCTCCGCTGCACAATCCGCCTGCAGTCCTTGCAATAGAAGCGGCAAGAAAGTTGTTGCAAGATATACCGCAGATAGCAGTATTTGATACTGCTTTTCACCAGACAATACCGGATTATGCATACACTTATGCGATACCTTATGATTTCTATAGAAAGCATAAAATCAGGAAATACGGTTTTCATGGTACGAGCCACCATTATGTTGCAGTTGAGGCGGCAAAAATTCTAAAGAAGCCGTTATCAAAAATCAAGATTATTACCTGTCATTTAGGGAATGGTTGTAGTATTGCAGCCGTGAAAAATGGCAAGTCTATAGATACAAGTATGGGATTTACGCCTCTTGAAGGTTTGGTCATGGGAACAAGGTCTGGGGATATAGATCCTGCAATAATATTTTATCTTATTTCAAAAGGTTATCAGATTAGAGATATAGATGATATTCTGAATAGGAAAAGCGGTCTTTTAGGATTATCAGGTATAAGCAATGACATGAGACTAATAGAAAGCGAGATAAAAAAAGGCAACCCTAAAGCGCGGCTTGCCTATGATGTTTTTGTCTATAGGCTTTTAAAGTACATAGCTTCCTATGTGGGAGTTTTAGGTGATTTGGATGCGCTTGTTTTTACCGGTGGCATAGGTGAAAACCAGCGCCGGGTGAGATTGTATATCCAGAAAAACCTGAATCCTATTTTAAGAAAGTTCAAAGCAAAAATTTTGGTTATTCCTACCAATGAAGAACTTATGATAGCCAGAGAGTCTTTAAGGCTTTTGAAAAGCAAAAATTACAAATGAAGATAAATATCTCTGAAGTTACTCTTGGAAATTTACACAAGGAGTTAGATTATGCTCCTGAATTTTTAGATCTGGAAATAAAAGCCAGCGACGGGTCTTTTGTCGTGCTTTTCGAAGGCCCCGTGAAAGCAGTTGCGGATTTAAATCTCATAGATAAGGAGTTGATGGTTAATGTAGTTTTGAGCTATAAGTTAAAAATGGCATGCAGCAGGTGCGTTAAGGATTTTGAGCTTGCGATTGAAAAAAAATGTATTTTTGTTTATAATGTACGTAATTTAGACGCAATAGATATCACGGATTCTATTAGAGAAGAAATTATATTAGAATATCCCGTGAAGCCATTATGTAAAGAGTCTTGTCGGGGGATTTGTTCTGCTTGCGGAGCCGATCTTAATATTGAGGATTGTAGATGTAAATAATTTTAAAAAAATGGAGGTAACAAAAAATGCCGAATCCTAAAAGAAGACATTCTAATACAAGGACTTTAAAGAGAAGGACGCATTGGAAAGCGACATACTCTTGCGCTTCTATTTGTCCGGAATGCAAAAAAAATAAGCCTATGCATAGAGTTTGCCCTCATTGCGGGTTTTATAGAGGAAAGAAAATTTTAGAAATAGCGCAAGAATGAGAGTTAGAATTGCATTGGATGCTATGGGTGGCGACTATGCTCCCGGTGTATGCGTTAAGGGGGCAGAGCTTGCAGTGCGCGAAGATCCTGAGATCGATATTACTCTTATTGGTCGGGAAGCCGAGATAAGTGAATTTTTAAAAAACAAGAAGCAGATAAATATAGTTCACGCCGAAGAAGTTGTCGAAATGCATGAATCAGCCGCGGTGAGTGTAAGGAGGAAAAGAGATTCTTCTATTAATAAAGGTATAGCGCTTGTAAAAGAAAATAAAGCGGATGTTTTTATTAGTGCCGGAAATACCGGAGCTGTTGTGTGTTCGGCAACGCTTTTGCTTGGTCTTCTTCCCGGAATTGAAAGACCCGGGATAGCAATAATATTTCCTACCGTTAAAGGATTTTGCCTTCTGATAGATGCCGGCGCGAATATAGATCCTAAACCGGTCCATCTTTTTCAATATGGGATAATGGGCAGCGCATATGTTAAATTGATACTCAACAAAACCAATCCTACTATTGGACTTCTCAATATAGGAGAAGAGGAGAGTAAGGGTACCGAGTTTATGAAAACAACAAACCAGCTTCTAAAAAGCAGGCCAATAAACTATACCGGAAATATCGAAGGCAGAGATATTTTTTTCGGGAAGTGTGATGTTGTTGTTGCCGATGGATTTGTAGGCAATATAACTTTAAAGGTTTCTGAGTCTGTTGCAATTGCAACAGGTGAATTGTTGAAAAAATATATAAAGAAGAGTATATTGTCAAAGATCGGAGCCTTGCTGTTGATGCCTACATTGAAAAAGTTAAAGAAAGAGATTGATTATACCGAATACGGCGGTGCGCCGCTATTGGGTGTTGATGGCAATGTTATAATTTGCCATGGATCTTCCTCAGCCCGGGCGATAAAGAGCGCTATTAAAGTTGCAAAAAATATCGTTGAAAAAAAAGTAAATCAGACAATAAGATCAGAGCTAAATTCTTCATAACTTATTGGTAAATAAAACTTTAAATTTGGAGATAATATGGCTATAGGTATAATAGGATGGGGTTTTTATCTGCCGTACAAAATTTTGACAAACAAAGATCTTGAGAATATGGTTGAAACATCGGATGAATGGATAAAGACGCGTACCGGCATTAAGACTCGCAGGATAGCCTCCCCTGAAGTGGCTTCCAGCGATATGGCTGCGCAAGCAGGCAAAAAGGCTATAAAAAAAGCAAATCTAACTGCTCAAGATATAGATCTTATTATAGTAGCCTCTATTACCCCGGATATGTTTTTTCCCTCAACAGCATGTTTTGTGCAGGCGCATATAAAAGCTAAGAATGCAACCTGTTTTGATATAAGCGCAGCCTGTTCAGGTTTTATATATGGGCTAAAAGTAGCAAAGGCTCTTATTGATTCAGGAGCTTATAAAAATGTTTTGCTTATAGGAGCGGAGAAGCTTTCCTCAATTACTGATTGGGAAGATAGGTCGACATGTATTTTATTCGGAGATGGGGCAGGTGCTGTTGTTTTATCAAATGTTAAAAACGGAGGTATAATAAGTACTTATTTGGGGTCTGATGGAACAAAGTCGGATCTTTTGAATATGCCTGCCGGGGGCTCTAGAAATCCTGCCAGCGTTGATACTGTGAATAAAAAGATGCATTGTATAAAGATGCGTGGCAACGAACTTTTTAAGTATGCAGTTAAAAGCATGGCTGATGCAGCTGAAAAGGTACTTTTAAGAGCCGGACTTACAAAAGATGACATTTCCCTTCTTATTCCGCATCAGGCTAATTCAAGGATTATTTCGGCAACAGCAAAAAGATTAGATATAGATGAAAGTAAGTTTTTTGTCAATATAGATAAATACGGGAATATGTCCAGCGCATCCGTTGCTGTTGCTTTATGCGAAGTCCTAGATTCTAAAAAAACGCTAAAAGGCGCTAAGTTGCTCCTGGTTACTTTCGGCGGCGGCCTTACCTGGGGTGCAAGTATTATTGAAGTTAGTTAGAATTTAAGCGTTTTAACCTGACAAATTTATTACATGTGAACGTATAATGAAAGTGGCTTATATCTTTCCTGGACAGGGGACGCAATACATAGGAATGGGGCATGATTTATATGAGAATTTCGATATTGCCAAAGAGATGTTTCATAAAGCAAATGAAGTTTTGAAGTTTGATATTATGAGGTTATGCTTTTTCGGTCCTAGCGAGGAACTAACCAAGACCGAAAATTGTCAAGTAGCTATCTTCCTGGTCTCTGCTGTTGCATCGAGATGTATGGATTTTTTTTTAAAGGAGCAGTTTAAAGGGGAGTATGAGCATGCATTAAAACCGGCTGTTACTGCAGGTTTAAGCTTAGGAGAGTATGCGTCATTAGTAGCGGCTGAGGCAATTGCTTTTGAAGATGCTCTTATGCTTGTGAGGAAGAGGGGTGAGTTTATGGAGGAGGCAACCAAGACGAATATCGGGGTAATGTCTGCAATAATTGGAATAGGCAGGGATATTTTGGATGAAATATGCGCAGAGTCTGCGGTTGAAATTGCAAATATAAATACTTTAGATCAAATAGTTATTGCAGGTAGGATTGATGCAATAAAGAAAGCAGAAAGCCTTGCTCTGGAGAAAGGAGCCCGGAAAGCAATGCGGTTGAATGTGTCCGGGGCATTCCATTCTTCTTTAATGGACTCAGCTGCAAAAAAATTGATGCTTTATCTTAATGATGTGACAGTAAGCAGGCCGAAGTTTACTGTCGTAAGCAATGTGAATGCCTATTTTTCTTTTCTTCCACAGGAAATTAAGGCGAATTTGGTAAATCAGGTAAATCATACAACATTGTGGGTTGAGTGCGTTAAGACTATGGTTGATATAGGGATTACTACGTTTCTGGAAATAGGTCCCGGAAAAACGCTGAAAGGAATTTTAAGGAAGATAGATTCTAATTTACGAGTTTTTAATATTGAAACTTTTTCAGATATAAAATATTTTTATGATGAACTGATTTTAGAGGAGGTATAAATGGATATTCTTAAAAACAGGCTTGCCATAGTTACAGGTTCTGCCAGGGGTATAGGAAAGGAGATTGCTCTTGTTTTTGCGCGCCAGGGCTATGATGTAGCCTGTATTGATTTGGATGCTAAGGGAGTTTTGCAAACTCAGGAAGAGGTTAAAAAAGAAGGTAGAAAATCTTTGAGTTTTGTCTGCGATGTATCAATCTTTTCTGAGGTGGAGAATGTTTTCAAGGACATATATAAGAGCTTTAACAAAATAGATGTGCTTATCAATAATGCCGGTCTGACGCGCGATAATTTAATTCTTAGGATGTCTGAGGATGAATGGGACATAGTGCTTAAGGTTAATCTTAAAGGGGCTTTCAACTGTAGTAAGGCTGCATCAAAATATATGCTTAAACAAAGAGAGGGTAAAATCATAAACATTGCCTCTATTATTGGAATCATAGGCAATGCGGGCCAGGCGAACTATGCAGCTTCTAAAGGAGGGCTCATAGCTTTTACAAAGTCGCTGGCGAAAGAATTTGCAGGACGCAATGTCAATGTCAATGCTATCGCTCCGGGGTTTATAGAGACAAATATGACAGATACTTTACCTGATACAGTTAAGGAGGAGATGCTTAAGAGAATTCCGTTGGCAAAATTTGGGAAACCTTCTGATGTAGCTAATGCAGCTCTTTTTTTGGCCAGCGATTTAGCTTCCTATATGACGGGACAGGTATTAGTTGTTGACGGCGGGATGGTGATGTGATATTTTTTGTACGGTTTTTATATTAGTTATTGACTTAATGTATTTTATATGATATATAATTTAGGCCTTAAATCTTTTGTTTAAAAAAAGGAGGACAAAGATGGGTATTGCTGAGAAGGTAAAGAAGATAATATCAGAGCAGTTAAATGTTAAAGAGGATGAAATAACAGATGTATCTTCCTTTGTGGATGATCTTGGAGCTGATTCTCTGGATACAGTAGAGTTAGTTATGGCTTTTGAAGAGGAGTTTGGTATCGAAATTCCTGATGAAGACGCTGAAAAGATTCGTACAGTTGTTGATGCAGTGAAGTATATTGCAGAAAAATCTCAAGGTCAAGAAGCGTAATTGATACTCGTTTTGAGAGTTTAAAGCAATAAAAAATTATGCCGAGCAATGAAAAGCTCGGCATAATTTTAGAAAAGGGTTTTTAACTTAAGAAATGTTATGAAAAAACGTGTAGTAGTAACAGGATTGGGAGTTGTAAGTCCGGTAGGCAATGATATAAAGATATTCTGGGACTCCCTTAAGAGTGCTAAATCCGGAGTGTCTTTGATTAGTCAGTTTGATGCTTCGAAATTTAATTCCCGTATAGCAGGCGAGGTAAAAGATTTTGATGCTTCTATCTATATAAATCCCAAAGAGCTAAAGCGCATGGAGAGATTTACTCAATTTGCTGTTTACGCTTCAATTAAGGCATTTGAAGATTCTGGATTAAATAGGGATTCAATAGATGCTTTGCGTTGCGGCGTTGTAATAGGTTCCGGCATTGGTGCGCTTCGTCTTGTTGAAGATCAGTGCAAGGTTTATGAAACAAAGGGTCCTTCCAGGATTACTCCGTTTCTAATTCCCTTAATGATTGTCAATATGGCTCCGGGGCAGGTGGCAATAGCATTGGGATTTAAAGGTCCCAACCACTGCGTAGTTACTGCCTGTGCTTCAGGCAGCCATTCAATAGGTGATGCTCTAAGGCTTATCCAGGATGGTTATGCAGATGTTATGCTTGCAGGCGGTACGGAATCATGTATTACTCATCTTGGGGTTGGAGGGTTTTGTTCGTTGCGTGCTCTTTCAACCAGAAACGATGAGCCCGAGAGAGCAAGCAGGCCTTTTGATAAAGAGAGAGACGGTTTTATAATGGGAGAGGGAGCAGGAATATTAACGCTTGAAGAGTATGAGCATGCTAAAAATAGGAACGCACATATATATGCAGAAGTTACCGGTTTTGGCTCCAGTTGTGATGCGTACCATCAAACAGCCCCTTGCCCTGACGGTGAGGGTGCATATAATTCCATGAAACAAGCCTTAGAAGATGCAAAACTAAATGTAGAAGATGTCGATTATATAAATGCTCATGGAACATCGACAGAGCTTAATGACAAGATGGAAACTATTGCTATAAAGAGATTATTTAAAAGCCATGCTTACAATATCGGAGTTAGTTCTATCAAGTCTATGGTTGGACATTTGCTTGGCGCAGGTGGCGGTGTTGAGGCGGTAGCATCTGTTTTGACTATTAAAGACCAGGTTCTTCCTCCGACAATAAATTACGAGTATCCTGATCCAGAATGCGACTTGGATTATGTTCCCAATGCGGCGCGGTCAGCGAAAGTAGAGGTTGTGCTTTCAAATTCCTTGGGTTTTGGCGGTCATAATGCCTGTATTGTGTTTAAAAAGATATAATGAGCCCGTTACTTATGGAACGTTAGTGAACATAAGTAACATGGGCGAATTATCACCGCATGTTTGATTTACGAAGTAAATCAGCGGGAAGTATTCTATCCGGCTTGGCATCGAGATATGTGAACTTAAGTTGTCTGTCTGAATTATCCCCCTTGATTTCTCTGAAACCCTGTGAAATGCCCCCTTGAAATCTTTCAGATTTCAGGGGCTGGTCCTGCTAAATTCAACCCCGTGAAATCCAAAGGATTTCCGTGACTAAGTCCCTGTCTACAGGACGTCCTTTAGGATTGAAATCGCTATGCGATTTCTAAGG
>CAZAPE010000039.1:4914-13619 GCA_964487065.1 uncultured Planctomycetia bacterium | reverse complement strand
ATTAGAAACAGTATATAGCATATAGGGATAGGGGAGATGAAATTATTTAACCAGGAGTTGCCAGTTTTTATGCCTGTTGCTACCAAAGCAACAGTAAAGACGCTTTCATCTCAAGACTTAAGCTCTATGGGTTATAAAATTCTGCTTGCAAATGCATACCATCTCTATTTAAGGCCCGGGGTAGATACGATTAAAAAAGCGGGTGGACTCGGGAAATTCATGTCTTTTAACGGGCATATACTTACTGATAGCGGCGGATATCAGGTTTTCAGTATGGCCAGGCTTAGAAAAGTTACAAAGGAGGGCGTTGAATTCAATTCTCATTTAGATGGCGCAAAGCATTTTCTTACGCCGGAGAAAGTTATAGACATACAGTTAAATATAAAAAGCAATATATTGATGCCTTTGGATGAGCCGGTTGCATACCCTGCGTCTGAAGCTGAAGTTAAGAATGCATTGCAAAATACTACCTGTTGGGCAGAAAGGAGTAAAAAGCATTTTTTAGAATTTCACGATTTTAAAAGCAAAAAAAGACCTCTTTTGTTTGGCATAATTCAAGGTTCAAGTTATAAGAATTTGCGTCTTAAATCAATAGAAGAGATTCTCAAAATCGGTTTTGATGGCTATGCAATAGGAGGGGTTAGCGTAGGAGAGCCTCGAGGGCTTGTATATGAGATAATTGAGTTTGTAGCCAAGAATCTTCCCAAAAAAACACCTATATATGTAATGGGGGTAGGCACGCCGAGGGATATTGTCATTGCAGTTGATTTTGGATGTCATATGTTTGATTGTGTAATACCTACCCGATACGGCCGTACCGGTACTGCTTTTACCTGGAAGGGAAAAAGAGTAATCAGAAATGCAGAATACAAGGATGACTCTTCACCCATTGATCCTGATTGCGACTGTATTGTATGCAGGAGCTATTCCCGTGCGTATATAAGGCATTTATTTAATAGTTCTGAAGTTTTGGGCTTAAGACTTTTGTCCTTTCATAATGTCTATTTCTATAGTAAACTTATACAAAAAATAAGAAAGGCTTTAAAGAGCAAAACCTGGCAGAAGTTTAAGAGAGAAATTTTAACATTTTATCCGGAGGAAGAAGATGATATTCGCACAGATTGAAGCGACTCAGCCAAATCCAATTGCAGCATTGTTCCCGCTATTTATAATTTTCTTTATTTTCTATTTTCTGCTTATAAGACCGCAGCAGAAAAAACAGAAACAGCATCAGGGTATGATTGCGGGGTTGAAGAGAAACGACCAGGTTGTAACGATAGGCGGAGTCCATGGAGTGATACAGGATATAAAAAAAGATTCCATACTCCTAAAGGTTGATGAAAATACGAAGCTTCTTGTGGAGAAGACAGCTGTTGCAAAGATAAAAGATACGCAAGCAGTATAGTATTTTTAAATTAAGGAATAGAATCTTGAGGGTCGAAATATATAAAGGAGGCGTTCTGATATGAGGAACTCTTTATTAAAGTTAATTATAATATTTGCAGTTGTTGGTCTTTCTATCTGGAGTTTTTATCCTCTAGGAGAAAAGATTCAATTAGGATTGGATTTGAAAGGCGGAATGCATTTGATTTTAAGGGTAGATACTTCAAAGATAGATGAAGAGGCCCAAAAGGGAGCCGTTGACAGAGCGCTTGAAATCCTTCGCAACAGGATAGACCAATTTGGAGTTAAGGAGCCTGTGCTTCAGAAACAGGGTAAGGATAAAATACTGATTCAGCTTCCCGGAATTACCGATAGGGATAGAGCGGTTAACTTAATCGGTCAGACTGCACTTTTGGAATTCAAATTAGAGTCAAAAGACCCCTCAATGATGAGGCGTGCTTTGGAAGGCAGTATACCAGAAGGGTATGAGCTTAAATATTTGGATGAGGAGCCTTTGCTATTACAAAAAGAGGCTGTACTTACCGGGGATGCGCTTGTTAATGCAGAGGTGCGTTTTGATGAGTCAAGGTTTAACCAGCCTTTAGTAGGAATAGAGTTTGATTCTAAGGCAGGCAGAAAATTTGCAAAAATTACATCTGAAAATGTTGGTAAACGTCTCGCAATTATTTTGGATTCTAAGGTTCAATCGGCTCCGGTAATAAAAGAAAAGATTCCCTCAGGGCAGGCTGTAATTACTGGCAGATTTGGATTGGAAGAAGCAAGTGATCTTGCAATTGTATTGAATGCAGGCGCTCTGCCTGCTCCGTTAGTGATTGAAGAAGAGAGAACTGTAGGGCCGCTTTTAGGCAGAGATTCAATCGATAAAGGTTTGCATGCAGTAATGTATGGAGGCTTTGCAGTTACTGTTTTTATGGTTATATATTATATTTTGGCAGGTTTTGTTGCGTTTATCGCATTAGTTTTAAACATAATAATAATCCTCGGAGCATTAGGGTATTTTGGGGCAACTTTAACATTGCCGGGGATAGCCGGTATAGTTTTAACAATTGGTATGGCAGTTGATGCCAATGTATTGATATACGAGAGAATAAGGGAGGAGCTGAGATTAGGCAAGACTCTCGCTGCGAGCGTACAGGCGGGATACAAAAAAGCATTCTTAACGATTTTTGACGCCAATTTAACTACTTTGATAGCAGCGATTATACTTTTTCAGTTCGGCACCGGACCTATACGCGGATTTGCGACTACTTTAAGCATAGGTATAATTGCAAGTATGTTTACAGCTCTTTTTGTTACCAGGGTTATTTTCGATTTTTTAACTTCCAAAGGACTGCATAAATTACCGATGCTTTCATTCTTTCCCAGAGTCCCACAACTACGATTTATGTCTAAAAGATATTTTGCCTATGCTCTTTCGCTGTTTTTGATAGTCGTTGGTTTAACATCTTTTATTAAAAGAGGAGAGAAGAATTTCGGTATTGATTTTACCGGCGGAATTTTACAGGAATACGAGTTTAAGGCCCAGCTTACAACTAATGATTTAAGAGAAGTGTTAAAAGATATTAATATCGGAGATTCATTAATACAGAGAGTTAAAGATACGCAGCGTTATATTATACGCACTTATTCAGGATCAACGGAAGAGATTGTTGCAAAATTTAAGGAAAAATTCGGTGAAAGTAATGTTGAACTTCTGCGTGCCGAGAGTGTCGGGGCAATGGTAGGAAAGGATTTAAGAAAGAAGGCTATTAATGCCATTACTTTCTCTCTTATCGCTATGTGCCTATACATTGCTATAAGGTTTAGATTCAAATTTGCCATAGCTGCTATTATTGCTCTTATACATGATGTACTGATAAGTGCCGGGGCTTTAAGTCTGACAGGAAGAGAATTTTCGCTTCCTGTAATTGCAGCGCTTCTTACAATTGTGGGTTATTCAATTAATGATACTATTGTTGTCTTTGACCGCATTAGAGAGAACATGCGCTTGCAGAAAAAGATTAAATTCTCAGAACTTGTAAATAATTCTATAAACCAGACTTTAAGCAGAACTATTCTTACCTCGCTTACTACTCTTCTTACTGTGCTTTCGCTGTATCTTTTCGGCGGAGAGGTTATCAATCCCTTTGCGTTTATTCTTCTTGTTGGTGTAGTAGTCGGTACATATTCATCAATATTCATAGCATCTCCAGTAGTAGTGGAATGGTTGGGGAATAAGAAAGATTGATAGATTATATACCAAAACATAAGAAGATTCTGGTTTTTTCCCCACACCCGGACGATGATATAATTGGTGTTGGAGTTACGATGTATAAAATCGCGCAAAGAGGGAATCTTTTTAAAATCGCTTATCTTACTGACGGGGAAAGAGGAATAACAGAAAAAATTTCAGACCATAAAAAGAAACAGCTACGCAGAAAAGAGGCTATAAGGGCAAATAAGATATTAGGAGTGCATGAGAAGAATCTGGAGTTTATGGATCTGCCTTTTTACAAGACAAGGGTTCCTGATCTGGAAGACATAGAGGCAGTATATAATATGTTGACAACATTTATGCCCGATATCGTCTTTGTTTGCATAGATGAAGATCCGAATTCAACGCATAAAAAAAGCGCGGAAATAATAGATGAGGCGTTACTGCAGTATGAGATTAAAACAATTATATATTGCTATAACAGCATCTGGGCGGATTTTAAGCCGAATGAAGTAAACTTCTGCGTGGGTTTTAATGAAGAGTTAATGCAGTTGAAAATTCATGCTTTAATGGAGCATAAATCGCAGCTTAAAAACCCTGATTTTAATCCTCCTGAGCAATCTTTTTTAACAAGAGTTATTGAGAAGGACAAAAACCTTGCCCAGCGTTTAGATTTAAAAACCTCCTATGCAGAAGGGTTTTTTCAAGTAGAATCATTATGAGAAAAGCCTGGAATCTGCTTGAACAAGAAAAAAAAATATTAGATGATTTTATAAAAAGTTTAGGTGTTTCACCTCTGCTTGCCAGGCTGCTTTTAAACAGATCAATTAAAGATATATTTCAGGCAGAAAAATTCCTTTCGCAATCATTCTATGATTTGCCGGATCCATTTTTACTTAAGGATATGCCTCTTGCTGTTGGCAGATTGAAAAAGGCAATCAAAAACAAAGAAAAAATCTTAATTTCTGGAGATTATGATGTCGATGGAATAACATCGCTTACTCTGCTGTATGAGTTTCTTAAAGGCCAGGGCTTAGAAGTTATCCCATATCTGCCGCACAGGATAGAGGAGGGTTACGGTATAAGTATTAATGCAGTTAAAATTGCCCAAAAAGAAGCAGTCTCACTTTTCATTTCTGTTGATTGCGGAATAACTGCATACGATGAGATAGAAGAGCTTTTTGATTCCGGCATAGATGTTATAATTATTGACCATCACAGGCCAAGGGAGAGCATTAAACCTAAAGCGTATGCTATGATAGATCCCTGGCAGGAGACTTGTCTATACCCGGAGAAAGACTTAGCTGCTGTGGGGCTTGTTTTTAAATTGTTACAGGCTATGGAAGGTAGTTTAAATAATTCTTTATTAGAGCTATTGGATTTAGTTTGTTTAGGTACCGTTGCGGATGTTGCCGGTTTAAAAGGCGAGAATAGAATATTCGTTAAGCTGGGCTTGCAATTTTTAAAAAACACAAAAAGATTGGGATTAAAACAGCTTTATCGAATTGCCGGGTTAAAGCCTGAAAGTATAAGTATAAGAAATATTGCTTTTATTATCGCTCCACGCTTAAATGCTGTAGGTAGGATAGATTCAGCTCAGGATGCTTTCAGGCTATTGATTGCAAGCTCAGATGAAGAAGCAGATTCTCTTGCTAATAAGCTTGAAAGGTTTAATAAAAAGCGCCGCGAAATAGAGGCTGCAATTTTTAAACAGGCATCTAATTATATCGAAAACGAATTTGATTTTTCCAGCGAAAGTTTTCTCATTGTAAAAGGAGAAGATTGGCATCCGGGTGTTTTAGGTATAGTGGCATCAAAACTCAGCGATAATTATTACTGTCCCTCTATAGTGCTTTCTGAAAGCGGAGATTTATTAAAAGGCTCCGGGCGTTCGATACCGGAATTTAATATTTTTGATGCGATTTCATCTTGTTCTGATATTTTGGATGAATTCGGAGGTCATGCTGGGGCATGTGGAGTGGTGTTAAAGAAGCAAAACTTTGATCAATTAAGAAGCCGTTTAAATTTATATGCTAAAGAGGTATCAAAAGAGCATCCTTTTATACCGAAATTAGATATAGATGCCGAGTTGGATTTTGAATCTATTAACGCAGCCTTCTTTGAGGATATAGAGAAACTCTCTCCATTTGGCGCAGAAAATCCAGAGCCGATTTTCTTAACAAAGTCAGTTCGGGTAATATCTGAACCCAGGCTCTTAGCACGGAACTTTTATAAGATCTGGGTTAAGAAGGGTAATTATAGCCATCAGGCTCTTTTAAAGCCTAAGAACGGCGAGGCAGAATCAATACCAGCGCTAAATGATTTAATTGATATCGTATATTCTGCTGCTTCTGATATCTGGGAAGGGGTTAAGAGCGTAACTTTGTTCCTGGAAGATTATAGATTGTCACCCCAAGACAATCTAAGCTGATTTTATAGATTTTCTTTTTGAAATGCAGGATGCGCAGATTCTGATTCTTTTTGTTTTGCCGTCTATTTTTACTCTTACACTTTGCAGGTTAGGCAAAAATCTTCTTTTTGTTATACCTGTTGTTTTTTTGCCAACCCCACCTTTCTTTTTGGCAAGACCGCGGCGGATGATAGATCTTCCAGCAACCGGACCTTTGCCGCATATACTACATATCTTACTCATTTATAAATTCCTCCTTGTTAACTTTATGTTCAATCAAGTTTACTTGTAAATATGAGGGCTAAATACTATCATATCTATAGGATAAAATGCAAGCAGATAAAACAGCAAAAAAGAGTTAAGTTCTCAGGTAAAAGATGATTCAGCGGTTTGTGTTTTATATCCTGAACCCTAAACCCTGTACCCTGAACCCTTGACTCTGCGCCCTAAATGATACTATGTCTTATAATAGCTTATTAGATAATGTCCGTTATTTAAAAGGAGTTGGCCCCAAGCGTGCCGAGGAGCTTGGCAGGCTTCAAATAAAGACTCTCAAGGAGCTGCTCTATTATTTTCCGCGCCGCTATGAAGACAGGAGAAAGCTAGAGAAAATATCCGCTCTTATTATTAATAGAGTTTCCCTAATAAGTGGAGAGGTTATCGCGACTTATTCAAGGAAGAGTCGCCGCGGCATGAACATATTCGAAGCTTTTATAGATGATAAAAGCGGTGTGATTATTTCTACCTGGTTTAATCAGGGTTACCTGTCTGATATTATAAAAAAGGGGCAGAGAATCCTTCTTTTCGGCAGGATTGATTACTACAAAAAGTTAAGAATTTTAGCGCCTGATTTTGAAATTCTTGATGAAAGAGAGCCGATTTTAGGAATACTGCCTATTTATTCTTTAAGCGCTAAATTAACTCAAAAATTTATGCGAAAAATCATAAAAATTGCTCTAGCTGATTTTTCTAGTCTTTTAAGCGACTTTTTGCCTCTTGAAATTAGAAGGAAGCTTAATCTGCCGGATATTGTTAATGCAATATATAGCATTCACTTTCCCGAAGATGAAAATATCATTATCCAGGCACAACAGCGGTTTGCGCTTGAGGAGATGTTTCTCCTGCAGGTTGCTTTGGGTTTAAAGAAAACAAAAAGAAAATCTAGCAAAAATGGCATAGCGCATAAATTTGACTTCGACTTGAGGAAAAGCTTCCTGAATAATCTCCCTTTTAAGCTCACAAAAGATCAAGAGAAAGTCTTTGATCAGATAGAGATAGATATGGCAAAAGACAGCCCTATGAAGAGGTTGCTCCAGGGAGAGGTTGGAACAGGGAAAACGGTTGTTGCTTCTTATGCATCTTTACTTGCATCTTCAAGTGGTTATCAAACAGCGATCATGGTTCCGACCGAGATACTTGCACAGCAGCAGTATGTAAAGATTGCTCGAATTCTTGCAAAATTCGATATTGAAGTCGGGATACTTATAGGGAATATGGATAAGGATTATGAAAAAGAGCTGAAGCAGGATTTAAGAAATGGAAATATTGATGTTGTTATCGGTACCCATGCTTTAATAAGTGAGGATGTTGTTTTTAATAATCTCGGACTTGTTATAGTTGATGAGCAGCACAAATTTGGTGTCAGACAGCGCATGGCTCTTCGGTGTAAAGCTAAAGCCCCGGATTATCTTATTATGACTGCAACTCCTATTCCAAGGACGCTTGCTTTAACGCTCTTTGGCGATATGGATATATCAACAATGAAGGAATCACCATTTGGTGAGAAAAAAACAAGTACTTACTGGGTGGAAGAAGCGAGAAGGAAAAACGTTTATGAATTTTTGAAAAAGATGGTTCAGGAAGGCATGCAGGGTTTTGTCGTGTGTCCAAGGATAGAAGAAGATTCTCTCTCTGAAGTAAAGGCAGTTGAGCAAGTCTATAAAGAGGTTGTAAGCATATTAGGCCCGGGTAAAGCGTTTCTTTTGCATGGTAAAATGTTATCTCTTGATAAGAAAAAAATAATCGCTGAATTCGAAAAAGGTATCATCAAGGTTCTTGTAAGTACAATAGTTATTGAGGTAGGGATTGATGTTCCGGATGCATCAATAATGATAGTTGAAGAGGCAAACAGGTTTGGTCTTTCGCAGCTGCATCAGCTACGTGGTAGAGTGGGGCGTTCGGGGCAGAGGAGCTATTGTGTTTTAATTGCGGATGCTAATACAAAAGAGGCGACAAAGAGGCTTAAAACTATGGTCGAGACAGAGGACGGTTTTAAGATTTCAGAACAGGACTTAGAAATACGGGGATTTGGTGAGATATTTGGTATAAGTCAACACGGGTTTATGGATATGAGATTTCAGTATCTTGGTTCCAGTATGGATTTGTTGGATGTTGCGCGTTATGAAGCATTTGCGTTGATAGAAAATGACCCCCATCTCAAAAGCAGCTCTAATGTATTGTTAAAGCGGGAGTTATTGCTGCGTTTTCCCGCCTTTTTGAAGTAAAACGAGTGTAAAGCATTCTTTTTAAAAATCTTTTAGAACATTGTAATTTAGCAAAAAATATGATATAATTATAGTAGAAAACAAAGGGTTGCAGATATGTACAATTATATAATAGAGTACTTAAAACAATCTCTGGAAGAAATAGCGCATGTAGTTAAGGACGTGGATAAGAGGAATAGATTTATTTCAAAAT
>CAZAPE010000039.1:2602-4904 GCA_964487065.1 uncultured Planctomycetia bacterium | reverse complement strand
GAGAATGGAACCTGCCTGCGACTGAGATAGCAAAATTACAACCTATGCTTGATAGTATGCATTATCAAGATCCTATCTAATAAGTTATTTCTATGAAAAAGCTTTCCAAAAAAAATTTTATAGATATTTAGTAATTTAAAATGTATAATACTTAAACAGTGTGCTGTAGAGTCAAACAATATTATACCAAAAGGAACATAAGATGAGCGGAATATTCGGAGCAATTGCAAAAACAGATATTACGCGTATTTTAGCCTATGGTGTCGATTACCATTCTCATCTTGGTACTGAGTACGGTGGGATGGCAGTTTTGGGGGATGGTTTCTGGCGCCAGATTCACAGCATTAGCCAGAGCCAGTTTAAGTCTAAATTTTTATCTGAAATAAGCGCTGTTTCTGGGAATAAAGGTATCGGAGTAATAAGCGATCTTGATGAGCAGCCTATATATCAAAATTCAAAATTCGGACCTTTTTGTATTGTTACCAACGGCCATTTAGAGAATGGAAGAAAATTAGCAGATGATATGCTGCGTAATGGTATGACATTCAGTGAAGTCAGCAAAGCAGGTGTTAATATGACTGAGCTGGTTGCAAAGATAATTGTTCAAAAAGATAATTTGATTTCCGGTATTGAGAAAATGTTTGATCTTATAGCAGGGTCATGCTCTTTGCTTATCTTAAATAAAGATGGCATATATGCTGCAAGGGATAGGTATGGTTGTACCCCGCTTGTTGTCGGAAGAAATAAAGATTCCTGGGCAGTTACAACAGAAAGCAGTGCATTTCAAAATTTGGGTTTTGAGGTTGAGAAATATCTTGAACCTGGTGAGGTTATTTTGATAAGTGAAAATGGAATCGTAACCAAACGCCCTGGCAATGAGAGGCTTCGAATATGTTCATTCCTCTGGATATATACAGGTTTTCCAGCTTCAAGTTATGAAGGTATAAATGTTGAAATGGTAAGGGAGAGAAGCGGAAGATTTTTAGCTAAAAGAGATAAGAATTTGGATGTTGATCTTGTCTGCGGTGTTCCTGATTCCGGGACTTCCCATGCTTTGGGTTATGCTATGGAATCGGGAAAACCATACCGGCGCCCGCTTGTTAAGTACACCCCTGGTTACGGTAGAAGCTATACTCCTCCATCGCAGGAATTGAGAGATTTAATTGCCACAATGAAGCTTATACCTATAAAAGATATTATCGAAAACAACAAAATCGTCCTCTGCGATGATTCAATCGTAAGAGGAACTCAGCTTAGGAATTATACTATAAATAAACTCTTAAATTGCGGGGCTAAAGAGGTTCATGTTAGAATTGCCTGTCCGCCCCTTATGTTCCCGTGTAAATTCAATCTTTCTACGCGTTCTATATCTGAATTAGCCGCAAGGCGTGCGATTAAAGCTATTGAGGGCCATGATGTGGAAGATATATCCGAATACCTTGATACTAATTCAGAAAAATATAAAAAGATGGTTTCTTGGATTAAGGCTGATATCGGAGTTACGTCTCTTTATTATCAAGATTTAAATGATATGATTAAAGCAATTGGAATTGTTAAAGATAAACTCTGTCTTTACTGTTGGTGCGGTGAAACATCAAAAGCAGAGTCTAAAAAGGAAAAATCAAGAGTAGCATCAAAGAGTTAATAGTTTTTATTAGTGTTGACTTAGTAAGTTAATGCTTTTAAAATAAATCGCTAACAAGAACAAAAAGGAGGTGAAGTAAGTGAATAAAGCAGAATTGGTAGCAGAAGTAGCAAAAGCAGTGTGCACAAAGAAAGAGGCGGCGATAGCGCTGGATGCAGTAATCGATAGCATCAAGAAGACTTTAAAGAAGGGTGGTTCTGTGTCTTTGGTTGGTTTTGGTACTTTCAAGGTCAGCAAGAGAAAGGCAAGAATGGGCCGCAATCCTCAAACAGGAAAGGCAATCAAAATTGCAGCCAGGAAAGTTCCTGTTTTTAAAGCCGGTGCGGAGTTAAAGAAGTTAGTAAGATAATAACAGTTTTTTAAAGGGATAGATTAAATTTAATCTATCCCTTTTTTATATATGTTGCAGCGGTCTTTTAAACCCTATATAATATATTTAAGGTATAAAGGATGTAATCATGAAGGAATTTAGTAATAGATATCGTTTAAATTTAGGTTTTTTTGTTTTTGTATTTGCGCTTTCTTTGTCTGTATTGTACATGGAAAGTAAAATTATAAACTTAAGAGAAAAAGAAATATTTGAGGCTAAGATCAATACAATAGAGATGATTATTGAGGCGGCTGAGGAGTTTAAGAGTATAATTTTACTTTCCATGT
>CAZAPE010000039.1:0-2592 GCA_964487065.1 uncultured Planctomycetia bacterium | reverse complement strand
ATTCAAAAGCATTTTCAGAGGATGCTAAAAATATACTTTTAAAGCATATACAGGTTGCATTAAGTCATATTCGAAGTATGTAAATATTTTTAAAGCGTTTATTTTTTCTCTGCGATAAGAACTACGAAGGGGCTTAAAGGGGTATTATCAAAGAAAGGAAGAAATTTCACAAAAGCAGTTATTCTTTTGTGTAATAAATTAATTTTTTGCGGAACATTTGCAAGATTCAAATTGTATATCTCAGGATAAAATATCCCACACGATGATAGAAATTTTATTTTTACATCTTTTGTAGAGGTATTTTTTTTCAATCCCTTTTTATTACAGACACTAAAATTATGTGCACTCAAAAAGAGCTCATCAGATCGCGATGATTTCTGGAGTATTTTTTTGTTCAGCCGGGTATAGTTAGGCACCACGATTATTACGTGTCCATTTTTCTTTGTAAGATTTATGTGTGTGTTTATAATATCAGCTGGATTGCTGAAATGTTCAATCAAGCCCATAGAGAATACGACATCGAATGCCCCATCTTTAAACGGCATATTCAGTGCATCTGCACATACTATATCGGCATGAGAGTAAAAAATTTCAAAGTTTTTTCTGCTTTTTAGGCATCCAGTTAAGGATAACTCTATACCGTAGGGATTGTATTTATAATAGGTTTTGAAATAATTGAGCCAGGCTCCCGGCGCACAGCCTATTTCTAAAATCTTTTTTTTCTTGTCAGGCTTAAGGTATTTTTTAATTATTTTATGCAGTTTTAATAGTGCATATCTGTTTCTTATATCAACTATGTGGGGTTTGGATATATCGATTTCATAATTTTCATGATAGCTTTCTAATAATTTCCGGGGTACAAGAGTTCTATTTTCCATGTTCTAATTATAAGATAGTTAAAAAAAATACAAAAGACTTATCTTTGCTAGGGAAGTTTTTTAAAATTTTTGCTGTTTTGTTTTAAAAAATTGTGTTTAAATAGCTCTTTAAGTAGTAGAATAGAAAAAAGAGTTTTTATAGGAAGTAGCAAAAATTATGAAAATATTTACAAAAGAATCGAAAACTGCTGGTTTACCTCCTGGAACGCTGATTCATATAGGCCAGGAGCGGATTTCAAAAGTAAAAATTTCAATCATTGATTATGATGAATCCAATTTCAGAGAAAAAGAAGTAGGCAGCGTTGAGGAGTGTTTCCCTTTCAGGGATACTTCTACGGTTACCTGGATTAATATAGATGGTATTCATGATTTAAATATAATTGAAAAAATAGGCAAACATTTTGATTTACATTCTTTGATTCTTGAGGATATCGTTAATACCCAACAGCGGCCTAAATTCGAGGATTTCGGAAACTACATATTTATCGTTTTAAAGATGTTTTCTATCGCCGTTCAGGAATCAGAAACAAAGATAGAGCAGATTAGCTTAATATTTGGCGAAAATTTTGTGATCTCGTTTCAGGAGACAGAAGGGGATGTTTTTGGAAATATAAGAGACAGGATCAGGAGTTCTAAAGGAAGGATTCGTAAAATGTCCTCTGATTATCTTTCCTACTCTCTTATCGATGCTATTGTTGATAGCTATTTTGTAATACTTGAGAAATTCGGCGAAAAGATAGAGGTTATGGAAGAAGAACTGGTTACGAATCCCACTCCTTTGACATTGCAGTCAATCCACAATTATAAAAGGGAGATGATTTACCTGCGCAAGTCCGTTTGGCCGCTTCGCGAAGTGATAGGAGGTTTGGAACGCGCAGAGTCAAAGTTAATAAAAAAATCAACCGGAATATTCCTACGCGACCTTTATGACCATACTATACAGGTAATAGATAATATAGAAACATCACGAGACATGATTTCTGGTATGTTAGATATCTATCTTTCCAGTATGAGTAATAAAATGAACGAAGTTATGAAAGTTTTGACTATTATAGCAACTATTTTTATTCCTATAACTTTCGTCGCTGGAGTTTACGGAATGAATTTTAATCCCCAAGCGTCAGTCTTTAATATGCCGGAATTAAATTGGCGCTATGGTTACATCTTTACATGGGGGATTATAATTTCTATAGTTCTGGTAATGCTTGCTTATTTTAAGCGTAAGAGATGGTTGTAATTTGCTTACGATGTTGCGCTTGGTGTTTTCCGCTTCGAAAGATGTGCTAAAATTCTTAAAATAATTTTAGCACTCTCAGCGGATAATGGAAATGTATCCCCCCTGATTTGGCACCGAGAAATGTGAAACATTTCCGGTACTGAGTCCTGGAAATGCTTTGCATTTCACAGGGTTTCGGAGAAATCAAGGGGGGATAATTCGCACTTATGACTTATGCCTAAGATTTTAGTCTCTGGAAAGGCGAATGTTTAATATGCTCCGTTTCATAAAATATGCAAAAATTCTTGAAAATAATTTTTGCATATTCAACGGAGCCAACTCGCCCCGACGATACGTTGGGACTTGTTGGGATTAGTGTTTTCCGCTTCGAAAGATGTGCTAAAATTCTTAAAATAATTTTAGCACTCTCAGCGGATAATGGAAATGTATCCCCCCTGATTTGGCACCGAGAAATGTGAAACATTTCCGGTACTGAGT
>CAZAPE010000038.1:683-13812 GCA_964487065.1 uncultured Planctomycetia bacterium | reverse complement strand
TTTTATTTTAGCAGCATCACGTTCGCCTTTTGAAAACATTTCCTCCGCCTCTTTAATGCCTCATAAATAATACTAGCTTTCCCCCGTTCACTATCTGAAAGATAACTATTTCTGGAACTCATAGCTAAACCGTCTTTCTCTCTAACAGTAGGCAAAACTTTAATTTTATAGGGCATATTTAAATCCTGAATCATCTTTTTTACTATTACTGTCTGTTGCGCATCCTTCTGGCCGAAATAAGCCACATCCGGACTTACTATATTAAACAATTTCGCACACACCGTAGCAACCCCTTTAAAATGCCCCGGACGCATCTTTGCGCATAAAACATCTTCAAGGCCATTAACAGTCACATAGGTACAAAAATCTGTTGGATAGATTTCACTTGTAAGAGGACAATAAACAATATCTACTCCTTCCTGAGAAGCCAGTTCTAAATCTCTTTTTAAGTCCCTGGGATATTCCTTATAATTTTCGCCGGCTGCAAATTGTATCGGATTTATAAATATGCTTACTATAACTATATCATTAAATCGCCTTGCACGCCTAATCAAACTCAAATGGCCGTCATGGAAAGCACCCATTGTAGGCACAAAACCTATGCTATTACCTTCTTTCTTGAAGTAAGCTAGATGCTTTCTAAGATTATTTTCTCTGTTAAATATCCTCATGCCAGACAAATGATTCCTTATTAAATGAAGCTATTTTTTTTATCTCTTGATTACCTTTCAACCTGACCAAATCTTCATGAAAACTTATCTTATTTTGAGGGTTTATCAGCCCAGGACTAAGCTCAAGAAGCGGCAATAGCACAAAAGCTCTCTCAGAGATAAAAGGGTGCGGAATTTTTAAATTGGGCATATCTATAACCTCATTATTATAAAGCAAAAGATCTATATCCAAAACCCTGGGGCCCCATTTTATCTCTTTCTTGCGGCCGAATTTTGATTCTATACCTTTTAAAATAGAGAATAGCTTTAAAGGCTCAATATCAACTTTTAATAGCACTACAGCATTATAAAAATTATCCTGTTTTATGTAACCCCAAGGTTTAGATTCATATAAAGAAGAAACAGAAGAAATAGAAAATACTTTTTCCAGCTCATCTAAAGCAGATTCTAAATTCTTTCTTTTATCTTTTATATTAGATCCCAAACCCAGATAGACAAGATTCATATAACTTTTGAAATCCTTGCTGCAGCCTCTTTAAGACGACTCTCCTCTGTAGTTAAAGAAAATCGAACATACCCTTCTCCGGAAGACCCGAAACCAATTCCGGGCGTTGCTACGATAAAACATTTCTCAAGCAGCAATTTAGTAAATTGGCTTGAATCCATATCAACTGGTATTTTACTCCAGACATAAAATGTAGCTTTAGGAAAATCAATTCCCCATCCTGCTTTTCTTAATTCACCTACAAAGATATCTCTTCTCCTGGTATAAATATTCCTTAAATTCAATATATGATCCTCGTATATATCCAATGCCTTCAGAGCTGCGTATTGAATCGGATTAAAAACTCCGGAATCTATATTAGATTTGACTTGCCTTAAATATTCAATAAGTTGTTTATTCCCGCATGCCCATCCAACCCGCCACCCTGTCATATTGAATGTCTTTGAGAGCGAATGAAATTCAATTGCAATATCTCTTGCCTCAGGAATTTCAAGTATACTCGGAGCCCGGTAACCGTCAAATGTAATCTCTGAATAAGCGAGATCGGAAAGTATAAAAAAGTTATATTCCTTTGCTAATTTCACAATATTACTAAAAAATTCTTTATCCGCTACAGCAGCAGTCGGATTGTTGGGATAATTTATGTATAGCAACTTTGTTTTTTTGAGTATATCCCTGCTTAATTTTTCAATATCGGGGCGGAAATTATTTTCTTTTAGTAAAGGAAGATAAATTATTTTTGCTCCTGAGAAAATAGCACCGCTTCTGTAAGGAGGATATAAAGGTTCCGGGATTAGAACGGTATCATCCCTATTAACAAGGGCCAGCGGAAAATGCGCAATACCCTCTTTAGAGCCAAGCAGAGGCAAAATCTCAGTATCTGCATCAAGAGACACTTTGAATCTTTCCAAAAACCATTTGGCTATACCGGCCCTAAATGTTTTAAGCCCCAGATCGAGGGGATAGTGTTGGTTTTCGCTATCTTTTACCGTACGGTAAAATTCTTCTATTATTGCAGGAGGGGTCGCAAGATCAGGATCGCCGATACCCAGATCTATAATATCTTTTCCTTCACTTATTAATCTTTTTTTTATGCGGTCAATTTCTACAAAAAGATATGGCGGCAGCTGTTTCAGTCTTTCTGCTTTATCAAAATTCAAATTAGCCGATTGCACTTATACCTCCTTCCTAATATTTTGCAAAATAAAAGGTTTTAAAGAATTGAGTGCTTCCTTAGTTCTAACAAGGTGCCCATCCCATTTTTTGTTCCCCAGATTGACCCAAAATGATTTCTTTAAAACACATATACTCAATATACTATCTTCTTTCCTGTCTTTAAACCTCACATAGCCACGAGATGTATCAAGAGTGTAATCATTTCTTAATGACTGCATTTCTACAAGAAAATTCTTTAAAACCTCCCGTAAAATTTCATCTTCCATATAGTTTAAATGGTCATCAAGAGATTTCGTCCTTAAATAAACAACCCATTTTTTATGATTTAAGAATGAGAAAGGCCTGAAATAAACTTTCTTCACACCTAGGCTCTCTTTGATTTGATATTCGTATATGTCAATAAAAGTCGGGTTCAAATAAGAAGCGCGCTTGATAAATCTTTCCGAATAGGAAGGAGCAAGTATTATTATTCTGGGAGCTAATGTCGAATCTACATTAAAAAACTTGTATTTTTCTTTCAAGTTTTTCATATTTGTCAACGCCCAATCAAAGTGATCTATCGATTTAAAAAGCAAATCTTCGGTATCTTGCGTCCCCACTTCAATTAAAACTATTCTTCCAATCATATCTACGGCAATAATATCTATCTTTCCTTCTGTCGTAACTACATTTTTATTTAATCCCTGTATCCCGCGCTCAAGACTGGTAATCCCCTCAAAAAGAAGAAAAACTATATCCTCATCATTGTTTATTTGGCTATTTGTATCCTTTATATTTAATCCGGGATCAGATTTATTCATCCCGTTATCTTTAAAATGAGTAAAGACCATTCTTCCTCCGGTTTCCCGGGATAGTATTTCATAAGCTCATGAAATACTTCATCCGACAACTGCTCAGGATTATGTTCAAGATATTTTTTACAGGATTCAAGGAAATCGCTTTTCAAACCGCCTGAATTTGAGATCAACTTTCCGATACCGCCGCTATAAGAGATGAGCAAGTTGTTTGAATCAATACGAATCTCCTCTTCGTGAAACGGCACATCTCTGGCGACGCCTAATGGAGTCGGCTCTTCAGCCTCTAATACTCTTACCTCGGAGTTACTATTTATAAAAATTATCGGATCATGCCCGGCATTTACATATTTTAGAACACCCTTCTTTGCATCATAGAGGGCATAAAGAAAAGTTGCATATTTCGCTTCTTCGGCATAACGAAAAAGAGAATTATTCAGAACCTGCATAACTTTCCCGGGTTCTTTATAAATAGAGGCAAAATCCCGCCAGCTATGCACAACCTCTGTAATATAACGCACCCTCTCAAAACTCACGCCCGGAACCCATCCCAAAACTATTCCAAGCTCACCCTTGGCAAACTCCAGGAATTGATAAAAATCTCCCCCCACTTTTTCCATTTTAAAACGGCTAACGCCAACATAAGCGCCGTTAGACCTTAAAACAGAATGCGGTAAAATATCCTTTTCCTTTAATATACGCACCATTTGAGCTTCATTCTTCTCTTTTCTATAAATACGTGATTCATATTCTCTTTCTATAAACGATGCTGCTAAACCAAGAAAAGCAAAAGTAAGTATCGGCCCCAGCTCTATGTAATTCCTTGTATGGTTAAAATAGGATTTATGCAACAGGAAGCTTATAGCAATACAGATTAAAAAAACAACTATTGCCCGTTTTGTCTTAAGAGACCTCAGGAGTATATAAAGTATACAGAATAGAAATAAAGCCAGGTAAATTTCGAATTCTCTGGGTAAAATGTAAAAAATCTCCCCCTTTATTAAAGCTTTAAGCTGCGCAACTTCGGCATTTAAATTTTCATTGTTTATCTCAAGAAATATTATCTTGCCTTTTAAGGCATCCAGATCGGCATTGCGGTATCCTTCTACTTTCAGAAACCCGGATAAAGCAATAGTTGATGCAGCTATACTGTTAAAGGTATCTTTTTTATTTAAAAAAAAGAATTTTTTAAAAATCTGGTCTTCCCTGAAAGACAACTTCTTATTCCCCAAAAAATATCCTATCGTAGCCAACCCCTCGTAATTTACGTAGGAATAGGAGTAGAAACCTTTTTTCCTTAATACCATATGGCTTTTAAAATCAAAAACGTTTCTTTCGATTTTATCACTATAAGGAATCAGTAGCTTATCAGAATTCAGGATTTTTCCAAAATCATTCAGATCTTTCACTTCTTTTGTAAAATAAGGGCCTAAAACAAGCTTCTGCGGTTTTATATCCAAAAGAAAAGAAATTAAATATTTAGGCCAATCTCCGGACCAGGGCCAAAGCCTATTTTCCTTGAAAGCCTCTTCCTCTACAGTAACTACTACAAAATTATCATTGCTACTACTTTTTACAATATAACTGCTTATTACATTTTTCTCTAAAAAATAAAATAAATCAGATACTGAAATAATTAACCCGACAAGAATGACAGAAGCTAAAAAGTAAAATTTCGCTCGTCTTTTCATTTTAACCGCTCATTAAGCATATCCTGCATTGTGTAAAGGCCATATTTTTTCCCAGCAATATATTTAGCTGCCAAAATTGCGCCTTTTGCAAATATCTCCCGCGAGCCTGCGCTATGCGATAGTTCTACTCTCTCATTATTCCCGGAGAGTATGATTTTATGCTCTCCAATGATATCCCCTAAACGTAAAGCATGTATACATAACTCATTTTTACCTCGTGATCCAGTGATTCCCTCCCTGCCATATAAAACCTTAATATTTCGCCTTACCTGTTTTATAACATTTGCTATCTCTTTCGCTGTTCCGGAAGGAGCATCCTTCTTTTTATTATGATGCATCTCTATGATTTCAATATCATAATTATCCCCCAATAATTTAACCATCTCCTTAATTGTGCTTAATAAAACATTTACTCCTATGCTCATATTAGGCGACATTAAAATAGCTGTTTTGGAGGATATCTCTTTTATTCTTTTTATCTGGCTCTCTTTAAAACCTGTAGTACCAATTACCATTTTCTTTTTATATGCAGATACAATCTCAAGATGTTTAAGAGTCGTCTCGGGATCAGTAAACTCAATTAAAACATCTGTAATAGATATGGCTTTGCTTATATCGCAACTTATACTTATCCCGCAAGATGCATTACCTAAAGACAGGGCTAAATCCCCTCCAATAGAAGAATGCCCCTTCTTTTCTATTCCTGAAACAACCTTAATGCCAGCTTCTTTAAATGCAAGAGAAGCTATAATCTTACCCATTTTCCCCGAACAGCCTGAAATAGCAATTTTAACTTTCATTTTATTAACCCATACTCCTTAAGTGTTTTTTGCAGCTTTTTCTTATTCCCAGGAGAAATTTCACACATTGGAAGTCTAAGCTCACCGGAAATAATTCCCATAAGCTCCAATGCAGCCTTTACAGGAATAGGATTGGTTTCAATAAAGAGATCCTTAATCATAGGATATAATCTTAAATGCAGATCTCGTGCCTCTTTTATATTGCCCTGTTCAAACTTTCTTACCACCTCCTCTACCTCATTAGGCATAATATTAGCAAGAACAGAAATAACTCCTACACCTCCTATAGACAATATCGGCAGTGTCAAAGCATCGTCACCTGATATAAGAAGAAATTCTTTAGGACAGATATTTCGCAGCGCTATCATCTGGTCTAAATTTCCTGTCGCTTCTTTAACCGCAATAATATTTTTGAAATCCCTGGCTAAAGAAGCTACCGTCTCAGGAAGCATATTGACACCGGTACGCGATGGAATATTGTAAAGTATAAGCGGTATATCTACTTCTTCTGCAATTGCCTTGAAATGTTCATACAATCCCCTTTGGGTTGGTTTATTATAATAAGGACATATTAGCAATGCAGCATCCGCCTTATGTTTGGCGGCAAACTTTGTAAGTTCAACAGCCTCCCATGTAGAGTTAGAACCGGTTCCTGCGATTACTGGGATTTTGCCGGCTGCATATTCTACAATAGAAACAATTACCTCTTCATGCTCCTTATTTGATAAAGTAGCTGATTCTCCTGTAGTTCCGCAAGGAACAATTCCTGAGGTATTATTCTCAAGATGAAAAGCAACCAGTTTTTTAATACCGGCATTATCTATTTTGCCATTTTTAAATGGAGTTACAAGTGCAACCATAGAGCCACGAAACATAAAATTCACCTCCCGATTTTTAAATTAAGGATTCGCCCTTAAAGAGGATCTTTGCCATACCTTCAAGAAAAACATCTCTGAACGCTTCATTCTCTAACTTATAACTTGCTTTTATCTCTTCTTTACTGCGCGGGACTACAACTATCTCTTTATTTATATAACCATTATTATATCCATAAACCAATGCTGATGCTACTGCACCTGTACCGCAAGCAAGAGTTTCTCCTTCAACGCCTCTCTCATAAGTACGGATATGGAGTTTGTTTCTTTTGTATTCTACAAAATCCACATTTGTTCCAGCCGGTTTAAAATAATTGTGATATCTTAATAACTTTCCCCATTTTATAACATCAATATCTTCAATGTTTTTAACAACAACTACAAAATGAGGGACACCGGTATTGATATAATCACCCTTTATTGTTTTTTTATTCAATATGATTTTAATTCCGGTTTTTAGCTTGAAAGAGGCTGCCAGTTTAACTTTTATAAATCCTTTTTTTTTGACATTTCCATAAAGCAGCCCTGAGGCTGTTTCAATGCAAGCATCTTTAGATATATGCTTTCCTGTATACGCCCAGAGCAGGAAACAGCGAATACCATTACCGCACATTTCAGCCTCTGTTCCATCGGAATTGAAAATCCGCATCCTTAAATCGGCAACTTTTGATTTTTCAGAAACAAGAAGCCCGTCAGCTCCTATCCCGTATTTAGCCCGGCAAAGATATCTCGCAAGCATTTTTAAATCGGATGTGGAAAACCTATTATTCTCTATAATAATAAAATCATTCCCGCTGGCTACTGTTTTGGTAAAATTTATCTTTTTCATCTTAAGAAATCCGGAATTAAGTCATACTTAACTAAATCCTGGTAACTTTCAGGTTTCCTTACGAGATAAAACCTGTTGTTATTAACCAAAACCTCCGCACATCTGGGATGCGCATTGTAGTTTGAAGCCATTACAAATCCGTAGGCCCCGCAACTATAAACAGCAATTAAATCCGACTCTTTTAAAAGAGGCAATTTTCTGCCTAAAGCAAGGAAATCCGAACTTTCACAAACCGGCCCTACAATATCATAAAGCTCTTTTTTCGCTATGCTTATCTTTAGCGGCATAACTTTATGGTACGCAGAATACAGGGCTGGTCTGATAAGAAGATTCATTCCGGCATCAACAATAGCAAATTTTTTATTTATGCCTTCCTTTACATATTCTATCCTCGTAACAAGAATCCCGGCATTACCAACGATAAATCTGCCCGGCTCTAAAATTAACTTAAGATTTTTTCCTCTCAAAAGCTCCTTGATCTCTTTTGAGTAATCTTTTGCTGTTAATGCTTTTTCGTCTTTATAAATTATCCCCAGACCACCGCCGATATTTAAATATTGGAAATCGCAATTACACTCATTCCTTAATTTCAAAGCCACTTTTACTGCCTTCATGAATGGCTCGTTATATATTATTTGAGAACCTATATGAAGATGAATTCCGGAAATTTTGAGATTTCTGTATTTTGATTTTGTCAAAAGTATATTTTTAACCACCTCATAGCTTAAACCGAATTTAGTCTCTTTTTTACCTGTAGTTATAAACTTATGCGTCTTAGGGTCTATATCCGGATTTAAACGCAAACAGACTCTCTGGACTCTCTTTAGTTTGCGGGCAATTGCATCTATACGCTCTAATTCAGATAAAGATTCGACATTAAACGAAAAAATTCCTCTCTTTATTGCAAATTCAATCTCATCTGCCCTTTTCCCTACTCCTGCATATACAATCTTGGAAACAGGACATCCCGCCTTTATCGCTTTATACATTTCTCCTTTTGACACGACATCAATCCCAGAGCCTTTATTTATCAGCAATTTTAAAACCGCAAGATTAGAATTTGATTTCATGCTGAAACAGATTAGAGGATTTAATTCACGAAAAGCGTCTTTTAGCTTCGTGAAATGATCAAGTATTGTATTAGCGCTGTAGATATACAGAGGCGTTCCGTATCTCTTTATAATATTTTCGATTTTTACTTCTTCAGAGTATAAAGACCTGCCTCGATAATGGAATCTATGCATAAGGTCAAGACCTGCTTCTGGATAGGATTTTTGTCCAGCTATTAAGTTCTTTAATTACAAAACCCGGATTCGTTGAGCCGTAGGATGCTTTTGCATTAACGGACCTCTTGGGGTCGATATACTTTTTTAAATCAATGTCTTTCTTCAATATTTTTTTAACAATATCTCTATCAAGGTCTTTTATGCTCTTCTTTTTTTCATCGGCATACCTAACCAACTCTCCCATCCTGGTATGGGCTTCCTTCCAGGATAAACCCTTCTTTATAAGCTCTTCAGATATATCAGTAACATAAAAATCGCTCTCTTTTAAAATCTTTACCAAATTTTCTTTCTTAAGAGACATCTCTGGTATAACGACTGTCATTGCTTCAATAGCTCCTGTTGATACTAGATATGAAGAGAATAATGCCTTCTTGTCTAATTGCAAATCTCTATTATAACTTGTCGGTAATCCTTTCAACAAGTTAGACATAAATACATAGCTGGATAACGCCTCCGCAGCAGAAGAGCGGATAATTTCAATAGGATCCGGGTTTTTCTTATGCGGCATAAGGCTTGACCCTGTTGTAACTTTATCCGAAAAAGAAATAAAATCATACCCGGGACTTGTATAAATTATTAAATCCTCCGACAGTCTGCTTAGATGCAAAAGCAATATTACATTTGCATTCAGATACTCCATAATAAAATCTCTGTCAGATACCATATCAATGCTATTTTTCCCTAGAGCAGAAAAATTTAATTCTTTTTTTATTTTTTCTCTGTTAATTTTAAAATTGCTTCCTGCCAGAGCGCCGCTGCCTAAAGCAAGCAGGTCAACCCTCTTAAAACAATCCTTTAGCCTCTCAACATCTCTATTTAATTGCTCCAGGAAAGAAAGCATCCAATGAGCAAAAAGCAGGGGCTGGGCATATTGCAAATGCGTAAATCCAGGTATCAGGACATCTTTATATGTTTTTGCTTTTTTTAATATCGCATTCTCAAGATTGTTGATAAGCCCTATTTCTTCTGTTATAGCATCTTTTAAAAACATCCGCATAAGCGTTGCTATCTGTTCATTGCGACTTTTTCCGGCATGTATCTTATCCACGCCTGCTACGGATTTTTTTCTTAAAATATCATAGAAGAAAGAGTGGATATCCTCCTGCTTAAAATCAATTTTTATTTTGCAAGATCTATAGTCATCTTGAATATTTTTAACTGCTTTAATTAAAGATTTTTTCTCTCCTTGACTTATCAAGCCTAACCGGGCCAGCTCATTAATCCAGGCAGAGTTGGCAGATAACTCATATTCAAATAGAAACCAGTCATAATCTATGCTCTTTGTAAAATCCATAATCAGGGGGTCTAGATTATCCTTAAATCTGCCGCCCCATAGTTTTTCTTTCATATTTTATTACCTCATAAATGGCTGCGCCCATATTTTTATAAAGCCCTCAGCAGCTTTATGGTCAAATATATCACCTTTACCATATGTTGCAAGTTTAATATTGTATTTGGAAAACTTCGATTTTCTTGATGCAATAGTTATATTTCCTTTATTCAATTTCAGCTTCACAACCCCTGTAATTGTCTCCTGAGTATAGTCGATAAATTTATCCAACGCCTCTTTTAAAGGCGTAAACCAGAGCCCAAAATATATAAGTTCTGCATATTTCACAGAAAGTATCTCTTTAAAATGAAAAGTTTCCCTGTCTAATATTATACTTTCAAGCTCTCTATGTGCTGCGTATAGAATTGCGGCTGCCGGCGACTCATAAACCTCACGGCTTTTAATACCTACAAGCCTGTTTTCAACCATATCTGTTCTGCCTATACCGTGTTTGGCGCCGACAGCATTAAGCCTTTGGACTAACTGCACAGAAGCAATTCTTTTTTTATCTAATCCAACCGGAAGCCCTTTTTTAAATTCTATCTCAACATATTCTGCTTTGTTCGGAGCATTATCTATTGAATTAGTTAAAAGATATACATCCTGAGGCACTTCCTCCTCTATATTTTCAAGAACACCGCATTCTATACTTATACCCCAGATATTTCTATCGATGCTGTATTCTGACTTTTTAACCTCAAGGGGGATACTCCTTTTTTTTGCATATTTAATCTCCTCAGCCCTGCTCTTTAACTCCCACTCTCTAAGAGGAGCGATTATTTTTAATTCCGGAGCAAGGATTTTAACCGCAACATCAAACCTAACCTGGTCATTACCCTTGCCTGTGCAGCCATGCGCCAAAGCTTCGCAGTTCTCAAGCTTCGCAATTTCAACAAGGTATTTTGCAATCAGAGGCCGCGAAAGAGCAGTTGCAAGATAATATCTCCCCTCATATAAAGCTCCTGCCTTTAGGGCTTTATATGCGTATTCAGAAAGAAATTCTTTTGTTAAATCCTTAACAATAACTTTTTCAGCGCCCGCAATATGAGCTCTCTTTATCAGAGCGTCAAAATCCTTTTTTCCCTGCCCGACATCAACGCTGAATGCTATAACCTTATATCCTTTTTCTTTTAACCAAGGAATGGCAACAGTTGTATCCAAACCTCCAGAATATGCAAGCACTACTCTTTTGTCCATTTTTACCTCCATTTATTTTCTATATAATACAAGAATAAGATAATATTTTCCATTCTAAAAGCATTTTTTAAAGTCCATTCTTTTGTTGAAAAAAAATTACAAACCAGAACTATTTCTGTTATCATATAAACAATTACTACAAGAATTAATAACTTTATGTTATAGCATTTAATATGCCTACAATAAAACTGCAGAATCTCCTTAAAAAAATTAATATAAATAAAAACAAGTACTCTTTACTCCTTTTAATACTTATAATTTTCCACTTAAGCGCAAATACAATCTGGGTTAGCAGTAATACTTATCCAGGGCTAGGCGAAGAATTCGGACAGCTCTCGGTAATAACATATCTTTACCGCGACTGTCGTTATAACAACGAATATACAAATTTAGAATGGGCAAAAAGGCTTATAAACAATGAATCGGACAGGCCTCCGCTACTATATATACTCTCTCTTTTTATTCTGCTCATAACAGGCTTTAGATACTCAAATGCAGTCATAATAAACTCGCTATTATTTGTTGTTTTAATTCTAACGACCTTTAGTATCGGAAAAAAATTAAAAAACGAAAGCCTTGGATTCTGGGCAGCATTGGTATTATCTTTCTTTGTCCCGATTTTCGTAAGCTCTCGAGTATACAATATGGTCACGATAACAATAACAATAACAACCTGTTTTATACTCTCGCTTCTTGAAACAGAATCATTCAGGAAAAGATACGCTGCATTTATATGTGGAATAGTAATGGGCTTAGGCCTTCTTACAAAACAGCATTTTATAATATTTGCAGCAGGACCTGTGCTGTATTTTTTCTATCTAATAAATAAAAATTATTCTAAAGAAAGACTGATTAACCTCCTAATTACTCTCACATTAGCAACCGCTTTAGGCCTTATTTTCTACCATCGCCTTGGGATCCAGGTAAATAATGTATTAACCCATTACAGGATTGTTCTGGGCACAAATTTCCATAAAATAGGTACTGCATCAAATTATCTGAAATACCTTCTCAACCAGGTATTTACACCGTGTCTATTGCTGCTTTTCCTAATCGGGATATACTTCTACCTGAAAGACCAAAAAAGAGAAGATAAATACCTGGCTCTAATCTGGATAATTGCACCTCTTATACTTTTAAGCTTATCCCCCTCAAGAAGAGACCGCTATTACCTGCCTCTTCTTCCTGCTTTTGCTATATTTATAGCTTATGGAATAGAAAATATACGCTCAAAGCTCTTTAAATTATTTATTTACGCTCTTACCCTTTATTTTAGTATTTTTTGGTTTTTGCTATTCAGTTTTCCAATGAAAACAGCTTATTTTGAAAAAATGCAAAAAAACATTTTTCATAAATTCGGCCGCACGCCAACAGAACCGGTCAAAGATTTGCACCCGATGAAGGATTGCAATGTAAGCGATCTGACAGAAATGCTTGATAGCTATGACAGAAATTCAACTAATATTGCATTGGTTGAACTAGTAGGGTTCTCAGAATTTATGCTTATTTATTTAACGGAACTCGATTTTAAAAATGTATCACGTTTTGAAAAAATCGAGGAGGCATTTGAATCAGATAGTGACCTTATAATTTTTACCTCTAGAAATCCTGAGCACTTAAAACCATTCGATTCAAAGTATACAATTTGTTATAATAAAAATATACCTATGAATTATGATAGAGCGTTTCAAATCTTAATCACAGTGTATAAAAAAAATAGCGATGATTGAATCACTAACTCTAATTTTTCCGCGCCTGAAATATAAATCAGGCGACCCCCCTCTCGGGCTATGTTACATAGCAGCTTATTTAAAAAAAAATATCCCAATCTTAAAATTAAAATACTTGATAGCACTTTTCAAAATTCTTTCAAGGAGATAATAAGAAGTATTAAAAATGATAAACCTCAAGTTGTGGGAATCTATATTGATGCTGTAATGCACAGCGCCGCTAAAGAATTGATCAAAACAATAAA
>CAZAPE010000038.1:0-673 GCA_964487065.1 uncultured Planctomycetia bacterium | reverse complement strand
AGTTATTGCAGGCGGACCACAGGCAACTGTTTCCCCGCAAAGCCTTATTGAAGTGGTAGACATTGTTGTTAGAGGCGAAGCTGAAAAAACAATGTCTGATTTAATTGAAAGGCTTCCCAATAAGGATATAGAAGATATCCCAGGCGTTTATCTAAAAAATACTCCAACATCAAGCTATACGCAAGATAATATCAAAAGATTGCCTTTAGATGAGCTTGAGATACCTGCGTTACAGTTATTGGATAATATTGAAAATTATATGGATTATTGGCATTATCTTGATCCATTAGACCCAAAACATAGAGGATTAAATGTAATGGCATCGCGGGGATGTCTTTATAATTGCAATTATTGCCAACCTACTTTAAAAGAAATTTTCGGCCCCGGGGTTCGATATAAAAGCCCGCAATTCTTGATTAGTGAATTACAATATTATATTAATAATTTCAATATCAGTAATTTCTATTTCCATGATGACACCCTGCCCTCAAATAGAGAATGGATAAAAAATTTCTGTAATATAATTTCAAAAGATAACCTTAAGATTATGTGGGGATGCAACAGCCGTATCGATACTGTTGATGAAGAATTGCTTGAATTAATGTATAAAGCCGGGTTACGGGTCATTCATTATGGCATAGAATCGGCGTCGCAAAGAGTATTGGATAATATT
>CAZAPE010000037.1:6847-14029 GCA_964487065.1 uncultured Planctomycetia bacterium | reverse complement strand
GTATAGACTTCTTGCTTTAATTCCGGAGCAAAAATCTCATAATATCTGCATACATTACATACCTCTGGCCTTCCGGGAAGGTTCCTTTTAACTCTTAACGGATCTGTAAACATCGCAGATATTTTCTTACGAATACTATCGGGGCTATCTGATAATGCTATGAAATTATCATAACTTTTACTCATCTTTCTGCCATCCAAACCAAGAAGTTTTGCTGTTTTTGTCAGTAAAGCCTCCGGCTCAGGGAAAATTTCTTTTTTAAAAATATGGTTAAACCTGCGCACTATCTCGCGGCTGAATTCCAGATGCGGAAGCTGATCTTCACCCACCGGTACACATTCTGCCTTATAAAGTATAATATCTGCTGCCTGTAAAACAGGATACCCCAAAAACCCGTGCGTTGTTAATTCCTTATCTTTAAGCTGACTTATCTGTTCCTTGTAAGTAGGACATCTTTCCAACCAACCTAACGGAGTAATAATAGAAAGCATCAGGTTTAATTCTAAATGCTCGCAAACATCTGATTGTTTAAATATAACTGCACTCTTGGGATTTATCCCCGCAGCCAGCCAGTCTAAAACATTATCTAATACATATTCTTTTATTCGGCTGGGATCCATATATTCGCTCATAAGAGCGTGCCAATCAGCAACCATAAAAAAACATTGATATTTATCCTGAAGCTCAACCCAGTTTTTAAGAGCCCCCACCAAATGACCTAAATGAAGCACCCCTGTCGGCCGCATACCGGAAAGGATGCGTTTTTTCATCTTTTGACCTCAAGCATTGTATAAGCTTCTACAATATCATTTTTATCTATATCTTCCCAATTTTCCAAACCAACACCGCATTCATATCCTTCGGTTACTTCCTTAGCATCGTCTTTAAATCTCTTTAATGACGTTATTCTGCCTTCATAAATCACCTTATTGTTCCTAAGTAAACGGCAGAAAGAATTTCTCTGTATTTTGCCCTTCGTAACCATGCCGCCAGCTATTTTGCCCACCTTTGTAACTCCAAAAACCTGCCTTACTTCAAGTTTTCCCAATAAACGCTCCTCTAACTCCGGCTCTTTAAGCCCATGGAACACATTATTTATATCTTTTATCAAATCATAAATAATGGTATAAAGCCTAACTTCTATATTTTCCTCCTTGACTTTAACTTTTGCCTTATCATCAATACCGACATGAAAACCCACTATCAATGCATCAGAGGCAAGAGCTAAAACCACATCTGATTCAGATATTGCCCCAACACCTTTATGAAGCATTTTAAACTCAATTTCGTCTTTATGTTTTTCCTGCAGTTTATTCAAAGAATCAGTAATTGCATCAAGAGAACCGGAAACATCCGCTTTAAGAATAATCCGCAATACTTTCTCTTCACCGCTGCTTAAATCCTTGAAGCTCATCTTTTGCGGAGGAGCCTGCTGTTTTAATTTACTCTCCTGTAATCTCTTTGCAACTATATCTTTAACTATTGACTCATCTTCTACGACAAGAAAACCCTCCCCTGCTTCAGGAACACCATTAAGACCAAGAATACCTACAGGATCTGCAGGTCCAACAAAACTTAGTTGATTTCCAATATCATCGAAGAGAGCTTTTACTTTTCCATAACAGGTGCCCGCAAGTAAAATATCCCCTATCTTCAGCGTGCCGCTTTGAACCAAAACAGAGACGAACGGACCGCCTTTAGTAATCTTGGATTCCAAAACAACTCCCTTGGCAACTTTATCGGGATTTGCTTTCAGCTCCATTATCTCGCCCTGCAATAAAATCATATCCAGAAGATCATCTATACCTTTTCCAGAAATACCTGAGACCTCGACGCTGATAATATCTCCCCCCCAACTCTCGGGAGCAAGCCCTAATTCAGACAGTTGCCGCTTCACTTTATCAGGATTGGCATCAGGCTTATCAATCTTTGTAATGGCCACTAATATGGGAACATTTGCAGCTTTAGCATGATCTATAGCCTCTATCGTCTGCGGCATTATGCCGTCATCAGCCGCAACAACCAGTATTACAATATCAGTAACATTTGCACCTCTTGCACGCATTGAGGTAAAAGCCTCGTGTCCCGGAGTATCAATAAATGTTATTTTCTCATTCTTATGCCGCACTTCGTAAGCACCTATATGCTGGGTTATTCCTCCAACTTCCTTCCTTGTAAGCTCAAGATCTCTTATCTTCTCAAGCAACGTAGTTTTTCCATGGTCAACATGTCCCATAAGAGTAACAATCGGAGGCCGCTTTACGGATGTAGTCTTATCTTCTTGCTGATGAACCTTTAAAACCTCTTCCTCTTTGGTTAATTTCTTCTCCAAAACGTATCCATACTCCTCAGCCAATTTAGAAGCTACATCTTCATTGACATTCATGTTAATATGAGCAAATATTTTCCACTGCAGGAATTTCTTCTGAACCTCATTAGGTTTAATGCCTATTTTTACAGCTAACTCCCTCACAGTAATGGGAAAAACAACAGCAATCTTAGGAAGTGTTTTGCGTTTCTCCTGCTTCTTATCTTTTAATATATTTTCTACTTCATTTTTGATAAGCTCTGCAGTTTCTACATCAATATTACTCATATGAGATTTAACGGTAATATTGAATTTTTTTAAATAAGCGAGCAGCTCTTTATTGTCTATGCCCAGTTCTTTTGCCAGCGTATAAACTCTAATGTTAGCCATTTTTTGCTCCCAGATGTACTTTTGCAGAATCTATTATCCTTTTTGCAGTTCTCTCTCCAATCCCGTCAATTTTAATCAAATCATCAATTGATGCACGGACTAATTTTTCTACGTTATCATAGCCGGATTTAGCAAGTATCTCTGCAAGTTTAGCGCCAATTCCTTCAACATCAAGCAATGGCGAAGTTTCTCCTAATTCTTCAGGCGAGCGAACATCTATCTCCCAGGAAGTCAACTGAGATGCAAGTCTCACATTCTGACCATGCCGACCTATAGCAATAGAGAGCTGGTCTTTAGGCACAACGACTAAAGCCTTCTTGTCTTTTTTAAAAATCTTCACTTCAGATATCTGCGCCGGACTCAGAGCTGATTTTATATACTCTGCAGGATCCTCGCTGTAGCGTATAATATCCACCTTTTCTCCGCCCAGCTCTCCGACTATATTTTTTACTCTAATTCCTTTCATCCCTACGCAGGAACCCACAGGATCTATATTCTCCTGCTTTGAATGCATCGCAATTTTTGTTCTCTCCCCAGCCTCCCTGGCTATTGCAACTATCTCAACAATCTTTTCCTGAATTTCAGGAACCTCAAGTTCAAAAAGTTTTCTGACTAAATCAATCCGCTTTCTGGAAACTATGACAAGCGGCGATTTGCCGGATTTTTTAACCTCTACAACAAAAACCTTTAATTTTTGCTGCGGCCTGTAAAGCTCTCCCCTTGCCTGCTCGCTACGGGGAAGAACTGCTTCAGATTTCTCTAATTCAAGAATTACATCCCCATGTTCAATTCTATGGACAGTACCGAGCAAAACATCGCCTACGCTATCTTTATATTCCTCATATACAGTCTCTTTCTCTGCCTCACGCAATTTCTGCATTATAACCTGTTTTGCGGTCTGCGCGGCAATCCTTCCTAACCCTTGAGAACGCACTTCTTTACCCTGCAGAGTAACTTTAATATCTCCGCTATCAACATCAAACTTGACAACTAAATCTTCCTTTTCGACATGAAGCACTTTTTTCGCAGCTGTAATCATAGCAACCTCAATTGCTGAAATAAGTTTATCTTTATCGATACCCTTTTCCTGCCCCAGATACTCCAATGCTAACAATAGTTCATCATTCATATTTAAACCTCAGGCATTTTAAAGTCCTGTTTAATTTTTTCAACATCAGAGAGCATAATATCCAGCAACCTCTCATTTGAAGTAAGTAGTATCTTATCCTTTTTAACTTCCAAAAGGTTCCCGGCTATAACTTCACCGGATTTCATAGTTAAAAGAAGATTTCTTCCTATTGCACATCTCAATTCCTGCTCTTTTTTTAAAGGCCTGTCAATACCGGGAGAAGAAACTTCAACAACATAGCTTCTTTCAACAAAATCTTCCCTCTCGATAATTATGCTTATTTTTTTATTCATATTTGCACATTCATCCAAAGTAACTCCGCCTTGTTTATCAATCAGAAATCTCAAAAGAAGTCTCCCCCCCTGATTTAGCAAAAGAAGGTCTATAAGCTCACAGCCTTCTATTCTTACGATAGGAGATAGGAGCTCTTCTAATTTCTGCTTCAAATCCTCAAGCATTCTCATCTTTTAATAAAAAAAGTGGGCAATAAACCCACTCACCTCCTTTATAAGATTGATAATAGAATACAACAGGTTGATAGAACTGTCAAGGGGCGATAAGTATTTTTCTAAAGAGGTTGCAAAATAGGTTAAAATATGCTATTAATTCATTTAGAGGGGTAATAATGAAAATCAAAAATTTTACTTTGGTTGCCTTGGTGGTATTTATTGTCCCAGCCGCTTTTTTTCACTCCGCGAACCTTTGCTGTTGCGCCGTGCCCGTACCTACAGCCCTCTACATAGCCCTGTAAACACACCATCACTCAATTTCAACTTAGCGCAGCTGGTATCAGTAGACCTGATTACGACCCTCGTCAGGTCTTATGTCGACGGATTCGGACAAACTGTTTTAACTACTTCCGGATTTGACGAGATCTTGAGCCGGAGAGAAGACAGACTGGAACTGCCGTTAGGAACCTGGATCGTAGGAACGGTCCTCGCAATACTAAGAGATACGCCAGAACTAGGATTAGGGAATCTCGATATAACAAGCTGGATGCAGGCAAACAATGCTTCGCTTTTGGAATATTTTCCGGATTTAAAAATTCCAGATTCAGCCGGCCCGTTCATTGAGTTAATAGAAAAATATAAGCAGGAACAGAAACTTACATATTCAGGAATCCAGAAATCCATAACTAATTATTTCTTCTTGAACTTCCTCCAGCAACAGACACCCACTTTAAATTTATTACATCAAAGTGATAGACAAACCCGGCACACCTTGGCTCTGATCAACATACTGAATCTCCACATCTTAAGAACCCCTCACCCTGACTATCAGAGTCTCGTTCTAAAATCTTATAAACCTGACCTCTGGACGATCGGTTTTTTAAGAGAGTCCGACCCTGAAGCGTATCTGGCCGAAACAGAAATATACCTCCGGGACAACCTGATAAGATCAGAACTTGCAGGCTATGCCGCAGTCTGGTTACGCGGCGAAAAATACTATAGTGAAATTCAGGCAATTAAATACGAAGTTTCCACCATGAATCTGAATGCTGTGCGCGAAATAATCAAAGCGCACTATAGCCTGTTAAATATCGCACCTGCGCTTGTAGAGCAGGTGCTTGCAACCGCAGACAAAGCTTTTTTACAAAGCACTCTAGTAGAGATTGAAATCTCCAAATTGATACAAGAAGATGTAAACGAATTCGTTGAAGAACATTATCCTGTTTTAAGAAGCATCGTCTGGAGCGCTTTCAATTTCAGAACTGAGATAATTGACGGCAGTGAAAAACCGCTCATAGATTCGCTCACGATAGCGGAAGCTGAATACCTGGTCAGAAAAATTATGAGCGTCTATTTTTCCGACCTGCGGCAGGAGATTCTGGCAAAAACCGGCGAAAAGCATTTTGACCCCCATCTAGATGCCAATAAACTTAAAAACAGAGTTGCTTATGAAGATTGGAAAAATGTGCTTAATAAAATAAATGATATACGCGCAAGTTTCGGCGAAATACCGCAAGATTCTGCGCAAAGAGAAACTTACGAATACAGAGTCAATAGAGCTATTCTTTATTATCTCACTAAAAAACTTGCTACTGCCGGAATTTATGATTTAAGTATTCCTAGCATCCGGGAACGGTTTTCTTCAACAGGATTTCTGGCAGGATTAGAAGATTCAGAGACCATGCGGGAACATAAGTTTGAAATAAACTCATTCAACAAGCTGCTGAACGAGGTGCTGCTTAACACCGATGAGCAGGTAAAATTGGTTATCGGGGCAGACAACCACGGTGAAATTATATATCTTTTGGGATTAATACAAGTACTGCTTGAGATCAATCCGAATATAACCGTCTTTTTAATTCCCCGGGGCGCTCCTACATCTGACGATGCCTATTACAGCGGTATCAGAGAAATTTTTGAATATGACCTCGCGCACAACGATTATTTTGCATTCCTGCATGAACAAGAAAAATTAATTTCGAATAAAAGAAGGTTTTTCCTGATACGAGAAGGGCCCGACTTTCAAGGTGTAAACTTAAGGACTCTTTCAGAGCAGGAATTTCAGGCATTAACAATTTCGCCTCACAACAGAGAGTTTCAGCGGGTGGTATATCTTGGCATTGGCAACGCTAACTTCGTCTCTACCCAGGGATTGGAAACGGAAAGATATTATCTCTTCCGAGTAAAAGCAATCCGGGTAGCAGAAGCAACCGGGATACCTGCTGACGGACACCCCTTAATTCTTGCCTATACCGCACCTGGTGACTGCATCGGCACCAGTTTCGGCGCAATAGGAAAAAGATATCTAAACCTGCATCAGTACTTTACCATGCATCCCGAATATTTTGACCCACCTCAGGGTATCTATAAGAACTATTGAGCACTCCTTAGCTTAGCCCTTATTCAAATCTATATATTTTGCGGATAGCAGCAACTACTTTCCAGCTGCATTTAAGGCCTTTCGGAAACAGAACCAGATCGCCTTTTTCTATAATCACACTATTCTCTAAATCTGTCTTTATGATAGCTTTACCTTCTAAAATATAACAGCGCTCATCGGAGTCATACTCCCAGTCAAACTCCGAGATCCCGCAACTCCAGGCACTCCACGATGAAATATCCAATTTTTTTAAATCCTCTTCTGCCGCTTTCTTGACTTCTATCTTCATTTTCTCCCCCTTTGATAAACACAGATTAGCACAGATAAAATATAACACAGATTATCACAGATAGAATTAACTATGACCATCTATGAAGACTATTTTAAAAATCTGAGACTATCTATATTAAGCAACTTGTCTTTACTCATGATTATTAATTCGTCACTAAATTAAAGCGGGATGCGGGAATCGAACCCGCGTAATCGACTTGGAAGGCCGAAGCTTTACCACTAAGCTAATCCCGCA
>CAZAPE010000037.1:911-6747 GCA_964487065.1 uncultured Planctomycetia bacterium | reverse complement strand
GAACCCGCGTAATCGACTTGGAAGGCCGAAGCTTTACCACTAAGCTAATCCCGCACAAGCTAACTAACACACAGATAAGCACAGATAAAACAATTCAAGATGGTCACAGATATACTATACACCTAATCTGCAGATCCTAATCCTTATCGACGTCATTATTTCTTGAACTTGGCATATTTTCTGCGGAACTTCTCAACTCTGCCGGCAGTATCCACAATCCTCTGCTTCTCACCCGTATAAAAAGGATGGCATGCAGAACAGACCTCCACTTTTATATTTTCCTTGGTGGAACGGGTATGGATCATATTCCCGCAAGCACATGATATAGCAGTCTCTTTGTATTGTGGGTGAATATCCTTTTTCATTTTATCCTCCTCTATTTGTTTTCTAAATTATACCACTGTCTTTTTGCATTTTTCAATGTTTAAGAATATTAAAACTGATGAGAATAAACGGCTCCCTCTCAATAAAGCGAGATGAGATTATACTGCATCAATGCTTTTATTGGCAAGCATCTTATAGGCCTGAATGTATTTTTGGCTGGTTTTATTTATAATATCATTTGGCAGCCTTGGCGCCGGAGGATTTTTATCCCAAGTAGTTGCTTCCAACCAATCCCTAACATACTGCTTATCAAAGCTAGGCTGAGATTTTCCGATCCTATACTCATCTTGTGGCCAGAAACGCGATGAATCAGGAGTCAGAACCTCATCTATTAGAATTAACTCTCCCTCATCTAACCCGAATTCAAACTTTGTATCTGCAATAATAATTCCTTTTTCAAGAGCAATATCATGTGCAAACTGATAAAGCTCGATACTTTTATCCCGTATTCTACAGGCAAGATCAGATCCTAGCTTATTGCTCATGCATTCAAAGCTTACGGCTATATCATGACCTTTATCTTCTTTAGTCGAAGGGGTAAAAATAGGTTCTGCTAATTTCTGCGCCTCTTTTAATCCCGAAGGCAATCGCAGGCCTGAAATCTCGCTGTTTTTCTTATAATCCCTCCAGCCTGAACCGGCAAGATAACCCCTTACGACACACTCAAAAGCAAATGGTGTTATTTTCTTTACAAGCATAGAACGGTTCTTAAGAATATCTTCGTAAGGAAGCAATTCTTTAAATTCTTTAAAATCAGTCTTTAGAAAATGGTTCTTGATTACATCTTTAGTAATTTCAAACCAGAAAAGAGACAACATATTAAGCACAATGCCTTTGTACGGTATCGGGTCGGAAAGAACAACATCAAAACATGAAATCCTGTCTGTTGCCACGAACAGAATATTTTCTCCGCATTCATAAACATCCCTTACTTTGCCTCTTCTAATTAATTTTAGTTCCGGTATTTCAGTACAAGGTACCAAGCTCACTTTCATCCTTACCCCCGTGTAAAATTGTAAATTCATCAACAATTTCTTCTCTTATAACATATCCTTTTTCTTCCAGAAAACTTTTTATCGGGATATACTGTCCATACTTTTGACAGGTAAAATATATACACTGAATATCAAAATCAAAACTCACATCCATAAGGAAAGAAAGGAATCTCCGCTGTCTATTTTGCGAAAAATCATCCAAAACATTAAATGTTTCATCAAGAATGAAAGGAAGCGAATCATTTTTATTTAATTTAAAAAGCGATATTATGGCAAGACGCAGGAATAGATACAGACTCGTCTGCATTCCTTTACCTATGTTCTCGATACTTACAGCTTCAGGGTAATCATGCGGCTTAAGTTTGAGCTCTAAATCCTGCTCTACCATGACATAATCATAATCTGCGCCTAAATGTTTAAAATATTTATTTATGAATTCACTTATATAAGGCGTAACCTCTCCGTAAAGCTCTCTACCTGCTTTTTTCAATAATTCCACAGTTAAATCTAAACCCTGGCGGTAGATATTTATCGCCTTGATATCCTCCTCAAGAATAATTCGCTCTGTATTTAATGCAGCAAGATTGTTTTGCGGGGAGAAGCTTTCTATTTGTTTTTCAAAAATTGATATGTTGTCTGCAATTCGGTTTATTTCGTCTTTTAATTTCTCACTTTCAAAAATACGCCTACGCAATATTTCTATTTTTCCGTTTAATAGATCAATATTAAAAATAAAATCACTATCCGCTTCTATATCTTCTATTTCTAAATTGTTTGTTTTTGCCAATATCTCGCTGCATTTTCCTGATTGATGCCAAACATTTTCTAAATTTTCAAGATCTCCTGCGCCTGTCCCCTCCAAAAACAACCTCCACGTTTCTTCAAAAAAATCCACATCTTCTTCTTTGCCGGAGTTCTCAATTATTATTCCAAGATCTCTTGCCTGCGCTGAAAACCGTTGCAATATATTTCTTTTCTCCTGATCAGATTCTTTGATCTGCTTCTTTTCAATTCTTATAACTTTAAGAAAATAAATGCCTGCGATGAGTAAAAGCACTGAAAACGATAAAAAGACATATTTTGCATCCGAAATATTAAGAAAGTAACTGAAAACCAGGAAAAAAACCGCAAATAAAAGAGAAACTGCTGATAAAACAGTATTATGTTTAAGAGATTTTTTGATTTTTTTTATATTTTCAGATTTGTTTTCAAAACGAATTTTAAACTCAGAAAGTGAATTCCTGTAATTTCTTAAATTTTGCAATTCCGGCAATTGCATTTCGCGAATTATTTCTGAGGTTTTCCCATATACAGATTTAATATAGCTTATCCCTTTAGCGATATATTTCTTTAAATCTTTTATTTCCGGCTCAATCTTTTGTATTAGCTCATTTTGTTTTGCACATAAACTGGCCTCTAACTTATTCTTCTCAAGCAGGAGATATTTGCTTTTACTGAAATTATCCTCTATGTTTTTAATCTCTGACTGTAAATCAAAAAGTCGCGTTTGCTTTATGCCGGAAATTGTTTTTTTTGCTTTCTTCTCATTGCTGCCTATTTTAAGTTTTCTATCCTGAATTTTTTTTAATGCCTGCAGTAATCCTTCTCCGGATTTGCCCATTTCAATTATAGAACGGATCTCATCCAGAATCTTTTTCCTCTCTCCTAAAGCAGCTACATCAAACTGCCTTACGATACTTAACCCTTCAAAAACATCCCTGCCGATTCCTAAAAAATGTTCACCTGTCATAAGGCCAAGGTATTTATCCTGCTTTAAAACTTTAACCGGCTGCCAGGCTCCTTTGACCTGCTTAAAGACGCCTATAACGTCCTCGCGCGGCGATGAAGAGATAGATTTATCTATACTGTATTTTTCACCTGTATCCAGAGAGAACTCTAATTTGCCCCCATAGATATCTGAGTTCCAGGGTTTATAACGCAATCTTTTCTTTCTGCCTTCTTCTGACTTTACGTCACCGAAGGAGTATAATACGGCAAAGATCGCTTCAAGCAATGTAGACTTCCCTCTATCATTCGGCGCCAAAATAACATTTATCCTTTTAGCCAGGGGAAGTTTAAAGTTATTCTTAAGCCTTCCAAAGCCGGTAATATTTACTTCATTAAACTTCATTCCAGTTCCTTATATCTTTAGTGAAAATTGAATCTAAGCCTATCTTTTTCACCAAATCGATTAGTTCCGGCGGGTAATTATTTTTTGCCTCATTAACTGCCTTAAGATAGTTTCCCGCCAAAGCAGATGAGCTGACAATATCTTCTGTATAAGATAAGCGTATTTTATTTTTTATATTCGCAGCAAAAAAAAGATCCTCCTGTTTTATATAATCTGAGAGCTCGTCTATATCTATACGTATATCCGGATCGATATCTCCTTTGAGAATAATATTAGCAGCAACATTCTTATCCTGATTGTTTTCTAATAAATTCTTAACCTCTTCCGATGAAGTTATACCGGTGCAATCTATATTAATCTCTTTATAGATGCGGCGCTGAAAAGATATCTTCTCAATCTGGGGTAGATCATTTTTATTTAAGGCCGCTTTTAGAATAAATCTCTCGCCAATTTCTTTAAAACTTAAAGATTCAGGAGTTCCGGAATAGTATCCCTTTATGATATCGCCTCCCAAAGGGACCTTTCTTGAGTTATGGTAATGTCCGAGGATAATGTAATCTGCCTTTGAGTCCATTATATCCTCTGATGAAAAAGGCATGCAGTCACCAAACATATCACGATCAATGTTACCAGTTTCAGAACCATGCATAAGAATCATGTTTAAAGATTCCGGATTTTCTATCCTAAGGTTTTTAAGCATATTTTTATTGAAGTTTTCAGGGCTGACAGAGATCCCATATAAATAAACATTATCTTTTATCTTTACCTTTTTAAAATCAGAGGGAAAGATAAAAACATTATCAGGCCACTTGTAAAGAGAGTACGGAGAATCGTCCTGGAGCATATCGTGATTTCCAGCAACAACAAAAACAGGAAGCGGCTTTAGAGATTCAAAACCGTATATAATAAGTGATTTTATTGTCTGCGGTGAAAAACAATCCTGCTCAAATAAATCTCCTGCTACTGCAAGAAAATCAAGGCTCTCTTCATCTTTAACAGTATTAGTAAACTGGATTATTTTCTTAAAAGTCTCCTCAAGCTCTTTTTTCCTTAAATCTATTTTGTCAATATCATAAAGACCCAGAAATTTAGAATCGAGATGAAAATCAGCAATCTGGATAAATTTAACCTGCATCAGATAAATTTATTTGATAGTTCTTTTGAGTTACTATTAATGCTTTGGATCTCATGAATATCTAAATCAAGGCTTTCCTCTAATATTGTCTTTATCTGTAAATCATTTAAGATATCGTCAGGATTATGAGCATCGCTGTTAAAAACAAGCTTAGCGGCGAACCTTTTCGCTTTATCAAAAACATGCTTATTTGCCGCATCATGCCCTGAGCGTGCTGTTAATTCAAGATAAACACCTTTATCCCGGGCAAGCGAAACAACCTCATCGCTAATCCACCCCGGATGCGCAAGAATATCTGCGCCTGCTAAAATAGCAGCACGGTTAGTTCCCTCTATAACAGGCTCTTGCGGGGATTCGCCGTGAACAACAACTAAGACATTGCCTTGCTTCCTTGCATATTTAACAAGCTCAGCAATCATCTCAAGAGGCACATGGGTTATCTCAACACCAGCTATTACTTTAATTTTATCTCCCCAGTATTTGTTTAAATCTTTTGCAACTTTTATAAGCCTGGGAAGTACAAAATCAATATTTGATGAATCAACATGGTCCGTAAGAGCTATAATTTCATACCCTTTAACAGAAGCCCTGCGAACGAGTTCCGAAGGAAGTAAGACCCCGTCTGAAAGTAATGTATGCGTATGTAAATCTATCATTTCATTTCATTCATCCACAGATAGTCACAGATTAAATTCTCCATCTGCCAGCAAAGCAGGATGAACACAGATTTATTAGTGTCTTTATACATCCAACTTATCGTATAGGAATACTCACTAACTGACTATTACTAACGGTACCATTTTAGCTAAAAATTAATTTATGTAAACTATTAATGTAACTGATTGTACATTCGTAAAAAGAACAAAGTAGTTCGATTATGTTTCAATGCCACAGTTTTGTCTCTGTGCTCTATTTAACTACTAACTGTTTTTCTTTATTCATTTTGCATTTTACACTTTTAATTTTGCATTGGTTATAAAGTGCCCCACGCAGAACTCCCCTGCAAGGATAATTCGACTTAATGATTTCTCTGCACCTTCGGTTTGTGTAATCATAGTCTCATTGCCCTGTAAACAGGATAATTCGCAGACGCCATTTAGGCTACATTTTACTTTCAGTAAAATGTCTGCTCATTGCCCTGCAAGGATAATTCGACTTAATGATTTCTCTGCACCTTCGGTTTGTGTAATC
>CAZAPE010000037.1:230-811 GCA_964487065.1 uncultured Planctomycetia bacterium | reverse complement strand
ATAGTCTCATTATCGAACCTACGGTTCTCGTCCATTTTGCACTTTCAATTTTGCATTGAATACAAAGTGCCCCACGCAGGACTCGAACCTACGGCACGCGGTTTAGGAAACCGCTGCTCTTCCTTACTGAGCTAGTGGGGCTTATTTAGGATAATAGTTTAGAAAACTTTAGAGTATTTTACAAGGGGGAAACTAATTAATAGGAACAGCTAACTATTTTTATTCTTCAGAATAATCCGAGCTGGGAGGCATAGGGTAGAAAAGATAATCGTTGCCACCTGCAGATTCAAATCCAATCATGCTTGCAGTATTGAAACTCATTACCATTCCTTTGGTAGCTCCTTCGCCAATAATAATAGGTGTTGCACTCAAGTCTTTTACAATTATCATATCCGTAGTAGTAAGCGTCATAGTCTCACCTGCCCCGCCTGTAGCACCGTCAGGAACTCTAAAAGGAACTGCTTCGTATAGAAGGGGATTAGTAGTAGCGTAATAAAATCCCTCTGCTGTAGTACCATTTTGTGTAGTAGTGTAATATGTCGTGCCTGAATAAGTTCCTTGACCTTTTATAGTTATTGTCC
>CAZAPE010000037.1:0-220 GCA_964487065.1 uncultured Planctomycetia bacterium | reverse complement strand
GAGTAATTCTTAAATAGTTATACGTCCCCGACGGGATAGAATTATTAGACAGGTAACTACCTACGCTAGCATCTGCCGCAGAACCTGCGATATTAAAAGCATGGGTTGATTCTCCTAAAACAATCCAGGTACTGCCATCCGTTGATATCTCCATTTTCTTTATTGTTACCGTATATGTTCCTGAGACCTCACTTCCCGCATTGCCGGTAAAAACAGGATT
>CAZAPE010000036.1:2091-14222 GCA_964487065.1 uncultured Planctomycetia bacterium | reverse complement strand
ACTTTTCCTTCAAGGCTTAACCCTTTTACAATCACTTCTTTATATCTCTTTACGAATGCACTAAATCCCGGAACACTTAAACAACATTCTTCATCCAGAATTATTCCGATTTTTTTAACTATCTTAGGATTTATCATAGTAATAACTTCCTCAGGCTTCATTTTCGCAGATGCTACAAAAATCCTCTTATTTACGCCTATTTGATTGGCTGAAAGACCGACGCCGTGGTTTTTAAACATAGTATCTATCATTAAACGAACCAGTTTTAACTCCTCCTCTTCTATTTTTTTTACCTTTTTGGCCTTTTTTAAGAGGATATTTTCAGGATATTTACAAATATTTGTTCCCATCTTTAGTCCTCATATGGATTTACATCGACAATTATATTAGCACCTTCTATTTTTCTTCGAAAGCCTATAATGCTGTATAAAAGGCTGTTCAACTCCTCGACATCCTCACCCTTGGCAAGCAGCGCCCAGCGGTAAAGATTCCTTATTCTATTTACAGCATTCGGAGCCGGACCTAAAACATCAGCTGCAGGAATTTTCAAAAGAAGCTTTTTTTTTATAGATTCTATTACTCTCTTAAGCTTATTTTCATCTTTATGCCTGACCTCTATCTTTACCAGTTTGCTAAATGGAGGTAATTTTAATAATTTTCTACGCTCTATCTCTTCCTCATAGAAACTTATATAATCATGTTTTAAGCTTGTCTTTATGGTGTAATGCTCGGGGTTGTAAGTTTGAATTATTACTCTACCCTCTTTATCTCCGCGGCCGGACCTCCCGGCAACCTGAGTCAGCAATGAAAAAGTTCTCTCTCCGGCTCTAAAATCGATGATATTCAAAGATAGATCGGCCAAAATAACTCCCACAAGCTCTACGTCCGGAAAATCATGCCCTTTAGCTACTATCTGAGTGCCGATTAGAACATCAATTTTTCTATTTCTAAAGTTATCTATTATCTCATCGAGACTGCCGCGTTTGCTCAAAGCGTCTGAATCAAGCCTCGCGCTCCTAATGCCGGAGAAAATTTTATGCAGTTCGCTCTCAACGCGCTGGGTTCCAAAGCCGCTAAAACTCAAATACTTACGGTTGCACTCCGGGCATATTGAAGGTTTTTTTTGGCTGTAATTGCAATGGTGACAAATAAGTACGCCTAATTTGCTGTGGTAGGTAAGAGCGATGCTGCATTTTACGCATTTGGCAACATATCCACAACTAAGACAGGTAACATACGTAGAAAAACCGCGCCTGTTTAAAAATAATATCGCCTGCATCTTCCTTTCAAGAACTGCTCTTAACTCTTCTATCAGCTGGGGGCTAAAAATTAGAGGCATGCCCTTCTTGTGTCTTACGGATTTTAAATCAACGATTCTAACCTCCGGCATCTTTTTTTCACTCACACGCTCGGGTAAAACCAAGAGTCTGTACTCTCCTTTTTTAGCTTTATAATACGACTCCAGGCTGGGCGTGGCAGAACCCAATATAACTGAACAATTTGAAATCTCACCTCTTTTGATTGCAACATCCCTGGCATGGTAGCGAAGCATATCCTCCTGCTTATAGCTTGATTCATGCTCATCATCTACAATAATAAGCCCCAGATTCTTCAAGGGCGCAAAAATTGCAGATCTGGTTCCGATGCAGATATTAGTTTTATTGGTTTTAATATTATTCCATTCCTTGAATCTTTGAGCTTCTGTAAGGCCGCTGTGAAATACAGATATGTTTTCACCAAGTCTTTTTTTAAATCTCGAAATAGTCTGAGGTGTTAATGCAATCTCAGGAACAAGAATTATCGCCCCGCGTCCTTTTTTTAAAACCTCTTCTATTATTTTAATATAAATTTCCGTTTTTCCCGAACCCGTAACGCCATAGAGAAGAAAAACGCCTTGATTCTCCCAGATATCAGCTTTAAGGGTATTGAAAGCCTCTGTTTGAGCTTCGGTAAGCATAAGAGGCGCGTTAAAACTCTCATCAGGCTTAATCTCATATTCTAACCTTGGCTTTATGCTGCTTCTGCCTTTTCTTAAAAGCGGTGGAATGCTCGCCTCGATACACTCACCTTGGGATGAGAAATAATGCTTAGCCATCCACGATATTAACTCTAAGATGTCTTTATCTAAAATAGGCTCCTTATCTATTATCTCAACAATTTTTTTTAGACCCTGCATTTGGATCTCTTCTACTCCTATTAAGTATCCGATTTCCTCTTTATTGTTAAAAGGTGCTCTTACGCGCACGCCTAAAGGGGAATTTTCAACGCCATCGGGAAGATAATAATTGAAAACTTTATTTATAGGAAGTCCGAATACGACATTTGCAACCATTTTATTTTTTAGGCACCGATAGCCCAAGCTCTTTTAAAGCTTTTTTCATATCCTCCCAGGTAAGAACTTTTGCCTTAGGATTCATTAAAAGATATGCGGGATGGAATGTCGCTAAAACTTTATGCCCTCTAAAATTCAAAATTTTTCCTCTCATTTTAGTCAAAGCAAAATCTTTTCCAAAAAATGAAATGCCCGCTATTCTTCCTAAAATTACTATTAACTCGGGATTTATTATATCTATCTGCTTAAAGATATAGTTGATGCAATTTTCGACTTCACTAGGGTGCGGATCTCTATTTTTAGGAGGACGGCATTTTAAGATGTTTGCTATATACACTTCCTCTCTTTTTAATCCCATAGCCTCAATTATTTTAGTAACAAGCTGACCGGAACGCCCTATAAAGGGACGGCCCTCTCTATCCTCATCAGCTCCTGGAGCCTCGCCTATAAACATCAACCGTGCATCTGTATTTCCTTCTCCGATGACTACTTTATTTCTGGATAGATTCAACTCGCATCTCTTGCAACGGCGGATTTTTCGGCTTAAAAGGTCAAGATAATCAGTTTTTTTATTAGATAATAAAATCTTTTCTTTTTTCATTTCAATATAACATTTTTAACTGCATCGTATAAATCAAGCACAACAAAATCGGGCCTGGGGCAAAGAGAAAAAAGAGAAGTAAATGCTGTTTTTCCTCCAAGCACTAAAATTGATTTTATACCGAAATTGGCTGCCATCTCTATATCCCGCCCCTGGTCACCTATATAAAATAACTCTTCCTTTTTTAAGCCTTTATAGCCGTCGTAAAACTCCTCAAGAAATAAAATTTTTGGCTTCCTGCAGGAGCAATTTTCATCAGAACGGTGTATGCAATATCTGATACCTTTAATATGTATCCCATCAGCGGCTAATTTTTCTAACATCCACTGCGTAATTGCATCAAGAGTTTCCTTTCGGTATACCCCTTTATTGACGCCAGCCTGATTTGATATTATATAGATGTCATAATCCTTGGCAATGAGAAGTTTCATTGCTTCAAACACTTTCGGTAAAAAACTAAAGTGCTTTATATCGATAATATAATCAAAACCGAAGTTCGACGGCTCCATATTTATTACACCATCGCGGTCAAGAAAAATAGGCTTATTCATATAATATTCTTTTTTAAATTTCTTAAAGTTATTTTTAGCAGGCCTTTAGAAAAACAATTCCGCTCTTTTATTATACTTTAAGATTTTCTGTCTTTAAGCGCTTTGGCTAATTCAACTAAAGGCTCCGATTCCGGTTTAAAGACTTTTATCTTCTCTACTGCTTTATTAATATAATTATTTAACCTGCGCTGCGCATCCTTTTTACCGCAAACAGCAACGTAACTTGGCCTTTTATCTTTATTTAAAGATATCTTACCTGAAACCTGCGGTCTATTTTCAAGAGCTATGATATCATCGCTAATCTGAAAAGCCATACCAAAATTGGAGAGATAATCATGCGCTGCTTTTATTTTATCCTGGGATAACCCGGAAATAACAGCAGCTACTTTACCGGATATTTCAAAAAGCATACTCGTCTTCTTTTTATGTATCTCCTCAATTTCGCGTAATTTAATCTCTTCATTACTTAATGTTAAATCGAGAAACTGTCCCTGCATTACGCCATCTTTACCAATTGCTCCTGTTAATTCCGAAATAATATTTTTTAACTCTTCTGTATCAGAAATTTTGTTCATCAAATCATTTGTTATCAGGTTTACACCCTCCAGGAGCAATATATTAGCCACAAGAATAGTTATAGCTTCGCCGTAAACGCGATGCAACGCAGGCTTAGATCTTCTCAGTAAGGCATCGTCCATTGAAGGCAAATCATCCAATATGAGCGTGCTTGTATGAACCATCTCTATTCCACACGCTGCATTCAATACCTTATCAAGCGGCATACGCTCTAAATCCGCAATAGCTAACATTACAATCGGCCTGATCCTCTTGCCCCCGTTAAAAACACAATACCATATCGCATCATGCAGCTTTTTTGGTTTATCTTTAAGGGGAAGCACAACCTTAAGATATTCATCTATAAGCTCTTTTCTTTTTTTGAGGTAGACTTTTAAATTCATTTTTTCACCTCACAGTTTTGATAAATATTCACCCAACGCTTCTTCCCAGCTTTTTAATTGGTGCTGCGATAAGTTTTGAAACTTTTGCGGCGAGAGTACACAATATTTCGGCCTCGGCGCCTTATAAGGCAGGTCAGAAAGATTTTTAATCTCAATATTTTTTACATTTAAACTGAAATACTTTGCTACCTTTAAAGCAATATCGTATCTTGAACAGAAGCCTTTGTTAACTATATTGTATACTCCATATGGCAGCATTTTTTGAGAAATTTTATTTAAAGATTTTGATTTTTTATCTAAACCTGCAACTGCCGGGTCTATAATCTTTCTTAATGCTTGCGCAAAACTGTAAGCGCATGTAGGCGAAATGATCTGATCTCCGGCAACGCTGATTATAGAGCCTGACTTCAGTTTCTGCGCAACTTTGTAGACAAAGTTATCTTCATCCTCGCCAAAGATTAAACTTGTACGAAGTATATAATATTTATCCGTAAAATAATCAACATATTTTTCTCCGCCGAGTTTCGAAACCCCATAGACATTAATCGGGCACGGAGTATCTTCTTCTGTGTAAGGAACTTTCTTTTCGCCGTTGAAAACATAATCTGTGCTTATGTAAATAAAAAGTGCCTTGCTTTTAGCTGCGCTCCAGGCAAGATTTCTGGTGCCTATTGCATTAACATCATGAGCAAGCTTAAAATCAGATTCACAAAGATCTACATCAGTTACGGCAGCCGTATGAATTATAATATCCGGGCTCTCTTTAGTTACAAAATCCTCTACTTTTGACTCATCTCTAATATCACAAGACCTGCTTCCCTCCCCGCCGCAAAGAGAGGCCGCAACGATATCGCAGACATTATTTAACTCCTGCATAATATATTTGCCTAACAGTCCGGTTGAACCGCTGAGCAAAACCTTCATCCGTTTATTTCCTCCCAGTTATAATTTATCCCGCCTTTTGATAATTTTATTCTATATTCATCCGGAGACTTATGCTTATAGAGCTTGTCAGGGATATTAATAAGTATTGCCTCATCTTCTCCTATGCATTTAATCGCATGACAAACTAATGGAGGTATCTGCACTAACATCGGATGATAATCTCCGAAGAAAAACTCTTCTATTTTTTTGTAGGTTTTTGAATTTTTTCTGCGGTCATAAACTACCAGCTTTATACTCCCTTTGATGCAACAAACAGTATCTGTCTGCTTTTCATGAAAATGCCATCCTTTTATAACTCCCGGGGAGATGGTAGTAATATAGACTTGTCCGAACTTTTTAAATATAGCATCATCCAAACGAAGTATTTCCAATAAGCGCCCTCTCTCGTCGAGGCAAAATTGCAGCTTTTTTATCTTTACACCCTGAATCATCACCTATTTTTTGCGGAAGTCAGCTTGCCGCGAATCGGCCTTCCGAAAGGAACATATATAAACCCTGCTTTTTCTAACTCTGCTGCATCATATATATTCCTGCCGTCAATAATTAAGGCTAAATGCATAAGGGATTTTAGTTTTTCAAAATCTATATTTTTAAACTCCTCCCATTCAGTTGCAAGGACAAGGCAATCTGCCTTCTCTGCAGCTTTATATTTATCGCTGGAATACTCTATTTTTTCATTATATATTTTTTTAAGCTTCTCTGCGGCCTGAGGGTCATAAACGCAGACGCGGGCTCCTTCATTAAGAAGTAAATCTATTATATCAAGCGCCGCAGCTCCTCTGATATCATCGGTATTTGGCTTAAACGAAGCACCCCAGAGAGCAACTTTTTTATCCTTAATAATCCAGAGAGCAGACTTTATTTTTTCAATAACTCCTTTTCTCTGCTCATAATTAATCTTCCTTACTTCTTTTAGTAAATTAAAGTCATAGCCTAACATCTCTGAAATATGTATAAAAGCATCAACATCTTTCGGGAAACAGCTTCCTCCATATCCGATTCCTGCATCTAAAAACTCTTTTCCTATTCTCTTATCTAAACCCATACCTAAAGCTACGTTTTTAACATCGGCACCAACTTTTTCACATATTTTTGAAACTGCGTTTATAAAAGATATTTTAAGCGCTAAAAATGAGTTAGAAGCATGTTTTATCAACTCCGCGCTTTTTATATCAGTATCGATAATAGGCACATGCAATCCCTCATATAAACGGCTCAAGAGGTCTCTTGCTTTTTCGCTATCCACTCCTATAACAATCCTATCCGGATTAAGAAAATCATCTATTGCAGAACCTTCTCTTAAAAACTCAGGGTTTGAGGCAACATCAAAATTGATATCTTTTTTTATGTAAAGCTGTATAGCCTGCCTCACCTTCTCTCCTGTTTCAACAGGCACAGTAGACTTCTCGACTATTAAACGATAAGAGTCCATCGAAAGAGCTATCTGACGTGCTACATTTTCTACATAACTAAGGTCTGCTTCGCCGTTGGGCATAGGCGGCGTACCTACTGCTATAAATATTATTAACCCGTGCTTTACTGCCTTTTCAATAGAATCTGTAAATGTTATAAGCCCTTTTTTTATATTTTTTGCAAGGATTTCCTCCAAGCCGGGCTCATAGATAGGTATTTCTGCGTTTTGAAGTTTTTTTATCTTTGCACTGTCAACATCCATGCAATAGACATTATGGCCTAGTTCCGCAAGGCAGACACCTGTGACAAGGCCAACATATCCGGCGCCTATTATAGAAACATTGAATTTGTCTTCCAAAACATTCTCCTTTTGATTAAATATTATACCAGAAATTTACAAAATCACAACACCCTTAGGAACTTCCCAAAATCTTTGAAATGTGAACCATTGATCAGGATATCTTTTGATATGTTTCTGCATAGCCTTGGTGACATCAGAAACTATCACATACATCTCTTTTAATGTAAAAGATTTATAGACAAACGGCCCTTTTATAATAGTGCGGTAACTTAATCCATCCCTTACTGTAACAGCAAGAAACATAGGCACTTGCGTTCTTAGGGAAAGAATAAATGGCGCTTTGGGAATATAGTATTTCTGATCAAAAAGCGTTGCGGTAATAAAATTTCCTGTAAAATCGCGGTCACACAGAAGACCTAAAATTAATTTTTCCCGCAACTTCTGCTGACAGATAAAAAAAGAATTTTTAAATGGCAACTCTTCCATGCCAAGACATCTTCTCTGCTGTTTAAAGAATCTGTCTACATATTTTACAGAATGATCCATAGCTACAGCCGTTGTCCTGTAGCCTAAATAAAAAAGATAGCCGCCACAAAACTCCCAGTTCCCCATATGCATACCGAGACCAATTGCTCCGCCCTGTGATTGCTTAAAAGTCCCTTCTAAAATCTCAATATTATCTATTTTCATATGAGTAGAAAAAAAATCTTCTTTTTTATTACTAAATTTTAAAAAATCGGCAAAATAAAAAGCAAAATTCCTAAAAAGCCGCCATACATATTTATAGCGAAATTCAGACCCCATTATTTTTTTTAGATTATCCCTAACAACGCAACGGCTTTTTTTAGCAAGCAGGCAATAAAAAAATGAGAGAAATTGCGCTAACTCAAGCAGAACAATGCGCGGCAAAAGGCGAGCTAAAGAAACAGATAGCATATAAACAGAGGTTAAGAAGATATCAACCATGATTCAGGAACAATGAAATTGCATCAGATACTATTTCTATTGCTGAATTAGGATGCTTGGATGCATCTGCAGATTGAGCCATGACGGTTAATTTGTTTTTGTTTTCTAAAAGATCGCTTGTCAATATTCTCAAATCGCTGATATTATCACACCTAATAGCCGTACCTATATTAAGCAGAAATTCTGCATTGCTTTTCTCCTGACCCGGCAAGGGATTAAATATTATCATAGGCAGGTTTTTTGCCAGCGCCTCTGCTGTTGTTATGCCCCCAGGTTTAGATATCAAAATATCTGAAATACTCATAATTTCATATATATTACTTGCGTATTCTAAAACTGAGAACCTTTTCATCCTATTAATCTTTTTTGATTTTTTCTTTAAATACTTTGAAAGCTTCTTGTTTACTCCGCAAATTACTATCATTTGAAATTCTTTATTTATTTTACAAAGTGAAAAAACCATCTCTTTAATCTGGCCTAATCCTCTTCCCCCGCCCATAATAAGTATTGTTGTTAAATCCGGATTTAAATTAAATTTTTCATATATAGTTTTTTTATCCACCTCAACATTAAACTCAGGAGCAATTGGAATTCCATGCACTCTAACTTTTCCTTCCACAATACCGCTTTTAATCATCCTTTTCTTTGTAGACTCATCGGGAACAACATACAAATCTACATTGTCGTAAAACCAGAAAGAATGCGCGACATAATCAGTTAATACGCCAACGATGGGCAAATTCATATTGCGGTATTTTTTTAAATCGGCCACCATTCCGCACGGAAATGCCTGCGTACATATTACAAGATCCGGATTAAACTCACCAAGAAGACTTAAAAGTTTTCTAGAATTATATTTATGAATAAGCCTTTTTAGCTTTTGGGAACGCCGGACAATACCAGGATTATCATACAAATACTCCCAGACATCGGGATTACTGCGAATCAACTGCATGTAGGTTTTATGAGCAATTTTATTTAAGATAGGATTCGTGTATTTAAAAGCATCTACAATATTTATTTCTATATCAGGAAAGTTCTTTTTAAATGCCTTTTCCAATGCAATAGCTGCACAGTGGTGTCCGGAACGCTTAGTTATATAGAGAATAAGGACTTTACAAGGCATACTTAGAGACCTTTTAAGAACTGTTCAATCTTGTCTAAGGCTAACTTAAGCTTCTCAAATTCTGTTGTATAACAAATTCTGATGTAGTATTTATTATACGACTCCTGACCGAATGCAACGCCCGGAACAACAGCTACTTTTTTCTGTTTTAGCAGCTTATAAGCAAACTGTTTCCCATCTAAACCTGTTTTCTTTATCGAAACAAAGACATAAAAAGCTCCATCCGGATAAGGAAAATCCAACCCCATATCCGTAAGACGGCTTATAACATATTCACGGCGCTTTTTGTATTCAGTCTTCATACTAAGACATGCGCTTTTTCCGTTTAAAAGAGCCTCCTGGGCTGCCATCTGGCTCATTATTGGAGCACAAAGCATTGTATATTGATGTATCTTATTCATTGCATTGATAATTTCCTTCCCTGCGCATGCATAACCAATACGCCATCCTGTCATAGCATATGCCTTGGAGAAGCCATTTATATAGACTGTCCTCTCTCTCATAAAGGGTAGAGTTATAAAGGAGATATGGTTAAAATCATAGGTTAAATCTCCGTAAATCTCATCGCTTAACACAATTAAATTCTTATCTTTTACTACTTTTGCAATCTCTTCTAACTCTTTTCTCTTGTACGTTACTCCTGTCGGATTAGAAGGATAATTGAATACAAGCATCTTTGTCCTGCTTGATACAGCAGAACGTAAATCTTTTGCGCTGATTTTGAAACCCTTGTTTTGAGTCGGCAAATATTTAGGCTTTCCCCCTGCAAGTTTAGCTACCTGATAATATGAGACATACGACGGATCTGGGACTATAACCTCATCTCCGGGATTAATCAAAGCCCGGATAGCCAGATCGTATGCTTCCGAAGTACCTACTGTAATTAACACATCTGTTTTGGGATTATAATTTATGGAAAACTCTTTTCTAATATGATTCGAAATAGCCTTCCTTAAAGATAGAATACCCTGATTAGATGTATACGAAGTATACCCCTTCTCAAGGGCGTAAAGACCCGCTTCGCAAATATGCCATGGCGTTACAAAATCGGGCTCCCCTACGCCTAAAGATATAATATCCTTCATACCCAATACGAGATCGAAAAACTCCCGTATACCTGAAGGCGGAATACTCTCTACTTTTTTTGAAACCTTTATCTTCATAATGAGATTTTCATTCTATGACTTTCACTCTTTGATCCAAAAACAATTCCATCCTCTTTGTATTTTTTAAGAAAAAAGTGCGTCACTGTTCCGCGAACCCCCTCAAGAGGCGCAAGCTTCTCAGCGACAAACTGTGCAACCTCATGGATATCTTCCCCTTCAACCATCAGAAGCAACTCATAAGTCCCAGACACTAGATAACAAGTTTTAACCTCTGAAAATTTATAGATTCTCTCGGCTATATAATCAAAACCTTGATTTCTCTGTGGTGTAACCTGAACCTCTATAATTGCTCTAACAGGCTTTAAGCCCTTCAGTTTAGACTCATTAATTATAGCCTTGTAACCCAGTATAATCCCATCTTTCTCAAGAGAGGCTATTGTCTTTTTTACAGATTTGATATCTTTTTTAAGAATCTTTGCAATATCTTCCGCATTTAATTTAGCATTCTTTTCAAGCAACTCTATAATCTCTTTCATCATTTCACCTCGCATTTTTGAATTGTTGCTACAACATCTTCTGCCTTCAGCGTATCTCCTTCCTGGAATTTTATTGAAATTAATTTTCCCTCAACCGGAGATGGTATATTAAAAATGGCTTTCTCTGATGCAACCTCCAGTAAATCACTTCCTTTCTTTACTAAATCTCCTTCTTTATAATGCCAGTATGTCAAAATAAACTCTTCTACGCCTTCAGCGTCTGGAATTTTAACATCTACCTGCATTATTACCTCCTTAAAGATCTAAATTTCGTTATTATTATAGCAATAGTTAACTTAATTTCCATCATTAAAATACTCTAATATCTAAAAAAAGAAGGAAAAACAAAAGAAACTTCTACGCAAATGTTATTATGATAAAGACTTCCACAGTTTTTCTGCAAGTTTTACAGCGCTAACTCCATCTTTTGCATATTCTGCTCCGATAGAAGCAGCATACCTTTGATTCAAAACTGCCCCTCCAACCATAAACTTCGGGCTCAAACCCTGCTTATCTGCCAGATCAATCACATCCTTGATATTAACCATTGTTGTTGTCATAAGAGCTGAAAGTCCTACTATATCAGGACGGTATTCCTTAATTGCCCTAACAATCTTTTCCGCAGAAACATCCCTGCCAAGATCAATAATCTTAAACCCATGATTATTAAGCATAAGGGTAACAATATTCTTGCCTATGTCATGAATATCGCCCTCGACAGTTGCAAAAACTATCACTGCTTTCTGTGCTTTTTTCAAATCATCTTTTTTTATAAACCTTTCAAGATAGCTAAACCCTTTTTTCAGCGTTTCAGCACTTGCTATAAGCTGCGGCAGGAAATAACTTCTCTTCTCAAAAAGTTCTCCCACCTTTACAATGGCCGGAGTCATAATCTTCTGCATTAGCTCATAGGCTCCAACACCTCTATCAAGAGCCTCTTTGATAAGCGACTCTATCTGTTCTTTGTTAGCATCTAAAATAGCTTGCCCAATAAGCTCCTCATGCGACTGAACAGTTTTGGCAACGGTTATTTTTTTTGAAATAGTACCTGCATAACGCTTGATAAACCTTAAACCGCCTTTATCTTTAGAAAGCAAAATATTTTCCGCTGATTTATTATCAACTGTCCCCGCATTAACAGGATCTGCTATTGCCAACTTTAAGCCTTTCTTTCTTGCCAGCTTAATAAAAGAAGCGTTAAGCAGGTCTCTGCGCGGCAACCCGAAAGAAACATTAGAAACTCCGCCTATAGTATTAATTTTTAGCGCTTTACTGCACCATTCTATTGTTTCGAG
>CAZAPE010000036.1:0-2081 GCA_964487065.1 uncultured Planctomycetia bacterium | reverse complement strand
GAAACAATAGCAGCTTTAGAATTGCATGATACAGCCATAATAAGAGCATCTACAACTATATCATTTTTATTTAAACCAAAGCTTTTGGCTCTATTGATTATGCTTTCTATAAGGGCTTTACGTTTAGCGAAAGTAAGAGGTATCTCTTTCCCTGACAACGGCAAGGCTACAAACATTGCTCCGTACTTTTTTGCCAGATGAAGCAAGGAATCCAGTTTCTTTTTTTCCGCTGTTATTGAATTAATCAATGCCCTGCCGGGATAAAACCTTAAAGCCGCTTCAATTACTTTTGTATCTGAGGAATCAATTACAAGAGGTAAATCTGTGATAACGGACAATACCGAAATAGCCCCAAGCATAGTTTTCTTTTCATCTATACCGGGTACGCCAACGTTTACATCAAGCAGTCTGGCTCCTTGTGATTCCTGCAGCCTGGCAAGTTTACGCAATATATTCATACTGCCGTTTAAAAGCTCCTTCTGCATCTCTTTTTTGCCTGTGGGATTTATCTTCTCACCAACAATTACAAGACTTTTACTTTTTTGAATATCAATAAATCCTCTTGCAGAGCTTAAAAGGCTTCGAGGTTTTTTATTGGCAGAACTTTTTTTATTTTTTGATATCTTCTTTCTTACTGCTTCGATATGCAAAGGTGTGGTTCCGCAACAACCCCCAACTATAGAGGCTCCTTTAGAAACAAGCTTCGCAGTTAAAACTGCAAACTCATCAGGTGACATATCAAAAACAGCCTCATTATTCAAAAATTTAGGCACCCCGGCATTTGGTTTTGCTATCAGAGGCACTTTTGCATAGAGATTCATTTTTGAGATAACCTCAATCATATCTAAGGGCCCAGTGGAGCAATTGCATCCAATCGCATCTGCTCCAAGGCTTTGTAAAGTTATTAAAGAGCTTATAGGGTCGTTTCCGTTAAGCGTAGAGCCGGATTTCTGATATGTCATTGTAACCATGGTAAATTTATCCGACATCTCTTTAACTGCCAGAAGAGCAGCCCTTGCCTCCTGTATATCCATCATTGTTTCAATGACAAATAAATCCACACCTGCCAAAAGAAGTCCTTTTACCTGCTTTTTAAATATCAAAACCGCCTCTTCAAAATCTAAACTTCCGAATGGTTTTACAAATTCGCCCAAAGGCCCTATATCCCCTGCCACTAAAACTTCGCCTCTTGAGGCCTTTTTTGCTATAGAGGCTAACTCTTTATTTAGAGAAGTTATATTCGAGATACCATAATGCTTCATTTTCTTGCAATTGGCGCCGAATGTAGCGGTATAAATTACATCCGCACCGGCTTTTATGTAATCGCAATGCAGAGAAAGAAGAATATTTTTATTTTCCAGGCACCATTTTTCAGGAGCCACTCCTTTAGGCATACCTCTTTTATGCAGCATTGTGCCGGTTGCCCCATCAAGAATGAGAGTTCTTTTTTTAAGAATTTTTTTTATTTTTTCATTCACAATTATACCCCTTCAACACCGTAAACAGCGGTAACCGATTTTTCGGGATTAAGAATAAATCTTTCTGTAATACTAACACCTAAGCGATTTAACTGTAATATGTTGTATATTTTAATCTGATTCTCAATTTTAAAATCCGCATAACCGCAGGAGATTCGCCTGGTAGTAAGGCACCTGTTTTCGCGGGATAACTCCTGGTTAAAATAATCGCAAAGCCAATTTAGTGAAGTATCCACAGATTCACTTGCAACAGCATCGTATACAACCGACCTGGTTAAATCGTTACCCCCGGAACTCTTAATTTCCTCGATGATCCTGCTGCCTGCCGTAACAGCCATAAATATAGCCTCCTTACAGCCTGTGAGTAAAGATATTAAAATTTTACTTTCAAAACTAACTTCGTTTATAAATCCAACTTTTTGCAAATCTTTCTCCTTAATTGATATTATCAATACCCCTGCTTTTAAATCCAGCAAAAGAGAGCCTTCATCTATATAATTATCGAACTCCTTTTTTTGTTGAGACGAAATATCAGATATAAAGTCGCGGTACCCTAACCGTTTATAAATCATTTCCTTTGGTATTTTAATTTTCAAGGAATCA
>CAZAPE010000035.1:0-14453 GCA_964487065.1 uncultured Planctomycetia bacterium | reverse complement strand
AGCGGAATTTCTGAAGAGATAATTGCCGAGATAAAGGGATACGCCGAGAGAATCGAGAAAGAATTCGGATATGTTCAGGATATCGAGGGAGTGATTGAAGATGGGAAGGTGTGGATATTGCAAACGAGGGATGCAATTTTAAATCCTGAGGCAGAGGTTAAAGCTTTGGTAGATATGGTAAATGAAGAAATGTTAACCAAGGAAGAATTATTTAATAGGATTGATTTAGAGAAACTGAAAGAAAGACTTTCTCGTCCCTATATTTCACCCACTTTTACAAATAGTCCGATTGCAGGAGGTATCGGTGCATCGAGTGGGGCAGTTACGGGAGTGATTGCATTAACTTTAGAAGCTGCCAAAGGATTTAAAGAGCAGGGGTTATCTGTAATTCTGGTGAAGCCGGAAATTTATCCAACTGATTTAGCAATATATTACGCCGATGGTTTTCTTACTCAGGTAGGGGGAATAACTCCGCATGCAGCAATACAGGCAAGAATACGCGGCATCCCTGCTGTTGTAGGTTGTACTGCTTTAGAGAAAATAGATACAGAAACAAATACTATTTATCTTGCAGGTGAAGAGTATAAACAAGGTGATATTATAACTATAGATGGGACAAAAGGTTGCATTTATGAAGGAGAAATCCCGCTTATTGAGCCTGAGGAATTAAATCCCAATTTAGAGATATTGATGCATTGGTATCAGGAAATTTTTGGAGAATAATTCTGTGAATTTGGATATTCTCATTCCGTTGGGGGAGTAGCACCCCCCCCCCGAAAATCTAATCCCACATTTTTGTAATAATATTTAAGTTAGGTAACATTTTCATATTCTTTTTTCGAAAACATAGCGAGTTATCTTTAACCATTCGTCCACCCCAGGGGTGGACGAAAAGGTATTTTTTTCACTTTGCACACCCAAGGGGTGGAAGTTGGGAGAGGTAGAATAGTTACAAACAAAATTCTTCTAAGAAGAGTAAATTCTGATTCTTTATTTTCAACTTTATGAACTTTTTACTCTTCATTAATACTGTTACCTATCTTTTCAAATAACCTAATGCCTCATTAATAAATGTTACCCTGGAGTAAAGAAGAAACAGGTATCGTGACTAAAGGTTTTTTGGAATTCAGCACCCGAAAGATGGTCTTAAGTTTACTCTCCATAACCTTTCTTAATTTAAAAGGATTTAAGTTTTCAAATTGCACCTTGAGACAACGTTTCACAGCAGCTTTAACGTAAGGTGATTCCAGCACCCTCTGGTAAGGGGTCTTGGGGGCATCATAACGCTTAATAGTTTTGCCAGCAACTAATTTTTTCTCCAGTGCTAAATCCAAGTTGTGCGAGACTGTGCGAGACTAAGTCACGCACAATGTATACACTTGATAGCGTTTTAATCAGATCAAGCTTTAGATCGCCGTATTCCTGAGCATAGGAAGGAAGCCAAAGGGGAATTATTGCGAGACTGTGCGAGACTAAGTCACGCACAATGTATAGATTCGCTGTCAGCCATATGTGTTTGAGAGGTTCAATTACAGCAGGGTTGTTATATTTGGAAGGCTTACCACGTTTTTTAGGTTTTGGTTTAGTAAAACGTCTAAAATTATTTAAAAGTCTTATTGCGTGTTTTCTGTGGTAACTGCAATTTAAGCAAAACTCATTGAGTATAGCAGTCTTATCTTTCTTTCTTGCCCTTTTGTATCTTAGGTATATTGTTTCCAGATATTCCATACGGGCCCGTGGACTCATCTCTATAGCCTCCTTTTGAGGCTATATTTTCGAGTAACATGAATTATGAGTCAACGATACCTTTGGGATACCTTTGAAAGTTATTTTGGGTAACATTTAATGTGAGTCAATTCGTTACCCCCATATTTTAAATTTGATATAATATCTTGAATATGCGATAATTACAATAGGAGAAGGTTGGATTTAGAAAAAATGGAGGTGGCGAGATGAAAAAGTTTAAATTTCCGATACGGTTATTATTAGTAGGTTTTTTAGTCTTTTCTACTCTGAGTATATTCCCGCAAACCGCTGAACTTACATGCCGTAGGACCAGATTAACTGTCTGGGTTTCGGAGTTCTTAGCCTATCAGCAGGAAGTTGCTGCCCAGATAAAATCCGGGCAATATCATGTCCGCGTGTTTGGCCAGGTGAGAGAGATAGTCCTTGATAAACCTACGCCTGGTATGGGGATGGCCTGGATTTACGAGCAAGATAATGCAAGAATTGTAAGTGAATATAGGGATAACCTGGAATATTACCTCAACACTCTTACCCAGAGTGAGCGCAACCATGATTTCCCGGCATTTTTAGGCCTTGTTGCAGAGTCTTTTCCAGGTGATGTAAATGTAACAGATAAAGATGTATATTCAATTTTTATCTCCGACGGTGGATTTAAAACCCGCGCTGGCATATCTACGCTTGCTTATGGTTATAACGGTGTTGTTACCCTGCCCGGCGGAAAAGTATTTAAAGACCTGCAAGTGCCGATGGGTTTTTCAATATTACAAATGCTTGAGGAAGGGAGAGAAGGATTTGCTAAAGACTATCTTGCCTGGATTGCCAGCGATAATTTCCTTCTCCCCGGGGCTATGAACTGGAACGGTAAAGACCTTAATGAAATCCCAAAAGATGCAAAGGTTATTCTATCAGGTGCCAAAGTAGAGTTGTTGAATGATGAGGAGAAGGAAAAAATAGGAGAATTAATTGGAGAAAATGAAGATTGGAGCAAAGTCGCCGCTGCTATTAATGGTCATGCTTTTGAGCATTTCCGCAGTATTGTTGAGGAACATAAGATACGGGAGTTGGGTGTATTTGCCGTAAAGGAAGGAAGAGTTTCAGGATTTGCTGAGAAGATTCAAGATTTGGCTGATATCGCAAGATTTGCTTATGAGAAAGGAGAAGGGGCGGTATATAAAAATGCCTTTACTGTTTTGCTTAATAAAGATACGGTTGCTTCCATATATACAGAATTATCAAATATTAAGATGTTTCAGGATTCAGAGAAGACATTAGACAATCTTGCAGTAAGCTTTTTCCAGACTATGTCTCAGGGGCATTTTACAGAGGATATAGAATGGCTTAAGATTGGATTAGGGAAATACCTTCAAGGCACAACAGAAGAAAAAGAAAAAGCTTTTAATGAAATCAAAGGTTTTTTTATAGGCTGCGGTGTAATTGCCAGTTTGCCGGAAATAGAAGGCGTATCGGGAGATGTTATTGCCAAATTAGCAGACTGGTGGAATATCAGGGCTGTTGTTACAAAGAATGTAGGCAGAGAGTATATGTATGCTATTGATCTTGCAGCTGCGGATATAAAATCAGAAGATTCTACTCTCGGTATCTGGGAAGATATCGGAAATCTCAAAAAAACTAATGATTTACTTTCCGCAATCGTAGCTGATAGATCCAGTCTTGCACGTCAGAAGGTGCGTGCGCTCCTGGGAATTGAAAATAATAGCGCTGATTTAGGCGCTCTTGTTGTTAAAGGTGCTGTTGAAATAGACATCACAAATCCAGACCGCGTTTATCTTGAAAATGTAGAGATTTATGGTAATGGCAAGCTGACTATTGAAGAAGGGGTTATTCTTAAAGATGTGAAGTTAGAAGTCGGGGAAGAAGGTTTGACAATAAAGAAAAACACTAAAATCATGGAGAGTGATTTAAGAGGCGTTGAGCTTGAATTTATAGGACAAGATAAAGAATTCGAAGCTTTTGGCACTGTAATAAGCCGCGTATTTTATGAATCGATACCCATAGAAAATGGTAGGAGAACTTTAAATATCCGTCCCGATGAATGGATTTCTACCTTACGCATAAGAAAAGATGATATATGGCACCTTGCCTTGGCAAGGAACATAATTTCTGTGCCTTACACTGAAGCAATTAATAAATTTGTCCGGGATAAATCAGAGTGGGAGGAATTGGTGGCAAAGCACCCCGAATATTTAAAACAATATAATTATGATGCTGTTAAAGATAAGTCTTTTCATGATTCAGAGGATGAAAACTTAGCCGGATATAACTTCTCCCAGGCGCAGAAGAATATAGATTACCGCTGGGAATACCTGCGCGTTTTGGGAATTCTGCCGCTGGCAGTAGATGATGCAGTTGGATTTATTAAAGATAAACTTAATGGAAGCACACCTGTGATAGCTATGGATATAGATGATACATTCTTGCCTAAGAAAATGGCCGGCATCAGTGAGGCCAATAATCTTCAAGATTGGCGGTTGCATGCTTATAAGGAGCAGAAATTAGATGCTCTTTACCAAATGCTAAGTAAAACAGAAGTTGTTTTGATTTCCGGTAATTCCCGGGCTGTTCAGACTTTGCGTCTTATAGAGCCGTTGAGAGACTATATTAAAGGGAAAGGATTAGATATTGCTAAAATGGAGAATCTTACGGTTTATTTTAATGGTGGAGCATTAAAAATTACTTATGATAACAACGGTAGAGAATCTCTTGAGATTCAAAATCAGACATATTCCAGCCCTGGTGATATAGTTAATGATGTTAATTCTAATTATAATTTAGCAGGAGCGATTACACCTGTTGAGCAGCAGGCAATTTTAGATAAAATAAACGATGTTTTCAATAAAGGCAAAGTGATTGGCTGGTTAAAGGACAAAGCCCAGGCAGCAGGAGTAGAATACCAAGATGTTATAAGTGCTTTGAAAAAATACTTTAATGCTGAGTTCAAGAAACGATTTGCAGATGCAGGATTTAAGGGGAATCTTGATTTAAGCTGGCTGGATGGGGAAGAAATTAGTATTGCTATGCTTAATTCTGATTTTGTAGAACAGTATACGGATAAGATTCCCTCAAATGTAACCTTTCCCTGGTTTGAAGTGCGCGACGGCGTCCAGATAGCTTTAAAAATTCTACCCAGAGAGATAGAAATCAATGGGAGAAAAATAGATATAGATATAAGAGGCAATATAATAGCTGCAATTAGGGATATTGCGAAGGGATTTAATTTGCGTAAAGGAGGGTTTGGAAGTATTGATATAAATAAAGGCAGGGACAAGCGTAGTGCCTTAAGTGACTATATAGGTTCGAAGGTGATGAGTGTCTTATATCTGGGAGATGAATTTTCAGAGAGAGGTAATGATCAGCCTGTAACTGGAATTGAAGGGGTGCAGATTGTAAGTGTAGGCAATACGGCGCCTTATCGGGATAAGCAATATTCAGACTTTAACTGGGTTGGCGGTGGTCCGTATTCTACATTGAAGATTTTTGAAGGACTTGGATTAGTTGATTTTAAAGGTTCTTTGAGTGTATCCGGGGATGTATTTTTACCGGAAGTAATAGAGCAAGTAAAATATTACACCGATAAAGTCGGGAAACTGGACCTTTTTTCTTTACAAAAAGCTCTTGGGATATCCCGTCAGGAAGAAGTGCGTGAATTAGTCAACCATCTTGTGGCGAATAGCCTTATAGGAGAGGAGTTTTTTGATGTCTGGAATGTTGATGGAGAAAACGCTTCGATTGAAACGGGTTATCTCTGGGATGGGAAAAAGATCCACAATCAAGATAAGCCGCTCTGGCATGCAAATTCTCACGTGTTGATAGTAGATGAAGCAGGGAATGTGTTAATCACTCAAAGAGCTGCTGATAAAGCTCAGTTTCCTTCTATGTGGGAGATACTGGGCGGGCATCTGAGGACGAATGAAGGTTTTAGGGAAGGTGCTCTTAGAGAAATTGGAGAAGAGCTGCTTATTAATCCAAATCCAGAGAACCTGAGGCTAATTGATGACCGTATCTTCTTTAAAATCGGCAGGTCTGATATAGGGGAGAAGGGATATCAGGACAATATTTTTCAATATCATCAACCAGAAAAGGAAATAGATGGGGTAAAAACTCCAGTTTATAACTATGAAGTCTCCAAGCTTTTTGTGTATCGTATTTCGGAGGCTGAAAAACAATCGTTAACTGAGAGGTTGGGCGATGAAGTTCAGGGTTTCGAATGGGTGAGTGTTGATGAACTGGAGGGAAAGCTTAGGGGTGAGGATAAAAATTTCAAAGGTTTTACAGAGACGCCGTATCAGTATTTTCAGGATGCAGAATTTTGGGAAAGCGTCAAGATGCATATAGCGAACCGTAAAATAATTGTTGAAAAATCTGGTATATATGGTTATTCGTTGGTTCAGGAAGGTAGCAATATTGAATTCGGTATAAGTTGGCCTGATAGCAATACTTTGCCGGCTGGTGTAGATGATGAAGGAGGAGGGGAAGATAGAGAGCACAGTTTGATAATTTCATCCAGAGATGATCAAACAGTAATTTCTTGGCGTGAATACAGTGCTCACTGGGTTACGTATGGGTCGGGTATCCCTTCAAGATCTTCTCTTTCTTTAATCGAAAAAAATGAAATACGTCTTGAGGGCAGGCATGTTCTATCTGCTGACTATATGAAAGATGAAAGGAAAATCGTATTTTCAGTAACGCCCGAGCTTTATGAACTTTATAAACTTTATAATAGAACGGTAAAAGTGCCGTTATATAGAGCAGGAGTTGGGATAGAATTTAAAGTAAAGGAAGTGCCTATTTCTAGGGAATGGTATTTGGAAAATTATAAATCGGAGCTTATTGATATAAGTATGACAGCTGGGAATAAAATAGTGGCTTTAAACAAAATAGGTCAAATCCAGGTGTTCGATGAGAATTTAAAGCTGCAATGGGAGCTAAGAATACATCCAATGTTTACACCGTTAGGCGTAAAGGTAGAAGGCGGGATGGTTAAGGTAGCTGTGGAAACAATAGACCCAGATTTACCAATCGGGAATGATGGAATTTATAGAGGGCCTGTATACAAGGGAGAGATTGTATATACGATAGAAGGAGTAAAGGTAGCTGAAAATATAGATTGGCGTACCGTAATTCGCGCTATTCCCTGATTTTTAGCGGGTAAAAATAGAGTGTCAAACAGGATAAAAGTGCGTACTTTTAAAATTTGACGACATTATATATATATGTTATAAATATATTAGATACATAGGGTAATGGAAAAGAGAGGGGCGTTAAATTAGTAATTAAGGGGGCATAATGAAAGACCGGTTTAAAAGATCAAGTATCTTTTTATTTGTAATTTCTTCTATCCTAATCACATGCAGTATTCCTGATATATTTACAGCTTCCCTCGATGTCAACATTGTTGCTCGTCGAGTCAAAGACAGTTGGATACAAACTTCTATTTATTCTCAACCTACCCGCGGAGAATTACTTAGCTATGACCAGATTCAAGAATTAAAGGCTAATAAAAATGGTGAATTAATTGAATTAACTCCAGAAATTAAGCAGGCTGTAGTAAAGAGGTTAAAGGCTCTTGGAGTCTCAGATGGTGAATATGGCTTGCTTTTACATATTTTGAATTATGGAAGGGTTCTTTTTAAGGTTGATGATAAAGGGGATTCTCTTAGTTACGATTTACAAGACGGCAGAAAAGTTGTTAGTTGGTTAGATTTCGGGGATAAGGCAATTATCAATGGGAAAAGTGTTATTGCAAAGAGTAAGAGTGATAAAGGAAATGATATTTTTGCCTATGTCCATATAACTAAAGCATTATATGAGCAGTATAAAAATAATCCTGATGTATTAGCTCAAACCGTTATTCGGCAATATCAAAAGACATTTTTACAGGATTATATACTCAATCCTGATTATCAATCCAAGCGGAATGAGTTTCTTCAAAAGATAGAACAGGCGAAATCTGCTGAAGATCCCTTTGCTGAACTAACTGTGCTCTTAGATGAGTATGATCCTACTTTTGACACTATGGGCGTTGCCAAGAATACCCTCCTTAAAGCGATACTCCAAGCATATGAAGATCATCCCCGCATTTACAACGGCCATGAGCTATTAGCTTGGTACAGGGCAGAAATAGAAGTAGGCTGTCTGGATGTAGGTAAGATTACTGATAAGATAAATACTATGATGCAGGAGGGGAGAATCGTTGTCGGTGGACAAATAATGAGAGATATATCGCAAGCATCTAGATATTTATTCAGTTATACTCCCACTAATTGTGGAGTTAACAAAGATGCAGTAACGTATCATAACGGAAACCCTGTCTATTTACCCCATAGCAACTATGAGCCAGAAGGATTATCAGAATTTTCGCATCGAGGTTATCAAGTCAACGATGAAGCTGTACGCGAATTATACGACAAGGAATTCGAGCTTAGAGAACAAATTGAAGCCAAGAGTATTTCTGAAGATGAAGCCGTAGAAAGAATGCTTAATTACATCCTATCCGGTGAATTTAAAGAGGATGTTGCTCTTTTAGGAATACTTGCCAAGGATATAATAAGAATACGACAGGAGACCGAAGAGGAAAATCTACAGAGAATACAGCGGGGAGAGAAGCCGATAACTCCTGAGTATGGAGAATATGCATTGCATGTTGCTTTAGACGGCTTGGCTGCGGTTACTGACTTCTTAGAACATGCAATCTTTGATAGTTATTTAGTAATGGCTATTGTCGATAAAATACAAAGCACACCACTTGAAGATAGAAAGGGGCCTTTTATTCTTTCGGCTATAGGGCCACAGGGTGGAGGAAAAAGCACATTCTGTCAGCTGCTTCGTCTGGCATTGCAAGAGGCGGATATGAATGTTGAAAAGATAGCAATAGAGAAAAATATGCTGGCGAGAGGATTTCGCTATGTAACTCGTTTTCCTTATGACCTTATTTTTGAAGATGACGGTAGTAAAGAGACAATAGATGAAGATAGTGAGGAAATGCGCGGTAATGGTATGTATCTATGGGAATTGATACCGGCTCAGTTAGATGCAATCAGAAACGGAGAAGAAGTTTATAATCCCGACAGTAAAGAAATTGTGGATTACAGCAAGGTTGATGTTTTAATATTCGATGGGCCGTTAGCACAACATGGCATTGATTTACCTGTGCTTATTGACTTTACTGTAACCCTCACGGAGAGGGAATCCAGCCAGAGAGTATCTCGTCGTCTTTTACGAGACGTAATACATCCACTGGGAAAAACTTTTACTGAGAGCTATTTCCTTAATGAATTTGCTGCCAAGCAGTTTCATCAGGAGCGGGATATCCAGCAGAGAGATACATTAAAGCCGGATGGCGCGGATGTAATCCTGAGATATGGTTATGAACAAGATGACGTGCTTTTCTGGAGAGAAAATGTTGCTCTTGATATTGCACGATATCAGGCAAAACAGGATATTCTTGAACAGATTCAGTCTTCGCGTACTCTAGTAGGAGCAGAACTTGCAGCAGTAGAGAGCAGTATTATAGATACGCTTTCTTCGTATCTTGAAAGCCTTAGTTTAGAAGACGAAGCAACAATTATCTCTAATATTCGCAGCTTAGCAGTTGATTTTCCGATATTCTCCCGCGGCTGGTTATCCCGGGCTGTTGGAAAATTAGATGTCAGCAAGCAACAGGCAATAAAAAGAGCAGTCTCTGTTATCATCGAAGAAGCGCGTGAAAACAAACAAGTTGTAAGAGTTATACCGATAGGGCCTGCCGGAAGCCGTGGTTTTCCTTTTAGCACCCAGGGAGAATACGGTATACCAAAGCCATTGAATGTATTCGGCGGCAAAACCAATTTAGTTGATTCAATTACAAGAGCCAGCCTGGACGGGAAAGAAATATTTATGATTACTACCCAGGATATAATAGATAAAGTAAGAGCTGCAACCTCAGGAACCATCTCCTCAGACCATATTTTTGACCAGCCTAGCAATGCAAATACTCTTGCCTGTGTGGCATTAACACTTGCGATACTGGCTGAGGTTTATGGAGAGGAAGTGGTAGTTTCATTTATGACTACTGACCATGATTTCGAAGATTTAGATGAGCTTGAGGAGGCATTTGATAATTTAGAGACCCTGGCTTCTTTAGAGCCGGCTTTATCTGCTTTGGGGATAAAACCTACAGAGCCGAATACGAATATGGGGCATATTAAAATATTACCTCGCGATGAGTCAAATCCGTTTGTGGATGATGTTTATACAGCGAGCGGTTTCCGCGAGAAGCCTCCCTTAGATGAAGCGACATTGCTTACCGAACAAGGTGCTCTTTGGAATTCTGGGAAGGCTACAGGAAAGATTTCAACATGGCTTAAAGCTTATCAGGAGTTTGCCCCCGAATATTATCAGAGAATTCAGGAGATGCGGGCAGTAATAGCGCGTGTCTCTGCTGAAAAAGGTATCAGTCCGCTTGCAGCGCTTGATGAACTTGATGTTAAGAGCGCTATCGAAGAAGCATATGAATATTTTGCTCAGAATCAGGCTCATTATATAACAGTATTGAATGCTCCTGTGCCGGAATACTCCTTATCTTTAGGATTAGGAATGGTGCCTTATTTAAGCAGATGGTCTGATCTGGGAAGTTTGAGAGGAAGATGGACCAACGAAGAAATAGATAGCAATGGTAATGTAATAAGGGTTGTAGATCCAGGAAATGTAACGTTAGAGAATGTTAGTGGCAGCAATATTATTTTAGCTTCCGATGATGCAACCACGCGAATTCATGTGGCTGGATTAGAGAAAGTAGTTGTGGCATATAACGATGATAATAAAACACTTGTAGTTGTTCCAATTCTCTATGATGGCAATGTTAAAAATATAGTAAATGGTCTTATAGCTGATCCTCTTCTTCAGCGTTTTGTGTTTATAAACAATCCCGCGATAGAATTAACGCCTCGCGTAGGAATAAGCGAGGAGCAATTTGGTACAAATACATCTTACTTAGCTGACGGTGGAGATGTTCTTACGATAGAGTCAGAAAATGTTAGAGTGTTTGCGCAAGGCGGTTTGGTATGCGGGACTAATCTCTCCGGAGTTACTATTATAAAAATAGGCAATGAAATATATGTTTATGGTAGCGGTTATCAGGCAGATGCGGATGCAAAGCTAAGAGAAGTTTTAGGTAGATAATAGCGGAGGTTTATTATGGATGATTTAAAAAAATGTAAAATTTCTAAAGTAGGAATAATATGTTTGGTTATTTTCGTGTTATTGGGTAACACCAATATTTTTATTGACGGCAGTTTTGATAAAGACTGTGTCTTAAGGAGGGTAAAGTCGGTATATCAAGGTCTTATTACAACTCCTCCTGGAACTACATTAACTCCTGAACAACTTGCTAAGACGCAGGTGTTGTTCGGTGAGTCGTTTGCTTATGTGAAACAGTTGGCCGAAGAGCTTAGAGCAAGCGGCCAAACGCGTAAAATAACTATTCTGCATCCTATCTATAAGAAAGGAGCAACACGTATTCAAAGTAAAGATGAAGTACCTGCGCAGGATCAGGAAGTTGCAGAAAATTCATTGCGGGAAAAGATTGCCCAATTGAACGATTTATTTGCTCCCTATAAAGATGTTATCACCTGGGAGCTGGTTATTGCAGACCATTCTCCTGATTTGAGGGGTCAGGAGCCAATTGAACGTATTGCGGCAGAGCAGGTTGCTTTAGGAAATATTCTTGAGGGGCAGGTAAGATTTTTGGGTCTTAGTGAAATAGAAGGCAAAGGCGAAACAATTATAGAGGCTTTTAAGCTGCTTATCAGGGAAGATAATCCTTCCGATGTTTTTATCTATACCGATGATGATTTGAGTGTTGATTTACGTCAGACAGGTAATTTACTTAAGGCTGTACTAGAAGATGGATATGGAGTTGCAATAGGTTCTCGCGCTGTTCCTGGAGCGGTTTCTTTACCCGGTGAAACGGATGAAGAAAAATCAATCAGCCGGCCGATTACTCTGCTTAAGAAGAGATTTTTACTTTTACCGTTAATGGAGCAGGTAAAGGATACCCAGTGTGGATTTAAAGCATATAGACGGGATGTATTAGAGGATACGTTAGATAAAAACCAAGACGGTAGTTTTACTTTTGATACCGAAATGATGTTGCATGCTTTGAATGGTGGTTACAGTATTAAAGAGACCCCTATACTTTGGTATGATGCTCCGAATAGCTCCGTTAACACAAAGACGCGCTGGAGAATGGCGCTAACTTGGATAGAGCAATATGAGAGATTGGTAAGGCCGCAGCTTATAGGTACAGGGGCTATAATTCTCGATGATAGCCAGTTGCAGTTTTTAAAGGGATATATAAATGATGCGATTCAGGAAATAACCGATGGCGCAGATATTTCGACTCAAATAGAGACTTGTGATAAGCTTTATACAGTATTGGATAACTGGCTGCGGGTCCATTCCAGTACGTCTCTTTATCTTCCTGAGGTGGAAGCAAGAATAAATGATTTTGTGCAAAAAAATCCTGACTCTGTCGAAGAGATCAGTATAGTATTTAAAAATGGGTCTTTAGGCGATGGAATATCTAAGAAGATTACTCTTTCCATCCCGCGTGTCGATAGTTTAACAGGAAGCGAGCCTGTTTCAGTTGACGAGATCAAAAAATATGTCGAGGCAATAATAGTCAGCGGCATTGCTATCTATGGCCCTGTTGAAGTGGCGATATCAAGCAATAGAGAAGATTCATCTTTGACAGAGGATATAATAAGTAGGTTTGAAAATACGCCCTATTTGATAGCTCTTTCGGATTATATTGAAGAGGTTCACGGAGAGAGATGTTTTATATGTTTGGGCGATGGGGTTATACAAAAAGATTCTGATATTCATGAAGTGACTTCTCATGTCACTGAAAGCGCAAGAATGGACGGCTATACTTTAGGATATGATCAGGGAGGTTCTGACAGCAAGTTTTCCATTAATCTTAATTCCGCAGCAGGTTCTATGTCAGTATATGAGAGGGAGTTTAAAGCACGTATGGGAGATATTAGCGGCGAACAATATATGGATGTTGTCTTTACAAATATTGATTTTGGCCGTCTCTGCGTGGCGCTTGAAAGTTTGTCATCCAAAGACAGTAGCGAGGCAGTTAGCGCTTTAAGCGAAAGGGCAGGATTCTTAAGAAATATCTATGGTAATAAGAAAGAACTATCGGATTTCAAGAGCAGAGTTGATGAACTGTTTGGGAAAGGTACAGCAGATAGGCTGATAATAACCGATGAAAGCGGAGAGGAGCAGATAGATCCTTTTGTTGATTTGGAGCTTATGAAGAGATTAATTAAAGAGGCTGCTGATTTAGGCGTTGCTTCCCTTGATATTAAAGCTATAGGGGTAAGCTGGGGAGCTGCTGTTGCTAACGGTAGAGTTGCTGCGCGTAGAGAAAAGCTTGACGGTTCTTTAACGGATGAAGAATTTAGACAATATGTAGAAGGTATCGGCGAGCTTCTAAAAGAGAGGTATGGTTTAATAAGAGATCCTGTAGTTGTAAATGACGGCGATGCCGCTGCGCTTCTTGCGATGTTTAAAAACCCCGGCATAAAGAATGTCTTAGCTTTGCCGCTGGGTACCAGCGTAGGCGGTGGTTATCTTGACGCAAGTGGGATAATAAGCGGTCTTTTACTTGAAGTCTCCAAGGCAATATTAAATCTGGATGCAAATGCGCCTGTGCACACGGATTTGATGATACCGGGAGTAACTCAGCAGATTTTAGGGCAGGATGGTGTTTACAATTTTGCTTTGAAAGAAGGCGTATCTGATTTGGATCATAACCCAGGTTCTCGGCGGCCGAATTTAGAGAGCTTAATAGCAAGATTGGGCCAGGACCCGCAGGTAGAGCAGGTGTTTAAAGATTTAGGCAGAGCGCTTGGGCAAGCTATTGTCCTATTTAAGAAGTTTATTCCTGTAGACCATGTTTATCTCGTCGGAGCTGTTACATCCGGTAAGGCAGGGCGTATTGTCATCAATGCTGCGACAGCTGTCCTTTTAGATATGAAATTAACTATCGGAGATGATTTTTGGATAATAGGCACCGAGGAGGAAAGAAGGTTAGGCCAAGCCGGGGCTATGGCTGAATATGTGGCTTATGAAACAGGTGACTAAAAAAAGGAGGAGAAAATGGCATTAAAATCAGCGAGCAGGTTAATTGGTTTTGTCATAATAATTGCTATGGTGTTTCAGGTTTGTTCTATAAATGAATGCTTTTTTGCAAATGATCTTGCCCGCAGGGTTAAGGAATCGGATTTTGTTTTTGGAGGAGTTAGATTTTCTTTCCCGGGTTTAGCTATAGATGAAACTGTTGCTGCGAAGGTGAATTCTGAATATCAGGCTTTAGTGGATAGTAAAGCATTGGGTTTTAAAGAGTTGCCGTATCAAGATCCTGCTACTCTTATGAGTTTAGGTACTGAAAAAATAAGCCTTCAAGCTCTTGCTGATAAAGCAAAGGCAGACGGTATTAAAACGTTGATTTGGTTTGGTATCGGTGGCCAGGGTAATGGTAATAAGGCAGTGCATTATACTTTGCAGGGTGAAGATATGGATGTAATTATTGTGGATAATATTGAAGGCTGGTTAATAAATGGAATTCTTTCCAGCCTTGATCCTAAAACAACCATGATAGCAGTAAGTTCTAAATCATTTACTACTGATGAAACAATGCA
>CAZAPE010000034.1:13350-14585 GCA_964487065.1 uncultured Planctomycetia bacterium | reverse complement strand
AACCCTGCAATAAACTCCTTGTACTCTTTTAAAACGCAAGGATCTGTGCTATGTATTTCTGCATTATCCACATCAATACCTAACAACAGTTTTAAATCGTTCTCAGAAACCCATTTTTCAGCCTCTGTGATAAAGTCGCTTGAATTGAAACCTTTTAAATATTGCTTAAACTGCAGATAAGGCAATTGAGATACAAAGTAATAGTATTTATCCATATTCTATTTCTATTAAACTTCCTTAAGCAGTTCGGTAATCTTGGGGCTTAAAAATGAAGACAGCATCTCAGTCAAGCTCTCATCGCTCAAATCGTAATATATATCCTCGCCTTTAACGCCAACACGAAAACCCTTATCTATTGCCGGGCTTATGTCTATATTGATGGAATCCCGGAGATGATTTTTAAAATCTTCCACAACCGCTTTAAGTAATCCATCCTTCTCTTCTTTGCTAACTAACACCTGAAAAGTTTTCTTCTCATCCAAAGACCACTTATCGATAATCCTAAACAACAGTTCTTTTAATAAATCCGGCTTTAGTTCGGCAGAAATTTTTGCTCTCAGAATCCTCTCAAAGAGAATCCTGATCTTATCCTTTAAAACTAAGATTAAATCGCGGCCTGCCTGTTTGATAGAAATTTCTGCATTTTTAGAAAAATCATTCGCATCTTTTGCGGCTGATTTTAAAATTTTTTCTGCTTCTTCTTTTGCAGCTTTAATTATATTTTCCGCCTCTTCTTGCGCATGCTTTAATATCTCCTGGGACTGTTTCTCAGCCTCAGAAACAGCATCTTTTTTTATCCTCTCTATGAGATATTCTAATTTTACTTCCATGCTACCTCCAGATTTAAAAACTTTAAGATCTGTATTTTATTAATTTATAACTATTAACTATAGCGCAGCTAAAACCCAGGGTTGCTCCTAAAACAGTAAAAACTCCTACTTTATTAAATTTTCCTCCGAACCAAGACCCAATCAACAAACCTCCTGTAGAACTAAGTCCTGTCAAAAAAATACTCTCTACCATTACTCTCCAATACTGATGTAAAGGTATTTTTTTCACGTAATCTCTCTACTGCCTGGCTTAACCAATGGGATCTCTTTTTTACAAAGCGGACACTCATCCGGACTATACGTAGGCAATGCGTATTTAAGAAGATATGAATATTTATTTCTTACCTTAAAATCATCGGAAGAGCGGTCTATTACTGCACCGATTCCAACGATTAAGGGTTCGTA
>CAZAPE010000034.1:0-13340 GCA_964487065.1 uncultured Planctomycetia bacterium | reverse complement strand
AATTTTTGAGCAGTTTTTTTAATTCCAGAACCGATTTTCCTGTTGTTAGCACATCCTCAACTATTAAAACTCTCTCTCTTGATTTAATATCAAAACCTCTTCTTAAGAGAAGCTCTCCATTAACTCTTTCTGCAAACATGGCTTTGGCGCCAATAACGCGGGCAATCTCATATGCCAGTATAATTGCTCCAAGAGCTACCCCAACCACAATCGCAGGCCTATCAAGCCTAAAGTTTTCTATTAATGCGCTTGCAATACGCGAAGTATATTTCGGATATTTGAAAACATGCGCCAGCTGTATATACTGCTCTGAATGCAAACCGCTTGAGAGAAGAAAATGCCCTCCCTGTATAGCGCCTGTTTCATTTAGAATATGCAATACTTCAGCATCTTTCATCTTAATACCTCCTTTATAGCTTTTAGAGGGTCTTTTGCATCTATTATCGATCTCCCGACAACAATATAATCAGCGCCATTCTTAAACGCTTCCTGAGCTGTTCCATGCCTCTGCTGATCACTATGCAAACTCTTTGTCCTGATACCCGGAACAACAGCAATAAAATCCTTTTTAATATTCTCCTTAAGCCTTTTTACATCTTTCACAGAACAGACAATACCATCAGCCCCTGATGATAACGCTAATTTAGCAAGCTTAAAAACTATGATGTTAATTCTATTTCTAAAATTTAAAAAATGCAAGTCTTTTTCTGAAAGGCTGGTTAAAATTGTAACAGCTAACATTAAAGGCCTCTCGCAGGCAGCGTAAGAATTCAGCACAATCTTTGCCTCCTCCAACATCTTTTCCCCTCCGAGAGTATGCACTGTAAACATCCTGACGCCAATATCAGCAATTCTTTTAACGCTACTTGCAACCTGCGTTGGAATATCGTAAAGCTTTAAATCTAAAAATATATCAGAATTATATTTTTTTATAAGATTGACTATCTTTTTCCCATAGGGAATAAAAAGACGGGGGCCTATTTTGAATATATCAACATGCGGATGCATGATATCGAGAATACGCTCTACATCATATAAATTCTCAACATCAAGAGCCAGAATCAGTCTTTTAGATTTTTTCATTTTTTAACGCTCCAATAAGTTTTTCATACTCTATCTTATTTAAACTTAAATATTTATTGATACCGTCTTTTATCTGGTTAAAAGCTCCTGGATTTATAAAGTTAACCGTACCTAATTCAATAAAAGTAGCACCTGTAATTATATATTCCAAGGCATCCTCTGCGCTTACTACTCCACCCGAAGCAATAATAGGCACATCAACTGTATTATAAACATCCCATAATTTTTTCAGCGTCAATGGTTTTATGGCCGGCCCGCTTATGCCACCTGAGATTGAGCCTAATTTTGACTTTCTGGTTTCTATATCAACTGCCATTGCAGGATATGTGTTAGCTACAGTTATTGCATCACAGCCTGCGTCGACGACAGATTGCGCAATTGCGCTTATATCAGTCACCTCGGGTGAAAGCTTGGCAATCACAGGCTTTGAAGTCGACTCTCTTATTGCTTTTATAACACCGTAACTCATATGTTCATCCTGTGAGAAAATTATTTTTTTATCGTTAACTGTTTCTAAATTGGGACAAGAAATATTTACTTCAAGGGCTTTAACAAAATCCTCTTTATCCAAATGCAATGCTAACTGCATATATTCCTCAATTGTAAAACCAGCTATACTGCATATTATTGGAATTTTTATAACGCTATATTTTGGAAGTAAAACATTTATATAATACTCAAGGCCTTCATTTTGTATCCCAATTGAGTTAATTAACCCCGCTGCAACCTCACATGTTCTTGGCATAGGATTGCCAGATCTTTTACTTAACGTTATTGTCTTTGTTATTAAAGCTCCAAACTGTTCGTAAGGTATATCGCAGGATAATTCTTGGGCATATTCAATACAACCCGAGGCAAGAATCAGAGGATTGGATAATTTTAAATCTCTAATTTTTAAATTCAATTTATTCTCAGTCTTTCCCATATTATTGAGTCTCCATCAAAGACGGGGCCGTCTTTACAGATACGCAGCAGGCCATCTTTAGTTTCAATTGCACATCCCCAACAGAATCCAAGACCACAGGCAAAATGCGATTCAAACGAAAGATAAGTTTTTATTTTTTTAGTCTTTGAAAAATTATAAATCTCTCTTAACATCGCTACAGGGCCAGCAGCATAAATCGAATAACTCTCGATATCTGTAATTGTATTCAATAACTCTGTTACCAAACACTTTTTACCTATACTCCCATCCTCCGTTGCAATAAGCACATCGCTAACTCCTTGAGGAAGAAGTTTTTTATATTCTAAAGTCTCAATACTCATACCGCCAATAAGAAATTTTATATCTTTGTTATTCTTATTAAATGTTTTAGCCAAAAATGATAGCGGCGCAAAGCCAGTTCCTCCGGAAATAAAAATATTTTGCTTATTAAAGCTTTCAGAAAAGCCTTTTCCAAGAGGACAAATTATATCTACAAGATCACCTTCTTTAAGACTACTCATCTCTTTAGTCACATTACCCCTTACTTTATAGAGAATCTTAATCTTTCCTGATTCATAATCCAGTATACTAAAAGGGCGATTTAGAAGCTGCTTTTGATTCTTTAAACGTAATTCAAGAAACTGCCCCGGCTCTGACGTGTTAAGACTTTTTAATTTAATCTCTAAGATATACTGCTCTTTAGCAATCTCTATATTGCTCAGAACACTATTATCAATTAAAAGCTTCTTCAATATTGACATCCGGGACAGAAATATATTGAACGTCCGCTAAGATTACTCCTCATTATTTTATTTGGACAATGAGGGCAGAATTGACCTTCTTTACCATAAACTATATGCTCATATCCATACTTCCCCGGATTACCCCAGATGTCTAAATAAGTGTCAATAGATGAGCCGCGCGCTTTAAGCGCTTTGTTTATTATCTCCTTAATTGCATAATAGAGAATCTCCGCTGCGGGTTCATCAATATCTTTTGTTTTTCTAAAAGGGCTTATTTTTGCGCGGTATAAAATTTCATTTGCATAAATATTACCTATTCCAGCAATAAGCTTTTGCTCCATAAGAAAGCTATAAACTTTGGTATTCTGTTTTTTAAGAAGGATTTTTAATGCTGCGAGCGTAAAGCTCTCTACGGTTGGATCCAGGCCCATAAGCGAGAGCAGCGGAACCTCTTTTTCTTTTTTGATCAGATACCACTCCCCGAACCTTCTTTTATCATAATAGCTCATATAACTGGAATCCGAAAAAACCAGTTTTATTTTAGCATTATTTGTACCCCCGTAAATAAGCTGCCCGGTCATCTTAAGATGTATTACAATCTTTAATCCGTTACTTAGCTTGATTACGATGAATTTACCTTTTCTTTCTACATCCTTTACTTTTGAAGAGATTATCTTATTCCAACCAGCTTGTGCTTTGGGTTTTTTAAGTAGAATTTTATCATGGACATGAAACTCTTTTATCTTTTTATTCAGTATTAAACTTCTCAGTTCCCGTTTTATTGTTTCAACTTCCGGTAGCTCTGGCATAAGTTATCCCCTTTATTTCTTTATGGTATTCCTGCAACGACTTTACGCTTAAATCCTCTTTTATGAGCGATTCTAAAGCATTTACTGTTGCCTGCGCTCCGGGCATTGTAGTTACAATAGGAGTTGCATACTGCACAGCAAGACTGCGTATCTTTACCTCATGAGCACGTGGTATTTTACCTGAAGGAGTATTAATAATCAATTTGATTTCTCTGTTTTTTATTAAATCCAAAACATCCGGCCTTCCTTCCTGGATTTTAAAAACATGCTCCACAGCAATACCATGTTTCTTTAATGTCTTTTCTGTCCCCGATGTTGAAACAATAGAAAAACCTAAATCTATCAGTTTCTTGGCAATAAAAACCACATTCCTCTTATCTTTATTTTTAACGCTGATAAAAACCTTTCCTTTTTTCGGCAATAGCTGGTTTGCGGCAATCTGTGATTTTAGATATGCCTTACCAAAATCAACGTCAATGCCCATAACCTCTCCGGTAGATTTCATTTCCGGACCTAAAATAATATCAACTCCGTGGAACCTATTAAAAGGAAATACAGACTCCTTGACGGCAATATGATCAGTAGTAATTTCCTTGCTGAATCCAAGTTCAAGCAATGTTTTTCCAACCATAACCTGAGCCGCAAGCTGCGCCAAAGGAACACCTATAGCCTTACTAACAAACGGCACTGTCCTAGAGGCGCGCGGATTTACCTCGAGCACATAAATCTTATCTTCTTTAATTGCATATTGAACATTCATTAGCCCGATTATATTCAGCTCCTTTGCTAAAGTAATCGACTGCTCTTTGATCTTTTGCACTATATCATCAGAAAGAGTGTACGGCGGCAAAACCATTGCCGAATCACCGGAATGTACCCCGGCCTCTTCTATATGCTCGAATATACCTCCAATGACCTGAGTCTTGCCATCTGCAATTAGATCGACATCAACTTCAATTGAATCTTCTAGATATTTGTCTATCAAAACCGAGTGCTCATCAGAGGCTTCAACAGCATGCTGTATAAAACGCCCCAAAGATTCATCGTCATAAACTATCTCCATTGCTCTACCGCCCAGGACATAAGACGGCCTTAAAAGAACAGGGTACCCTATTCTCTGGGCAATCTTCTTAGCCTCATCAAGATTTCTTGCTGTTCCTGATACAGGCTGAAGAAGGTTAAGTTTTTCAAGCATCTCTTTAAATCGCTCTCTATCCTCGGCCCTATCTATGCTCTCGGCTGAGGTACCCAAGATTTTAACTCCGGCTTCCCGTAAGGCAATAGACAGCTTAAGAGGCGTCTGGCCTCCTAATTGGACAATCACTCCTTCTGGTTTTTCCTGTTCTATAATATTAAGCACGTCTTCTTTTGTCAGAGGTTCAAAATACAGCTTATCAGAGGTATCATAATCCGTTGAAACTGTTTCTGGATTTGAATTTATCATTATAGTCTCATAACCTAATGCCTTAAGTGCATAAGAAGCATGAACGCAGCAGTAGTCAAACTCAATACCCTGCCCTATTCTATTAGGCCCGCCACCGAGAATTACAATCTTCTTTTTTTCGGTTTTACGGATTTCATTTTCATCTTCGTAAGTAGAATAGTAATAAGGAGTAATAGCTTCAAGCTCTCCGGCGCAGGTATCTACAAGTTTATACACATTCTTTACTCCAAAATCATCCCTTATTTTTTTAATCTCAAGTTCCGTCTTACCTAAGAGCAAAGCCAATTGTCTATCAGAAAATCCATACTGTTTTGCCTGATAAAAAATATCCTTCGTGATAACCTCATCTATTTTCCCTGCTTTGATCGAATTTTTTATGTCTTCGGCAAAATCAACAATCTGTTTCAACTGCACAAGAAACCAACGGTCAATCTTTGTATACTCAAAAATTTCATCTATACCAAGTCCATTAAGAAATGCTTCTTTTATATAGAATATTCTTTCGGCATTTGGATTAATAAGTTTTTTCTTTATCTCATCAATATCAATTTTTTCCTCAGGGTCTTTCCCGTCATACCCGAATCCATATCTCCCGATCTCAAGAGAACGGATACCTTTCTGCAAAGCCTCCTTGAAAGTCCTGCCTATAGCCATTGCTTCGCCTACTGATTTCATATGCGTCGTAAGAATGGGATCTGCCTGAGGAAATTTCTCGAAAGTAAATCTCGGTATTTTTATGACGCAATAATCTATGGCCGGCTCAAAAGAAGACGGAGTAGTTTTAGTTATATCATTCGGTATCTCATCTAGAGTATATCCAACAGCTAATTTAGTTGTTACTTTTGCAATCGGGAAACCTGTTGCCTTGGAAGCTAATGCCGAACTGCGCGATACTCTGGGATTTATTTCAATTATATATACTTTACCGTCATAAGGACTCACCGCATACTGTATATTGGCTCCGCCTACTACACCGATAGCTTTAATCGCCCTTATAGAAAGATCTCTCAAATGCTGTGTTTCTTTGTTAGTCAAAGTCTGCGCCGGAGCAACAACTATCGAATCCCCGGTATGTATTCCCATAGGATCAACGTTTTCCATGCTTGTAATAATAATTACATTGTCTTTACAGTCACGCATGACCTCAAACTCTATCTCCTTCCAGCCTGACACAGATTCTTCAATTAAAACCTGATGCACAGGAGAGGTTTCTAAGGCTCTGCTCAAGCCTTCTTCCAGCTCCTCTTTGTTGTAAGCAGCACAACCACCCGCACCTCCAAGAGTAAAAGCCGGACGCAATATTAAAGGAAAACCTATTCTCAATCCCATAGCAAGGCCCTCTTCAACAGTATAAGCAATATCACTTTGAGGAACATTAAGGCCTATATCAAGCATTGTTTTCCTGAATACTTCCCTTGACTCTGCCCTTTCAATAGCTATGGGATCTGCGCCTATACATTCAACTCCGTATTTATCTAATATGCCCTCCTTGGCAAGTAAATATGCTATGTTCAAACCTGTCTGTCCGCCCAAATTTGGCAACAGAGCATCAGGACGCTCTTTTTCAATTATTGCTGTAATTATTTCCGGATTCAACGGCTCGATATAGGTTATATCGGCCATCTCAGGATCTGTCATAATTGTCGCTGGATTTGAATTTACCAGAACAATCTTATAGCCTTCTTCCCGCAGCGCTTTACAAGCCTGGGAACCCGAATAATCAAACTCACAAGCTTGGCCTATTACTATTGGACCTGAACCGATAATCAATATTTTTTTAAGATCTTCTCTTTTTGGCATAATTATTCCTTTCCTATCATTTTTAAAAATTCATCAAATATATCCTTAGAATCATTCGGACCCGGCCCCGCCTCAGGGTGGTATTGAATGCCCATAATCGGCAAGCTTCTATGACGCATGCCCTCAACAGTATTATCATAGAGATTTATATGAGTGATTTCACAGCTATCCTTTATTGACTCACTATTAACCGAGAAACCATGGTTATGAGCTGTGATTTTTACGAGACCATTTTCCAAGTTTTTTACAGGGTGGTTACCGCCATGATGTCCAAATTTAAGTTTATATGTAGCTCCTCCCATTGCCAGACATAGAATCTGATGTCCTAAACAAATTCCAAGAATCGGAAGCTTATGCATAAGATTTTTCACCTCTTCAATCAGATAAGTAACCGGTTCCGGGTCTCCGGGACCGTTAGAAAGAACAACGGCGTCCGGCTTATCTTTTAGAATCTCCTGGGCTTTTGCAGTAACAGGATATACTTTAACGAAACAGTTGTGTTTACTCAAAATATTTAAAATACTCTCTTTAACCCCGCAATCCCAAACAGCAATCTTTAAACCGTCTCCTTGTGACCAAATATAGGGTTTTTTACAGCTCACCTTAGAGGCTAAATCCAGCCCAGCTATCGAATCACTCTTTAAAACTTTCTTTAAAATATTTTCGGGGTTAAAATCTTTTGTCGAAATACATCCCCGCATAGCACCATTTATTCTTATTTTACGGGTCAATTTCCGGGTATCAATACCTTCAAGGCCGATAACCTTATGTTTCTTCAAAAATGAATCTAAATCTCCTTCTGACATCCAATTTGAAACCAGCGGCGATAATTCCCGCACCAGAAAACCCTCTACCCAGGAATGCGCCGATTCCATATCATGGCTGTTTATTCCGTAATTTCCAATATGCGGATATGTCATACAGACAATCTGCCCCTTATAAGAGGGGTCGGTTAGGATTTCCTGATAACCAACTACACTGGTATTAAAAACAACCTCACCAAACTTTTCACCTTCATAACCAAAAGCTCTTCCTGTAAACGTTGTTCCATCTTCTAAAACTAGGATCGCATTTTTTAAAATAGGCTTAATTGTTCTTCCTCCTTTTTTTCTTCGTTCTGGTTAAATATTCTAATCTTCCCGTAAACACCATCATACCCGGGCTCTATGAAAACATTGCCTTCTCTAACATTGATAATGCCAGAAGCAATCTTTAAAGGAAAATTCTCCATTAAAAAATTAGCATCTATATTTATCAGTATATCGAGTTCGTTACCGAATCTTTGAATCAAACTATTGTATTCCCGCAAAACAGACTGCGCAGTTTTTTGAACTCCTTTTGCCTCTGCTATTATTTCATCAAGCGGAATAAGGCTTTTAAAAGAAGTGGCATTTGATGGCAGGACACCTTCTTTTCTGTCAGCAAGTTCTTCCACGCGATGTAAAACACCGATAGTTAAAGGTTTTTTACAGGATGGGCAGATATTTTTTAATTTTTTACTTTCATTCGGCGAGAGCTTAACATTACAGCTCCTATGGCCATCGAAATGATATTTCCCCTCCTGGGGGTAAAATTCGATAGTGTATGGAAACTTATCCTTATCGTGCTCTTTCAGGGCCTGCATAATCTCCTCATAAGATAAGGCGCAATTAAAAACATTTGCCTCTCTTCCTATCTTAGCAGGGGAGTGACTATCAGAGTTTGAGATAAGAGTAAATCTGTCCAGCTTAGATATTCTCCAGTTCATAGCAGGATCACTTGAAAGCCCGGTTTCCAGCGCATAAATATATTTTGAGTACTCTCCAAAACACTCATCAATATCATCAAATCCTGAATTTGCCCCCAAGAGGCTAAACCACGGCGTCCAAATATGAGCTGGTATTATAATACAATCGTCATTAATCTCTAATATAATCTCAACCATATCTTTGGCATCAAGGCCTAACATAGGTCTTCCATCCGATGACAGCGTCCCGTAAGCAGCAAGCCGCTTATTAATCTTATCAACGTCCTCAAAGCTGGGAGCTATTATAATATTGTGTATCTTGCGCAACCTTCCCTTTGAAGAATAAATATTTGCTACCTCTGTAGTAAGCATGAAATATGTACCATTGAATTTATATATCCCGTAGCACTCCTCGCTAAACTTTGATTTCAGCTCTTCCAACCAGAGAAAATGAGTAAAATCCCCGCTTCCGATTATATTTATACCCTTATCTTTTGCTGCCTGGCTTAAATGTTCTAGATCCATATCAGGGCTTGTAGCGCGGCTATACTTAGAATGAATATGCAAATCGGCTATAATCATATCAAAAGCTTAGAAAAATATTTATTTACCAACTCCCAGTGTGTCCCGGGCCAGAAAATCTTTCTGCATTTAGGACATTTTTTGAAATCATCTTCTGTATTAAAAACATAATCTGGAATTCTGTTTTTTATACTTACCTTATCTACGGTTACAACCTCAACATTGCATGCAACACAGCGTGAAAATATACTATTACCTTCTACGTCAAGCCCGATTTTTTCATGTAACTCTTTAAATTGCTTGGATAAAGTATCATATTTTATATAGATAGAGTTTGATGAATATTTATCGAAGATACTCACTTTCCTTGTTAAAATAATCCTATCTTCTTTTAATGCTTTTAATATCAAGCTTTCCCCTCTTCCTTTAAAATAGCAAGCATCATAACCCAAAATTATTAACCACTTACAAAGCCTTCCCAATTCTGGCGTAAGGATAAATTTCATTCTGATGACTCTTCTGTTGCCTGCTTGAGCATCTCTCTTGCCTGCGGGGTAGAATCAAGAATATTCACACCTTCTGGTGCATCAAATTTGAATTCCTCATCCGGAATCTCTATATTAACCTCGATATTTTTAAGCCTCTGATAAAATTGGAGTTCTTTGCCTTGAGAATAAAATTCAGCAGATCTCTGCAGACCATCAGCAACCGAAATCAAAACTTTAAGGCTATCCACAGCTACCGGAGTATCCATCTCTTCCTGTGCTTTGCTTTTTATTTTGCCTTCAAACAGATATACCTTCTCCCCTTCATACTCATCTATTCCATCATAGATCATGCTCTCCCTATCAATATCATCCACTGCGCCTTTGATATTGGAATGCTCTTTTACTAATTCATCTGCATTAGGAAACTCTTCTTTCAGCAAACCTAAATCGACTTTTGAAGCCAACTTGAAAAAAGGCATATATTGCCACAGTGTTGTTCCGTCAGAATATATCCCTTGGTTTGAATTCGGTTCTCCTTTAACCCAGATAACAAATTTTAATTTATCCGGTTTCTTAAAAGCAATTTGCCCTTCTATCTGCATGGGGCCGGATTCAGTCTTCAGGAAAAACATCTCAATATCGGCCTTATAAGAGACTATGCTCTCCTTTACCTGTTCTATATTCGAAAGAATTTCATCTATTTCAGCATCCTGCGCATTCAACAAAACGCCTGTATACAAAATGCTGCATACCAAAAACAACATTATTTTTTTCATTATCTCATCTCCTTATTTTTAAAATCATCATACAAAACATGCCCGTTTTTAATGCAGGCCTTAACCTTAGCGGTTAAATCCTGGCCTAAAAAAGGCGTGTTTTTACTTTTTGAAATAATACCATCCGCCGTTAAATTCCACTTTTTATTTGTATCCAAAATTATTATATCGGCGTTTAACTCTTCTTTTAGCTGGCCTCTATCTTTGAGCTTCAATAATTTTGCCGGGTTTAAGGTAAATTTTTTAATCAGCGATAAAAGATCAATCTTGCCATATTCAATCAGCCTTAAAGAAAGACTAAGAGAGGTCTCAAGACCAATGATGCCGAAACTTGCCGAGTTAAACTCGCAGTCCTTCTCTTCATCCGAATGCGGAGCATGGTCAGTAGAAATACTGTCTATTACTCCATCGCAAAGCCCCTGGATTAAAGCGCTTGAGTCAGCCTCGGTCCTCAACGGAGGATTAACCTTAGCATTGGTATTATAATTAAGAACTTCCATTTCATTCAATATTAAATAATGCGCACAGGTATCAGCGCTAACTTTAACGCCTTCTTCTTTGGCTTGTTTTATAATATCGACTACCTCCTTTGTTGTAGCATGCGTTATATGTATGCGCGCATTGGTTAACTTGGCTAATTCTATATCGCGCCTTACAGCTATGATCTCAGCCTCTCTTGGAATACCCTGCAAGCCTAAGCGCATAGATAATAACCCTTCGTTCATTACCCCACCTTTACTCAGAAGATCGTCTTCGCAGTGTAAAATAAGAAGCGCATCTAACATCAGTGAATATTCCATAGCTCTGCGCATCAGAAGAGTATCATTCACCCAGCTGCCGTCATCTGAGAAAGCAATGCATCCGGCTTGCTTCATCTTCAACATTTCGCTAAGTTCCTTACCGCAACGGCCCTTAGTAATACTCCCTATAGGGAGCACATCTATAAGCCCTATCGCCTTTCCTTTTTCTAAAACATATTTTACAAGACCTGCATTGTCAATAACCGGGTCTGTATTCGGCATAGCACAGACAGTAGTAAAACCGCCGCTTATTGCAGCAAGAGAACCCGATTTAATATCCTCTTCATCCTCTCTCCCAGGCTCCCTAAGATGGGCATGCATATCGATTAATCCGGGTAAAACATATAAGCCATTTGCATCAACTATTTTTGAATCATTGGCTTTTATATCTTTTGCAATTTTTGATATCTTCCCGTCAATAATAAGGACATCTTTTTCTTGAAATGTATTATTTTCAAAATCAGCTATCTTGCCGTTTTTAATCAGCAACTTCAAGTCTACCCCCCATTCCGGCAATAAGATACAAAACTGCCATTCTCACGGCTAATCCATTTGTAACTTGATTCAAAACAACGCTATATATATTTTTCTGCTGCAAACCCTTATCAAGAACATCAGGGCTTAATTCAACGCCTCTGTTAACAGGACCCGGATGAAGTATTAAAAGCCCTGGTTTTGCATATTTCAAAAGCCTTTCGGAGGTTATCCCGAAAAACTCTCTATACTCCGGTATTGAAGGCAAAATATTCTCGTTAATCCTCTCATTTTGAATACGGAGTATATTTAGAACATCGGCTTTCTGCAATACATAATTAAGATCATATGATATTTCTACTCCGAGGGAATCAAAAGAGGTAAGAATCATTGTGGGCGGCCCGCATAAAATAACTTCGGCTCCGAGTTTTTTTAAGCCCTGAATATTCGACCTTGCGACCCTGGAATGAGTAATATCTCCAACTATGGCGACTTTTAAACCTGCGAGGTTACCTTTATATTCCTGCATAGTAAACATATCCAAAAGAGCTTGCGTAGGATGTTCATGTGCCCCATCGCCTGCATTTATGACTCCGGCATTTACATTCTGGCTTAAATACTGCGCTGTTCCGGCTGCCTGATGCCTTATAACTATAATATCTACATTCATAGCCTCTATGTTAAGAACCGTGTCCTTTAAATTTTCGCCTTTTTGAACACTGGAGCCTGAAACAGAGAAATTTACGGTATCAGCTGAAAGCCTTTTTGCTGCAAGCTCAAATGAAATCCTGGTACGGGTTGATGGTTCATAGAAAAGAAAAGCTATTGTTTTCCCTCTCAAAGCAGGCACTTTTTTTACCGGTCGGGTTGATATCTCTTTAAACGTCTTTGTTAATTGTAATAGATACTCTATCTCCTCTTTTTCAAGCTCTTCTAAGCCTAAAAGATGCTTTTTATTCCATTTAAACTCTTTATCTAACACTACATCACTCATCCAGGACCTCCACAACAACTACCTCATCGTTTTTATCTATCTCAATCAATCTGACCTCCACAGATTCTTTTATGGAAGTAGGGATATTCTTTCCAACGTAGTCGGCGCGTATCGGTAGCTCTCTATGCCCGCGGTCTACCATAACGGCCAGCTGAATAACTTTAGGCCTGCCAAAATCAATCAATTCATCCAGAGCACACCTTACTGTTCTTCCTGTATATAAAACATCGTCAACTAAGATTAAAATCTTGCCGTTAATATCAAAATTTAGCTCCGTCTCTTTAACTAAAGGCTGCTCTGAGATAATAGTAAAATCATCCCTGTAGAGAGTAATGTCTATTGCTCCGATGGGAAGCTCAATAGCTTCGATATCTTTTATTTTTGCCTGAATTCTTTGGGCTAAATAAACCCCACGCGTCCTGATACCGACAATAACAAGGTCCTGCAGGGATTTATTCTTCTCAATAATCTCATGACTGATACGGCTCAAGGTTTTATTTATCTGCGCTTGATCCATTATTTTTGATTTTTCAATTATTTTAGACATCTCTTTTCAAAAAAAAGAAGTCAGTTTTCTGACTCCGTTTTTATTTACTCCTATATTCTTTTGGACTCTTTTCATCTTTTATCCTTCCCAGCCTCACAGGACTAGGTTAAAGGTCTTAAAAGTTATATCACGCTATGTAATCTATGTCAAGCAATCTTTTATTTTTTTGTTGCTAACATATGAAATGTCCGGTCTTATTAACAAGTGAA
>CAZAPE010000033.1:0-14705 GCA_964487065.1 uncultured Planctomycetia bacterium | reverse complement strand
GATCAATCTGCTTACTCTTCTCTCTATAATAATTTTAGGTCTCATTGTCCTTAAGGGGTTGCTTTTTTACTGTCAGGTTATCCTGATGGAAATAGCCGGCCAGAGGGTAATCAGGGATATCAGGGATAGGCTTTTTATGAAAATTCAGGATATGTCTATGGACTTTTTCTCCAAAAGCCGCGTCGGGGATTTAATCTCGCGTCTTACTTATGATGTCTATGTAATAAGGCATGCTCTGACAGAAGGACTTGCAGATTCGGCATATTATATATTCCAGCTTGTTCTATTCTTAGGAATTGTTTTATATATAAACCTGAAGCTCGCATTAATAATCCTTGTTCTGATGCCTATCGTCAGTTATCCGCTTTTAAGAGTCGGTAAACGTCTGCGCAAGATTTCCAAGCAGGCTCAGTCCAAAATGGGTGATTTAAACGTCAGAATGCAGGAGACCTTTACCTCCATGAATATAGTTAAGGCTTTCTCGATGGAAGAGGAAGAGATAGGCAAGTTTAAAGAGCTAAATCAGGGATTCTACATCCTTATGCTTAAAACGATGGCGCGTACATTGATTATGAATCCTGCTACCGAGTTTGTTTCTGCTTTTGGGGGGATTACTGTTTTGATTATCGGAGGCAGGCAGGTGATAGCCGGCGAGATGTCTTTCGGTGTCTTTATAATGTTTTTAGCCTCCCTGCTTGCGCTTATGAAACCGGTTAAAAGGCTTATCAAGGTCTATAATTTTAACCAGATTGCATTTGCCGCCGGAGATAGGATTTTTGATCTCCTTGAAGAGATGCCTTCAGTGAGCGATGCTCCGGATGCAGTAGATGTAAGTATGCCGAAAGAGGAGATAGTATATAAGGATGTCTGGTTTAAATATGAAGATGATTACGTACTTAAAGGGGTAAATCTTAAAGTTAAAGTCGGTGAGGTTGTATGCCTGGTCGGCCCCAGCGGAGTCGGAAAGAGTACCATGGTTAATCTGATGCTCCGTTTCTATAATATTGCAAAAGGCAGCCTGACGATAGATGGTAAAGATGTAAGCAAGATAAAAATAAAATCATTAAGGAAACATATTGGGCTTGTTACACAGGAGCCGGTACTTTTTAATGACACAGTTTTAAATAATATATCATACGGCCAGAAAGGAAAGACAAAAAAGGAAGTAGAGGCGGCTGCAAAATTAGCCAATGCGCATGAGTTTATCGAAAAACTTTCTCTTGGATACGATACGGTTGTCGGCGAGCGGGGAACTAAACTTTCCGGAGGCGAAAAACAGAGAATAGCCATAGCGCGGGCAATATTGAAAAATCCGGCGATATTAATTATGGATGAGGCGACATCGCAGCTTGATGCGGATTCAGAATTGAAAGTCCAAGAGGCGATACATAGGCTTATTCAGGGTAGAACCGTATTTCTTATAGCGCACAGAATTTCAACAGCAAGGCGGGCGGACAGGATTATCGTTCTTGAAAACGGTAATATAGTCGAAGAAGGTAAGCATGATGAGCTCCTGAAGAAGAATGGTCTTTACTGTAAATATTATAAATATCAATTCCAGGATGTTTAGGAGATTTTATGGCTCTTATATCATGGTTGAGTAAAAAGGTTTTTGTAATTGTAGTAATTATTTTTCTGGTAGTATTTTTATTCCAGAAACAGCTTCTAAAGCTTGGAGTAATTATTCTAGTTAAACAGAAAAGCAATGCAGGTATCAGCATCGGTTCTGTTGAATCCAGCATCCAAAAAGGTCTTATAAGATTAAATAAAGTTGCGCTTTTAAATCCCAAAGGGTTTCAGGAGAAGAATCTTGCCAATATTGACTTCCTGCTTCTGGAGCTGGATCTCAGAAAGCTTCTTAGCGGGGATATTGAATTTAAGAGGTTGTTTATCGATATTGATAAGGTTTACCTCGTAAGAGACGCAGAGCAGGGCACAAACTTAGTTGAGGTGAAAAAAGAGAGCGGGAAAACAAAAACCAGATCTTTAAGCAAAGAGAGAAAAAAAATTGCGGTTAAAGATTTAAGAATAAAAATATCTGAGGTTCTATATAAGGATTTTCGTCAGGAGCCGCCGAAATTGAGCAGGAGTTTCCTGGGTCTGGAGCAGAAGTATTCTAATGTCAGCGATTTAAAGAAGCTCATAGACTCGATTATTACGCAGGAAGTTTTGAAGGCTGCATTTTCAAATATCAGCCTCAATAAGACTGGGCAGAGCAGCGAGCCTTCGGTCTTAGATAAAATAATAAATATTTTCAATTAGCGAATTTTAAGCGCAGTTATATTTTTTATAAAGGTCAAATCATGGTTCGCCTCGGAGTCCATATCTCTATAGCAAAAGGGCTTATCAATGCACTTTGCGAAGCTAAAGATTTAGGCTGTAATGCGATGCAGATTTTTATCCGCTCGCCCAGAGGATTTGGGGAAAAGAAATTAGATATTAAGGAAGTCAAGTCGTTTAACAGCGCCAGAGAGAAAATGGATATCCGGCCTCTTGTAGTTCACGGGAGTTATCTTTTAAATATAGCATCCTCTGATAGAAGCATAAGAAATAAGTCCCTTTCTGCAATAAAAGATGATTTAGCCCTGGCAGATCAGGTTAATTCCGAGCTTTATGTTCTGCATTTTGGGTCTAACAGCGATAGAGGAGAGGGTATAAAAATAATGCAGGATTCTTTAGCTGAGATTAAAAAAAATTATAAAGGCAAAGCTATCATCATTCTTGAGAATACAGCCGGTGAGGGTAATAAATTGGGTTTTAATATCGCTGACATAGGTGAGTGTTTAACAGCTTTTGACGATAGGTTCGGGGTATGCCTTGACAGCGCGCATCTTTTTTCGGCAGGCGTTGATCTTCGCAATAAGGATAAAATGGATAGCTTTATAGATGCGTTTGATAAAAAGATAGGAATTAAGAGGGTTAAGCTTGTTCATATAAACGACTCGCTTTATGATTTGGGGCAGCGGCGAGATCGACATGAGCATATAGGAGAAGGCTGTATAACTGATAAAGGCATAAAAAATTTCATTAAACATCCAAAAATTTCTGAGATACCTGCTATACTCGAGACGCCTAAAGATAAAGAAAAGGATGACATAAAAAATATAAATAGGGTAAAATACATAAGAAGTAAAAAGTTAAAAGTGAAAAGTTAAAAGTGAAAAACAGTTCCCTGCATAGCATATACGCTGGGGGATCTGTACTCCCAGGTTTGGCGCCAAGAAATGCGAAACATTTCTTGGCACTGGGTCTTGGAGATGCTTTGCATTTCACAAGGTTTCGCCATTTGCAATCCGGAAGATTGCAAAGACTTAGTCTCGGCAATGTTCGGGGCAGAGATTAAAAGAGACAAAAGAGTTAAAATTTAAAAGTTAATATAGTACACTGATATAAGATTGTATTACGCAAGTTTTAAAGGTTTTAATCTGTGCAATCGTAGTTAAAATCGGTGTAATCATTTTTAGGAGAAAGAAATGCAGCAGTATGAACCTGAAAAATTTGAGCAAAAATGGCAGCGGTACTGGGAAGAAAAGGGGATTTTTAATATAGATGTTAAAAAGGCAGAAAATAAGTATTACTGCCTTGTTATGTTTCCGTACCCTTCAAGCGAGCTTCATGTCGGCCATGCCAGGAACTATATCATAGGTGATGCTGTGGCCAGATATAAGCGGATGCGCGGGTATTATGTTTTTTCTCCTATGGGCTGGGATGCGTTCGGTCTTCCGGCGGAAAATCAGGCTATAAAGCGCAAAATTCACCCTCGCCAATGGACGCTGGGTAATATAGCAAGAATCACAAAGCAGCTTAAAAGCTGGGGCATAGGGTATGACTGGGACAAAGAGGTTACATCATGTCTGCCTGACTATTACAAGTGGACGCAGTGGATATTTTTAAAATTATTTGAAAAAGGTCTTGCCTATAAAAAGCTTGCTCCGGTTAATTTCTGTCCATCTTGCAAGACAGTTCTGGCTAACGAGCAGGTAATTGATGGAAAATGCGAAAGATGTGACTCGAATGTCGAAGATAAAGAGATGGAGCAGTGGTTCTTTAAGATTACAGACTTTGCCGATAGATTGCTTGAAGATATAGAGCTGCTTAAAGAGTGGCCGGGAAAAGTAAAGATAATGCAGGAGAATTGGATAGGAAAGTCAGTCGGTGTTGAGATAGATTTCCCTATAGCTGGTGATGATAGAAAATTGAAATGTTTTACTACTCGTGTCGATACTATATTTGGAGCAACCTATGTTGTCCTTGCGCCGGAGCATCCCTTAATTAAAGAGTGGAGTAAGGTAGGCAATGCGCCGGATAAGCTTATTGAATTTATAGAGAAGACAAAAAAGACTTTTAAAAAAGTCAGAGATATACAGGAGGCCGAGAAAGAAGGGGTATTTAGCGGTAGATATGCAATAAATCCGATGACTAATGAAAAGATACCTATATTCTGCGCAAATTACGTGCTTATGCAATATGGTTCAGGCGCTGTTATGGCGGTGCCAACGCATGATAGTCGTGATTTTGAGTTTGCAAAAAAATATAAGCTGCCGATGCGTGTTGTTGTAAATAATCCAAAGCAGGATTTAGATGTAAATATTATGCCCTTTGCCTATGAAGATAAAGGGGTTCTTGTTAATTCGGGTGATTTTAACGGATTGACATCTCTTGAGGCAAAGGAAAAAATTGCTGATTTTATGCAAAAGAATAAAATCGGTTCTCGGAAAGTAGAATATAAACTCAGAGATTGGCTTATATCGCGCCAGCGTTACTGGGGCGCGCCGATACCGGTAATATATTGTAAAAGTTGCGGTATAGCCGCTGTGCCTGAAGAAGATTTGCCGGTGTTTTTGCCTGATGATGTTGAGTTTAATCCCAAGGGCGAGTCGCCTCTTAAACTTTGCCCTGAGTTTGTTAATACAACCTGTCCAAAATGCGGGGGTAAGGCAAAGAGAGAGGTTGATACGATGGATACCTTTGTCGATTCGAGCTGGTATTACTTACGCTATATTACACCCCGCGATGATAATAAGGCATTTGATACCGGACTAGCGAATAAATGGCTGCCGGTCGATCAATATATCGGGGGCGTGGAGCATGCAATATTGCATCTTATGTATTCCCGTTTTATTTGCAAATTCTTATACGATATAAAGGCAGTTGGTTTTAAGGAGCCTTTTGCGCGGCTCTTTACTCAAGGCATGATAGTTAAAGACGGCGCCAAGATGTCAAAATCAAAAGGTAATGTTGTCTCTCCGGACAGTTTGATAGAGAAATACGGTGTTGATACAATGCGGCTTTATATTCTTTTTATCGGTCCGCCTGAGAAAGATGCCGAATGGTCTGATAGGGGAGTTGAGGGAGCGTCAAGATTTTTGAATAAAATCTGGAGATTGTATGAGGCGTATCAGGAATATGAAGAAAGAGAAGTTGCAGAAATTTTTGAGAAGGAATTAAACAGATTATTAAATTTGACAATAAAGAAAGTTACTCTCGATATGGAGGGCGGGTTTAAATTTAATACCGCAATAAGTTTCATTATGGAGCTTCTTAATCAGGCGCAGTCTGATATTACTGAGTCTTCTGTGAGCAAAGCGCTTCTTGGCGAAGTTCTTGAGAAAATGCTTCTGCTTATATATCCTTTTGCGCCGCATATAGCTGAAGAGCTCTGGAAACTTATGGGTAAAAACGATTCGATATCGATGTCGGCCTCCTGGCCATCCTATAAAGAAGATGCTCTTATTCAGGATGAGATAGAGCTGCCTGTGCAGATAAACGGTAAAGTTAGAGCCCGTATTTTAGTACCATTTGAATCCGATGCTGATTATGTGAAAAAAGTTGCGCTCGAGGACAAAAAAGTTAAAGAATATATTTTAGATAAACCAATAAAGAAATTTATTGTTATAAAAAATAAAATAGTAAATATAGTGATTTGAAATTTCTTCCTACAAGAGAAGAGAAAATTTTTCTGCTTTTTATAGTGTTTTCTGTTTTTATCTTTCTTCTTGTGCGATACTACGGTATAGAGAAATTCAGGTATTCTATCGAATCGAATAGGTTAGATGAGTCAGTAAACTTTCCTTTGGATTTAAATTCTTCAAGCTTCACAGAGCTTTTAAAAGTTCCGGGAATTGGTCCTGTTTTAGCGGAAAATATTATAAACTTTCGCTATGAGAAGAACGGTTTCAATAATATAAATGAGCTTATGGATGTCAAAGGTATAGGGGAGAAGAAACTTCAAAAATTAAAGCAGTACTTTAAGCTATAAATAAGTTAGGTAAGCAATGCAAAATTAAAAGTGCAAATTGAAAAATAAAAAACATAAAGAAACTGTAATGTTAAAAGTTAAAATTAGAAAGCCCAAAGACAACTACGTTTTATGCTTTAGACATTAGATCGCGGTACGGTCTTTTTGGATTTTTAATTTTACATTTTGAATCTTGAATTGATTATATGGCTCCTCTTTCATTTAGCCTTTTATTGAGTTTTACAGCTTTTATTATAGGTATAATCTTTTCAAAAACAGGGGCTATTGCATTTCATCATATAATTATATTTTTTCTTCTTTCTTTTATTCCGGCATTGGTTTTCTATAGAACAAAAATATTTTCTATTTTTATTTTCTTTGCTCTTATTTCTCTTGGATTTATGCGTATGGATGTTGAAAAATCAAAGCAGAACCTGCTTTATGATTTTATTTCGCAAAAGGGTGTTACAGTTAATGGATATATCGTTTCTGTTCCTGTTAAAACAGAGGAAAAATTAAGTTATTTTTTAAAAGTCGTTGAAATAGACAAAGAAAAAATAAATCAGAAGTTAAATATAAATGTAGTTTCAAATTATAATATAACCTTTGAGCCCGGTGATTATGTCTCTTTAAGGGGCGCTTTTAAAGGAGGCCGTGGGGGAATAGTCTTTAAGGCTGAAAACCTCTCTATGTTAGGTTCTACCTTCAGCCTCAAAAGATATATCTTCAGGCTAAAAGAACGAACCTCAAATGCTATATCTTTTCTTTATCCATCTGAATATGCCTCGTTCATCAAGGCTACTATTCTGGGCGAGAGTTTTGGATTATCTAAAATACGTTTTATACTGCAGGATATTGGGCTTGCCCATATCCTGGCCATAAGCGGTTTGCATGTTGGACTTGTGTTATTATTTTTTAATTTCCTGTTTAAATTGCTGCGTATGAACCGCCGACTGCGGTCAATAATTTTAGCTTTTGTTATATTGCTTTACCTTCTTCTTACCGGAGCCAGATATCCGGTTTTACGCGCCTCGCTCATGGCTCTTATGTATATCTACTTCTGGTTTTTCTATACTAAACCAAATCCATTTAATGTACTTTTATTTGCCGCGCTTCTTATAATACTCATTCAGCCAGAGGCTATTTTTAGTGTGAGTTTTCTCCTTTCTTTTGCAGCGATGGCGGGGATTTTTTTAATGCTTAGCCTGAAGTGCGATTTCGGTTTTTCGAGCTTTAAAGCAAGATTTATAGATTATGTTAAAGTTTCAAGCGGTGCCTGGTTTTTCGTTACGCCGTTGGTATGGTATTACTGGGGTAAGATTGCTTTATTTTCTCTGCTGCTTAATTTAGCGCTTTTACCTCTGTTTTCGTTTGCACTTGCCTCTGCATTTGCATCTATTTTATCCTCATTTATATTTATGCCTTTAGCTAAATTTTTTGCCGTAGTAGCATATCCGTTTCTCTATATTTTATTTTTGATTTCAGAGTCAGTTTATAAAATTCCTTATTCTTCTTTAAAATTACCTTCTATTTCTATAGCAGGACTAGCTTTTTTATATGCAGCTTTAATTCTTATAATTTTTATAATACATGGTATAATAAAATCGAAAGAGATAAAAAAGAGCTAATTAGTAAATTTATTAATGGGATTAAAAGTATGAAAGAAGATTTTTTAACCGGTTTTTTAATACGAGAGGAGTTAACCCCCTATCTAAACAGCTTAATTAATGAAGGAAAGCCATTTATCTTAGGGTTTTTAGATTTAAATCATTTTAAAAAATATAATGATAAATATGGCCATCCTTTTGGTGATGAAGTTTTAAAATATACTGCCAGCACGTTTAGGCTTACATTCTCGCAAAAGACTAAAATTTTTCGGTATGGCGGCGATGAATTTGTAATAGTTTTCCCTGAGTCAACAAGAAGGTATGTCAATACTATATTCAAAGTATGCAACAGAAATCTTAGAGATAGGCCATTTTTATTTAATAATAAGCTTTTTAACATAACTGTAAGTTATGGAGTTGTGAATTATCCTTCAGATGGCAAGGATGTTAAAATATTGATTGAAAAAGCAGATAAAGCTATGTATTTATCTAAAAAGAGAGGAGAGGGAGTAATAACTGATTATATGCGGATGAAGTTTGTTGGAAATTTTATATTTCCGCGGAAGTTTATAATTTTATTCGGAATTCTTATTGGTGTTTTTTATTTTATTAAGTCAAATGCAGTTAATTCAATTCAGTCTTATTTAGATTGGCAGCGTTTGAATGAAATGAAAAATATCTCAGTAAGCGAACCTTACGTTAGTAAAGTTATGCTTAAAGGTGGAGAAATATTAAAAGGTTATGTTGTATTTTCAGACCAAAATAGTTTGATGTTAAAAATAGTAGCTGATAAAGAAGAGGGTTTTATTATCATTGATAAAAGTTTAGTTTTAGAGGTGCGTTAGGGACATTTTTTGGTTTAATTCACGACGACTGATGCCTAAGATTTTAGTCTCTGGAAAGGCGAATGTTTAATATGCTCCGTTTCATAAAATATGCAAAAATTCTTGAAAATAATTTTTGCATATTCAACGGAGCCAACTCGTCCCGACTGTATGTCGGGACTCGTCGGGAGCCCTCTGCAGATTCCTCCGGAATCTATTCGCTGAGGACTAAAAGGAGGTGAGAGATGTTTAGGATTGGAATGTCGGAGCTAATAGTAATATTTTTAATTGTGCTGCTGCTTTTTGGATCTAAGAGGCTTCCGGAAATAGGTAAGGCGCTTGCTAAAACAATTAAAGATTTCAGAAAAGAGACAAAAAATATAGATAATGATGCTGAGGAAAAACAGGGCGATTAATGTCTCGATTTGGAACTGTTTATCAACACCTCGATGAGTTAAGAAGGCGTTTAATACGAATTCTTATATGTCTTTTTCTGTTTGCGCTGGCTGCATATATATACGCAGATAAGGTTTTGTTTTTTTTGGGAAGGGATGTCGGAGGCCTTATCTTTATCTCGCCTGCCGAACTTTTTATAACACGAATAAAACTTGCTCTCTGGCTTTCGTTTTTAATCAGTTTTCCGATTTTGATATTTGAGGTTTTTTCGTATATTCTTCCGGCTTTAATTGGGGCCTCGAGGAGAAACCTAAAATATCTTATTCTTTTTTCAATATTGTTTTTTTATGGAGGAATAATATTTTCGTATAAATTTTTTCTCCCCTTAACGTTAGATTTTTTACTGAATACAGGTACGGATAAAATCACAGCAATGATTTCCGTGGGCAGGTATGTATCATTTTTATGTCTGTTTCTTTTCTGTTTCGGGGTAGTTGCTTTGATTCCTGTTATGTTGATTTTTTGCCTAAGATCAGATATGATTTCTTTGGAGCTGCTTAAAAAGAAGCGTAAGTACCTTTATGTCATTGCATTTATAATCGCAGCAATAATAACTCCCCCTGATGCGATTACTCAGGTTCTTTTTGCGATACCGATCATCCTGTTTTATGAAATTAGTATTTTAATTTCTTCTCTTTCTGGGTATAATAAAAAAAAATAATAGGAGATTGAATATGGTTTTAGGAGTTATGTTGATAGTTTCCGGGATACTTATAGCAATATACCCGCAGATACTTGCACTGATTGTTTCATTTCTGCTTATATTTATAGGTTTGACCATATTGTTTATAAGGCATCAGATGAAAACTGTTGCGCGTGAATACAAGAGCCCGTTTGTTAACTTCTTTTTGAGATACTGATTATGAAAGAAGATCTATTAACCGGTCTATTTGAAAGGGCAGAGTTATTCCCTTATTTAGATAAACTTACCAGCCAGGCGAACCATTTTACTCTCGGTTTGATTGATTTAAACAATTTTAAAAAGATAAACGATAAATATGGACATCTTTTCGGCGATGGGGTGCTAAAATATGTTTCAAGCACTATAAAGCTTACCCTTGCAGACAGAGCTGTTGTTTTTCGTTACGGCGGAGATGAGTTTATAGTTGTCTTTCCTGATTATGATAAAAAGTATGGCCGGATACTCTTTAAACTCTGTAACAGGAATCTTAAGAAACGCCCTTTTTTATCCGGCTCCAAATTACTTAAAATAACAGTCAGCTATGGTCTGGCGTCATATCCGCTGGATGCTCTTGATACCAATGATTTAATAAGTAAAGCTGATATGGCTATGTATTGCTCAAAGAAAATAGGGCGCGGGGCAATATCGGATATCGCAAAAATTAAGTTGCTTAGGTATAGTATTTTAGCGCGTAAGATATTACTGGCATTATTGGCTCTAGCAGCGCTTATATACGGAGCTTTAAAGATAAAACAGTTAGTCATAAAAAAGATTTCTACAAAAACAGAGGTTGGAGTAGCGGTTGAAACAAGTGAAGAAATTCCCGGGTATCCTTGTGAAGTCATATTTAAAAACGGAGCCGTCCTTAAAGGTAAGCTGCTTGAGAAAAGCAATGAGAGTATAACTATTGAAATTACCATGGGGCAGAATATTGGATCAATGAAGATAGACAAGAAGCTTATAAGCAAGATAAGAACTTATAAAAACGTAAAATAGAAATGCTATACGAAGATAGAATCTCTTCAGATATGGAGCAAAAAGCGCTTCGGGCAATAGGCTCAAGTTATGAACCTTCTGTTGTAGATGCCTCTATCCTGGTCAGCTTTCCCTATGATTATGCAGGCAATAAGATAACTATGGAGCATGTATGTGATGAATTTACCTGCCTCTGTCCGTTTTCTAATTTGCCTGATTTTGCTATTATTAAAATACGTTATATTCCAAATAAAGTATGCATTGAACTTAAATCTTTAAAATATTATTTTCTCTCCTTCAGGCAGGTTAAAATATTTCATGAGCATGCTGTGAACAAAATTTTAGAAGATTTAGTAGCAGTTCTTGACCCTATAGAGATGGAAATAGAGGCCGAGTTTAATAATAGGGGCGGGATCTACTCCAAAGCGCATGCTAAGTATCAGAAGAAAAATTAGCTATTCTGACTTTTTAAGCTTTAAGGTCTTTCAATTGGTTTAATTAAGTATAGGTATGAAGAAAATATTTATAGCTGCAACAAGCCAAAATGACGGCAAGACAACAATCGCACTTGGCCTGATATTAAATTTAAAAGAGCATTTTCCAAGGATAGGTTTTATAAAACCTATAGGACAGCGCTATCTGCTTGAAGAGGGTTCCAAGGTAGATGAGGATTCTGTTTTGATTGAGAGGGTTTTTAATTTCCTTATTCCATTAAAAGATTTAAACCCGATAGCTGTTGAAAAAGGTTTTACGGAAAAATATATTCAAAATCCGGAGCCGGATATTATCAGTCGTCAGATTCTCGAAGCTTACAATAGGATTAGCGCCTATTCCGATCTTGTTATTATTGAGGGAACAGGTCATGCTGGCGTTGGTTCTGTGTTTGACCATTCCAATGCCCGGGTTGCAAAATTACTTGGGGCAAAAGTTATAATGATATCTTCCGGCGGAATAGGAAGGCCCATCGATGAGGTGGCATTAAACAAAGCGTTATTTAGCCAGGAAGGGGCTGAATTACTTGGTGTTATTGTCAATAAAATATTAAAGACAAAATATGAAAAAATTTCAAAACTTGTAAGTCAGGGATTAAATAGATTAGGAATCGAGGAGCTAGGCACAATACCATACCATTCAATACTCTCAGCCCCTTCGATTGCGCAGATATCCGAAGAAAAACAGATTCCCTTCTTATGCGGTGAAGAAAATAAAAATAATATTATTGAGAAGGTTATTATTGCCGCAATGGAACCAAAAGATGCATTCAGATATGTAGAAAGAAACACACTTATAATAACAGCAGGGGATAGGGAGGATATTATAGAGGCTGCAACAAAATCCTGCGTTTTGCCTAATACTGATGATTACAGTATTTCAGGTATTTTATTGACCGGAGGTATTATACCGGATAAAAAAATACTTAATATGGCAAAGAGGGTAAAAATGCCGATTCTTATAGCTGAGGATGATACTTATACGGTTGCATATTATATTCACGATTTGAATGTAAAATTGCGCTCAACAGATATCGAAAAGATTAAACTTATAAAAGATATTGTTGCCAAGTATGTTAATATAGAGAAAATTCTTGCCTATGTATAAGAATAAAATCCCTAAGGCCTCAGTATACAGATTAGCCGTCTATCTACAGATACTTCAGAAATTAGATATTAAAAATGGGCGCTATATATCGTCTCTTGAGATAGGAAAACTAAGCGGCATAGATCCGGCGCAGGTAAGAAAGGATTTAAGTTATTTTGGGCAGTTCGGTGAAGTAGGCAGAGGATATCATGTGAAAAGCTTGATGACGAACTTAAAGAAAATTTTAAAATTACATAATAAAGTATGGAAGGTTGCATTGGCCGGGCTTGGCAATTTAGGAATGGCGCTCCTCTCGTATAAAGGGTTTAAGAATGTCGGATTTCAAATTACAGCTGCTTTTGATGTTGATAATAAAAAGGTAGGAAAAGTATTTTCTGGAGTTACTGCTTATGCCGCAAACAGGATTGCTGATATTATAAAAAAAGAAAATATTAAAATTGGTATCATTGCTGTTCCTGCAGAATCAGCGCAGGAAGTTGCCTCGCTTATGGTTGACTCAGGAATAAAGTCGATTATAAACTTTGCGCCTGTAAGATTAAGTTTACCCGATACAATTGTTAAAAGAAATGTGGACCTTTCGAATGAATTCCTTTCACTCCCTTTTTATATAGCATGATGCAGAAAAAGATATTTTTTCAGCTTCTTTTTCTATTCCTGTTTTCTGTTTCCGAAGCAAAGGAGATGTATCTCTACGAAGGTGCGGCAATGGGGACGTATTTTACAGTTAAGATTTATTCAAACAAAAAAGTCGAGTTTGAGCCGCTTATTAAGGAGCTGAAGAATCTTGAGGAGAAATTCAGCGATTATATCCCAAATAGTGAAATCGCAAGAATAAATAAGATGGCGGGTGAAGATTATATAAAAGTTTCAGAAGAAACAATTCTGATTTTAGAAAAAAGTATTCAGCTTTCAGAACTATCAAATTCCGCTTTTGACCCGACGGTCGGGCCTTTAATTAAACTTTGGGGTTTTAAAAATGATAAATTTAATTACCCTTCTGTGCGAGAAATATCATTAAAGCTGAATTTAATTGGTTTCCAAAATATATTAATTGATAAAGATAGAGTGTTTCTAAAAAATAAAGGTATGAGCCTTGATTTGGGGGCAATAGCAAAAGGATATACGGCTGATAAGATTGTTTCTGTTTTGAGAAAATCAGGCCTTGATAACGCAATTGTAGAGATTGGCGGAGATATGTTTTGCTTGGGCAGCGGCAAAGAATTAAAAGGCTGGCTGATAGGTATAAGGCATCCGCAAAAAGCTGGGGAAATAATTGCGGCAATTAATGTTTCAGATAAAGCTGTAGCAACTTCGGGAGATTACGAGAATTATTTTTTTTATAATGGCATTAAATACCCTCATATAATTGATCCCAGAACCGGATATCCGGTTAAAAATGGAGTTGTAAGCGTTACTGTCGTAAGCGATGAGGGGCTAAAATCAGATGGCTGGGCTACTGCATTGTTTGTATTGGGCTGGGAAGATGCAAAAAGAATAGTAGAAAGCAAAAAAGATTTAGAGGCTGTTATAATAAGAGAAATTGACAATAAATTCCAATGCTGGGCATCTAGTGGCATTAGAGAAAAGATTGAATTTTATGAAAATTAAAAGTCTCTCCTTAAAAGAAGTAGAGAATTTGGATAAGAAGGCTATTTATTCAGTTGGTATACCAAGAATTGTATTAATGGAAAATGCAGGGCGAAATGTGGCTGAGTTTATTATGCTTAAAACTTTAAAATCAGTGCCTGTTGTTGTGCTTGCTGGATGTGGTTATAACGGCGGGGATGGGCTAGTTCTGGCGCGTCATCTTTTCGTAAGAGGTTTTTCTGCGTCTATCTTCATTGTCGGAGATAAAAAAAAGGCTAAGGAAGAAACGGTTGTTCAGATGAGAATATTAAAAGAATTAGGTTTAAAGGTTAAAAATATCGAAACCCTTAAAGATATAAAAATATTAAAACAAGAAATTAAAAAGAGGTCTATTTTGGTTGATGCTCTTCTGGGAGTCGGAGTTAAAGGCCAGGTAAGGGAGCCGGTATTTGGCGTTATAGAGTATATCAATAGCCTGAAGCTTCCTGTTTTTGCGGTTGATATCCCTTCGGGTATTGATGCTAATAGCGGGGCTCCTTTAGGTGTAGCTGTAAAAGCCACTTATACAGTTTCATTTCAGGGTCTTAAAAAGGGTTTTTTCACATCAGAGGGAAGGAAATTCTGCGGGAGAGTTATACCATGCGGAATTGGAGTTTAAAGAATAACTTCAAGAATCTATTCTTATTTTTAAGCTATCTTGATATAATATAAAGATTATGGAGAAGCTTAGATTTTTT
>CAZAPE010000032.1:8648-14761 GCA_964487065.1 uncultured Planctomycetia bacterium | reverse complement strand
AGTAAAGCAGGGGAGACCGAGAAAGAATGGATAAAAGGTGTCTGTCCCCTTTAATGCCTAATGCCTTCCTTGTAAGTATTGACAGTATAAGTTATAATTGTAATAAGAGGGGAAAAATAGTGTATATTGCAAGAATAAATCTAATGCCGAAGTTACTTTTGTTTTATTTATGCGTTTTTATCTTTTTTTCTAATGCTGTTTTTGCGCGCAGGGCAAAGGATGAAGTATGGTTGCCTGTGCAAGGATTGACTGGTGTTGTGCTTATGAATCAGGAAACAGGTAGAATTAAATTTGCAAGTAATGTTCCTTCAGTAAATCTTAATTTTACTCTCTGGGCTGTAAGGCATGGCGAAACAAAGGGAAATCTTACAAAAGGAATGTTTCAGGGGGCTGTTGATGAAAATATAAATCAGCTCACAGAAATAGGAATAGAACAGGCAAAGGCGGCTGCAGAACTCTTATTTAGTCAATTAAAACATAGGATAGAATCTGGTGAGGAGATAATTGTTATAACCAGTGAGTTCGGTCGGGTTCGAGAAACCGCAGAAGCTTTTATAGGTTTAGTTAAAGAAGAAACAGGAATAACTATTAAATCTGTAATAGAGCCACTTTGCAATGAGATATCATTTGGCTCTTGGGATAATAAAACTGCTGATGAAATAAGTCCCAATGAAAGAGATTTAGTTTTAAGATATCGTCAAGGGCTTGATGCAACAGTGCATCCAGAAGGAGGAGAGAGTTTTATCGATTTGCTTTATAGGGCAAATGAATTGTTATCTGGGTTTTCCGGGCAATATGCAGATAAAACAGTTGTTCTTTTTAATCACGGAACCATGCTTAGTGCAATAAGAGTTTTTTTGGGTGATGAAACATTGCTTGATGAAAGTGGTCAAATCGATTGGCGAGAGAATATGCTTCTTAATGCCCAGCCTGAATTGTTATCCACTGAATATAATAGTAGGAATGAAATTGTACTTAGGGAATTGTTTTTAAAAGATGAGATTAGTGCGGAGGAATTTGTCCAGGGAGTAATGAGGCTGTTGGATCGCTCAGAACTTTCTGTATCGGAAGATATTGCTCAGCCTGACGAAGAGTATATAATAGGAGGGATGCTTTTGAAAGGTTTCCCGGTGTTAAAGGAAATAAGAGATGAAAAGGATATTAAACTTTTAAAAGATGCTACTGATGATGAACAAATAAGATTTAAATTTACAGATGCAATAAGAACCTTTCTGGATATGCCAGAAATAATAAATTGGTCAAGTTATCAGATGTTGGAAGTTACTTTAACAATTGTGCGTATAGCGGTTTTAGGTGATGCGGATATAGAGAAAAAAGAGGAATCCAGGGAAAGTGCATTTTTTATCTGGAATGAGGTGCTTTCTATCGTAGAAGAAGCAGAGGATCCGCTTGAAGCAGCGTTTCGAATAGCTGTTATTGGGAATTCAATGGATCGAGCCGATTCTGAAAGATCAAAAGAGATGGAAGAAAATGAGTCTTATCTGGAGGATTTATTAGACAGAGAAATTCAAGAGCAGGATTTTTGGGAACATAATGATATCGCTATCTTGAAAGATAAAATTAGTCAAGGTAATAAGAATATAGTTTATGTTTTTGACAATGCAGGGGAGGATGTTCTTGATTTCATATTAATACATGAGCTGTTAAAACAAGGCTGTACTCTGACATTAGTAGGCAAATCATACCCGGCACATAATGATGCCACTGAAAGTGATTTAATCAATCTTATTAATGATGAACGAATTTATGCTCTTATAGGGCAATATAGAGAAAAGATAGATATAATCGGTTATGGAGGTATTACCCAGGGAACAGATTTGATGAGAGTATCAGAAGATTTTCAAAAAGCATGGAATGAAGCAGATATTGTAATTTTTAAAGGACAGGGGAATTATTTTACAGTCCGGGATTACAATCCTACTAAAAATTGCTTTTTTGCGCTGAGGGTTAAATGGGAACCGGAGGTAGGAGGTAGGTATGCAAAAGAAAGCAATGTTTTAGAATACGTTGCTGCCGAATAAAAATTAACAAACCACCTCGTCGATATTATAATAGCTGAGAACTGTAGTTTACTCGACTTCCTTCCAGTCTATCCAGGATGCCTGGGCCTGTTCTAATTTTTCCTGAACTTTTTCTAAAGCTTCCTGTGAATAAAGCACTTTTTCGTATTTCCCAAGGTTTGGGATATGAAAATTATTTCCTATGCAGAGTATGCTTCCTACTATTTTGACATATTGCGGTGGGGAGGAGAAGGCGCTGTTTAATTCTATAGAAGTGCAGGGGTTATTGCCGGAGGTTATTTTTTTTGCAATTATTGCGCCTTGATAATCGCCATTATTTCCGATTTCTACGTTTGAGTTTGGTGCATATATATTACAGTAAATCTTCGGTTGGTTGCCGGCAATAAAGACATCATCGTCATAGTAAAAGACATCCTCATAATACGGATAACTTGCTCCTTCAATATAGAAAACACAATCGCTTGCATCAAGATATTCCGTTCCGGGGATTATTGAAGGTGTGTTTCCGAACCCGACTTTTTCCTTAACTCTGATTTCACAAGGCGCAAGGTAACTTATAGTTGAGATGTTGCCTGCATCTAATTCTACAATATTATAAATTCCCCCTGAAAGGTAGAGTGTAGTATTATTGCCAATAGATACTGTGCTGTAATCTCCAGGCTCGAGAGTATAGCTTGTATTATTACCTATATCCACAACCTGCGTTCCGGGTTCAAATTCCGGGAAAGGCGGAAGACTTAGAAAAGGTAATGTAACGCTAGTAATCTCTTCTCCGTTATGCAGAAAGTTATCGCCATAGGTTAGCTGCGTATTATAGTAAATATCGCCTTCTACGGTCGTATTGTTGCCGAGATTTATTGTATCTGCAATCAGGCCGCTTCCCAGATAGGCATTGTTACCGAGGTTTACATTTCCATCTTCAAGGAAAGCGCCGATATAGCCGCTGTTTATAGTCATGTTATTTCCGGCAATAAGGCTTTCGATGCCAAGGAGTGCGAAATCTTCTATGTTTAGAGACGAGCCTCCTTTTAGGTATATTTTTGAAATTTTATTTTCATCACTGACCTGGTTTACGATAATTAATCCGTACCAAACTGCGTTTCCAAGCATCTCTAAGATAGGTTCATCCGAGGCATGGGTTATATCTTCTATGTAAATAATTCCATAGCCTGTAAAGTTTCCCGCAAGAGTTAATTTTGCATCGTTTACATATAAAATTTTAAAGTCAAGACTGCTTCCAATAATCGTGTTTTGAAATATAGTATCGCCATTGATTATTATCTCTGCATTATTGCGCAAGAAAGCTCCCAGCTCTACCTTGTTAAAGCCAAAACTGAAATCGCTTTCCGTAACGGGTGTGCCTTCAAGAGTGATTTCTGTTATATCTATATTTTCAGCTAAAGTACTGTGTCTTATCGCCGGTTTTTCTCCTATGGAGAATGTTTCATCCAAGTTGTGGTTTTTCCCGCTTAAAATATTATTTGCGGATGTTCCTGTTTCACCATGTACCTGGATTTGCGGTGTAGTTTCAGCGAGGCTTAAATTCAGGGCTGCAAATTCACTTATATCAAGGTTGAATTTAAATCCTTTTTCCTGCGATAGTTTTGTGAATATCTGTTCAGATGAAGATGTAGTATATACGCTACAAAGAAATACTGCGCAAATGAGCCATAAATATTTTATTCTGATTCTTTCCATTTTTGTATTATCGCAGGCCGGGTGCTTATTTCATCAATTGCATTCTCTATGGCCTCTTCGCAATAGTATAGTTTGACATTTTTACCTTCATTGGGAAGATAAAACTCATCGCCTACAAATATAAGCGAGCCATATACCTGGACATAACTTGCAGAGGATGAAGGGAAGGCGCTCTCGAGTTCTATTTCGGCTATGCAGTTATTATCCGTGGTTATATTTTTCGCTATTATCGCACCCTTAAAGATAAGATTTTCATTAATATTGACAGTTGAATTTGGAGCATAAATATTACAGCGTAATTGGGGATTATTACCTAAACTGAATACATTCGTTGCAGCTGAGTATCCGTAACCCTGGATATAAAAGATACAGTCGCTGCCGTCTAAGCCCGGAGTTTGAGTTTCAACGACAGTGTTATTGCCGGCAGTTATTTTTTGTTTTACCATTACTGTAGAGGGGGCAAGATATCTTATGTAAGAATTGTTTCCCATAGTAAGGTTGTTTATATAATATTCGCCTCCGTTTAAATATAGTATTCCGTTATTTCCAAAGCTGATATTTCCATAACTGCCTGAATCAAGATAATAAGTTTGGTTATTTCCTTTATTTATGTTCTCTGATCCTGCCGAGAAGGAAGGAAAATCCGGAAGCGTTAGGTATGGAAAGCTAAGAGGTGTTATTTCATCTCCGTCTAATTCAAAATTATTGCCGTGGCTTAAATTATTGTAAGTGATATCCCCTCCAATTTGGGCATTATTGCCTATCGATATATTGTCAGCAGTTAAAGAGTCTGCTAATTCTGCATTATCGCCTATTATTAGACTGCCTCCTTCTGCGGTAACGCCGATATTTCCGCTTGTAATTTCAAGGTTAGTACCTATCGTTATATTATTTGATGCTAAGAATACATAATCTCCTGCTCCGCTTGAAGTCGGGGTGCCGTTAAAAAATAACCGCGAAGTTTTATCATCATTAGTTTGGTTTACAATAATCAATCCGTACCATTTTGCATTGACGAGCATCTCTATTAAGGGATTATTTTCAGAGAAATCTTCATCCTCAACATAAATAATTCCATAGCCTGTAAAGTTCTCAGATAGAGTGAGCTTAGCATTGTTTACATATACTATCTGGTAATCATTTTCGCTTCCAATAACTGTATTTTCATAAACGGTATCTGTTGTTATTTCTATATCTGCGTTTTTACGCAGGAAGGGGAAAAGCAAATCAGTGTTAATTGTATAATCGTAATTTCCTTCTGTAACAGTAGGAGTGCCTTCGAGAGTAATATCTTGAATATTGCAATTTTCATCTGCTACGCTAAGCCTTAGCGCAGGTTTGCCGCCAGATGCGGGAGAGCCGTCAGCATTATGATTATTGCCGCTGAATATTGTTGTGCTTGAATTGCCTGTTGCGCCTTCGATAGTTACGGTTGACTCGGCTGAATTCAATAAGAAGTTGCTTAATCCGAGCTCCTCAATATCTAAAGTTGGTTTTGCAAGCTGAATCTGGCTCTCTTTTTCGAAGGCCTCTGTTGTAGAAGTAAATAAAAATATGGAAATCGAAAATAAAGCAAATAATGTTTTTTTCATAATTTTCCTCCCTTTTTTTTCTATCTCATATCTCACGACCTATATTATGCAATATATGTGCCATAAGGCGCAAGTTAGAACTTATAGCAAATAAAACAGTTATGAAACACAACTAATGCAGAAAGCATCAAAAACGCAACTTTACTTGTCAGAGGATATATAAAAGTTTACAGTAGCCACAATTTGCATGCCAAAGGGTTGTTTAAAGGCAGTAAAAATATTAATTATATTCAAACGGTTATTACTATTGAGTTGTTGTTCTTAAAAAGAGGTAAGTTTTTTAAATTTTGCTACGCGTCTTTTTATATCCTGCTTTGATACACTGGATAGCCTGCGTAAGCTGAAATCCTCAACGGCAAATGTCGCCATTATGCTTCCATAAATGACTGCTTTCCTTAAGTTTTTCTGGTTAATTTTCTTTCTGTTTGCAAGATAGCCCATAAATCCGCCTGCAAATGTATCTCCGGCGCCAGTAGGGTCGAATACAGATTCTAATAGATATGCAGGGGTTGAGAAAATATGATTTTTAGTAAACAATAGAACTCCATGTTCGCCTTTTTTGATAACAACTGTTTGAGGCCCAAGTTTTAATATCTTCTTTCCCGCTTTGACTAAATTGGTTTCGGAGGTTAATTCTCTTGATTCAGCTTCGTTAATGATAAATATATTTATGTGTTTCAGAAGTTTAAGCAGTGTTTTGCGTTTATTTTCAATCCAGTAATTCATTGTATCGCAGGCTATAAGCTTAGGACGCTTAACCTGGTTTAACTTCTGAAGCATA
>CAZAPE010000032.1:0-8638 GCA_964487065.1 uncultured Planctomycetia bacterium | reverse complement strand
ACACCTTTAACTGTATCTCGGGGTCAATATTTGCCAAGAATACGTATCTACTATTTTTATAGTCATTTGGTATTTCGGGGTTAAATGCAGCAAATACGTTCAAATCCGTTACCAATGTCTTAGGGTTTGAGAAATCCCAGCCATATTCACCCTCCCAGTGGAAAGTCTTTCCTTTTTCTATACTAAGACCTTTTAAATCGATGTCTTTATTTTTTAAGAAAGCTATATGTTTTTTGGGAAAATCTTCGCCTACGGCAGCTACTAATTTAACCGGAGTGAAATTACTTGCGCTTACCGAAAAATAGACAGCCGAGCCGCCAAGAATATTTTCTGCCCTCCCAAAAGGAGTTTTGACTGTATCTAATGCTATAGAACCGATTACAAGTATGCTCATTGCGCTTTTAATTTTAGCAGTAAAATTAAAAATTGAAAGTTTTAAATTAGAATTAGGGAGACAACTCTATTTTTGCAAAAGATATTATAGATAGTGAGTGTTTTGTCCTCTAACCCGTCACATCTAACCAGTAGCTAAATCTATCGCCACCATTCTCTATCTAAAGTCCTGTAGGAGATAGCCTCTGAGATATGCTGGGAGTTTATATTCTCCTCTTCGCTCAAATCCGCTATAGTCCTTGAAACCTTTAAAATCTTATCATATGCTCTCGCTGAGAGCCGCAATTCTTCCATGGCCATTTTTAAGAGGGTGGAGGGTGAAGGGGCAAGGGCGCAGAACTTCTTGATTTCACGGGAAGTCAGGCGAGAGTTGAATTTCTTTGCCCGTTTCATCTGGATTTTACGCGCCTTTTCGATGCGTTTATTGATGTCAGAAGAAGATTCCGCCGCAGAGTCAATGGATAGCTCTTTATATTTAACAGCCGGAACCTGGAGTTGGATATCGATTCTATCTAAGAGCGGCCCGGATATTTTACGCATATATTGCTGGATTTGGTAAGGTGTGCAGCGGCATTCCCTTGATTCGGAGCCGTAATGGCCGCAGGGACAGGGGTTCATACTTGCAACGAGCATGAACTGCGCAGGGAATGTTATTGATTTTTGAGCTCTTGAAACTGTTACCTGTCCATCTTCAAGAGGTTGCCGAAGAGCTTCAAGAGCATTTCTTTTAAATTCTGGCAGCTCATCTAAAAATAAAACTCCGTTATGAGCTAAAGATACCTCGCCTGGCCGCGGATATGTTCCGCCGCCGATAAGAGCGACATCGGATGATGTGTGGTGGGGGTTCCTGAAAGGCCGTTGCAGGATAAAAGGGTTTTCTCCGTTAATAAAGGTGCCTGAGATACTGTGAATCTTGGATGATTCCAAGGCCTCCTCAAGAGTCAATTTTGGTAATATTGTAGGGATTCTTTTTGCCAGCATTGTTTTGCCTGCGCCCGGCGGGCCAATCATTATTAAATTATGCCCTCCTGATATTGCTACCTCTATAGCGCGTTTTGCCTGAAATTGTCCCTTTACATCCTGAAAATCTATATCGTATTTATTAACATTTTTTAGTATCTCTTTTGTGTTTGATTTGTAGCTTTTTATTTCTATTTTACCTTCAATAAAAGCAACTGCTTCAAGCAGAGAGTTTACCGGGTAGATATTTATACCATTATGAAAAGATGCTTCTTTGGCATTTTCAGCTGCCAGGATAATACCTTGTTTTTTTCTCTCTGAAACCAGATTTGCGATATTCAAAGCCCCCATTACCGGTCTTACTGTGCCATCTAAAGCCAATTCTCCAAGCAGTATAAATTTTTCTAATGCCGATTTATTTAATTCTCCGTTAGCAGCTAATGTGCCTAATGCTATTGCAAGATCATATAGGGAACCTTCTTTTTTTGTGTGTGCCGGCGCAAGATTAATAGTAATCCTTCTGTTCGGGAACTGGAAATCTGAATTTATGATCGCGGAGCGGACGCGTTCCTTGCTCTCTTTTATTGCCGTATCGGCAAGGCCTACAATGTTAACTTGCGGCAGGCCTTTTAATATATCAACTTCAATTTCTACCAAGTATGCATTAATTCCAATTGTGCCGCCGGAATAAGATTTGGCTAACATTTTTTTACTTTGCTATATTGCACAGATTAACACAGATAATAACTACACAGATTATAGCAGATAAAAAATATCTCCTGTTGTTTATTTTATCAAATCTGTGACTATCTGTGTATGTATTTTTGTCCGGAGCATTTTGATTGCAATTTATCTCTTTCAACACTATAATTATAAAAATTAATTTAACAAAATTCAAAAAAAAGGGGGGAAGTATGAATAGGCGTTTTGTCTTTGCAGGAATAGCTGTGGCTGCAGGAATAGCGCTGTTGGTCTGGGGAATTATTTCCTTGAGAAACAGCAAAGAGAGTTCAGATGCTCGTACAGAAAAAAAAGTTATATTAAAAAAAGAGACACTGAAACAGGAGTCCAAAAAAGCTGTATCTTTTACGGCAGTTAAGGATATAAATGAGCTTACTTCTTTAATTGAAAAAGGTTCTGTATCAGCTTTTGAAAGTGGGCTTAATTTAGCGAATTCTTTGATAGAATCCGGTGATTTTATTGCTGCTCGCGAAGTCTACATGAAATTGCTTCGAAGCATGCCCGGGCATTCCGATATAGCAGAGCTTGAGAAAAATATCTGGGCGTTAAATATGAAAATACTTTTTTCAAAAATAGAGGAGCCTTATTCCCTGATTTATGAGGTTAATCCCGGAGATACACTTGTTGCTATTGCCAGAAAATTCAATACTACTATTGAGCTTATTAAAAGAAGCAACGGATTGAATTCTGATTTGATCCGTATTGAGCAAAGGTTAAAGGTTATAAATGCTCCTGTAAGTATTATAGTAGATAAATCACAGAATGTTCTGACTTTTAAGATAAATGACGAAATAGTAAAAGTCTATCCTTGTTCTACGGGGCAGTTTAATTCAACCCCGGTAGGAAAATTCAAAATTGTAAACAAACTAGTAGAACCGACTTGGTTTAAAGCCGGGGCGATAGTTCCTCCGGATAGCCCGGACAATATACTTGGTTCTCGCTGGATGGGTTTTGATTCTGGCAGCGGTTATGGTATTCACGGTACGACTGAACCCGAAACAATAGGCCAACAGATTACTGCAGGCTGCGTCAGGATGTATAATAGCGATGTCGAGGAGCTATATGATATTGTTCCTGTGGGTTCTGAGGTTACTATCATAGATTAAAAATGGCAGAACTTGATTTTGAGAAGCCAATATTGGAGCTGGAACGGAAAATTGCAGATCTAAGGAAATTCTCTTTTGATAGAAAGATTAACCTTAATGATGAGATTAATAATTTTGAACAAAAATTAAATAATCTTAAAAATGAAATTTACGGGAAACTAACTGCCTGGCAGAAGGTTCAGATTTCAAGACACAGCGATCGTCCGACCACCCTTGATTATATCGAGATGATTATGACTGATTTTGTGCAGTTGCACGGCGACAGGCTTTACGGTGATGATAAAGCAATTGTTTGCGGGCTTGCAAAGATAGATGGCCAGAAATTTGCTGTTGTGGGGCATCAGAAAGGTAGAGATACAAAAGAGAATCTGGAAAGAAATTTTGCTTGCGCTCATCCCGAAGGATACAGAAAGGCGGCACGGATTTTCAGAATGGCAGAGAGGTTCAATATACCGATAATATGTTTCATAGATACTCCGGGTGCTTATCCTGGTATCGGAGCAGAAGAGAGAGGCCAGGCGCATTCAATTGCAGAAAATGTCCGGGATATGTTTCAAATTCAGACGCAGATAATAGTAGTTGTAATAGGAGAAGGCGGAAGCGGTGGAGCTTTAGGAGTTGGAATTGGGGATAAAGTTGCGATGTTCGAGTATTCCTACTATTCTGTAATTTCCCCCGAGGGGTGTTCTGCGATTCTCTGGCGGGAGAAATCAATGGCAGAGGAGGCGTCAAAAGCGCTTAAACTTACCGCTGAGGATCTGCTCAGTTTTGAAATTATTGATGAGATAATAAAGGAGCCTCTGGGCGGTGCGCATAGAGACCCCTTAATCGCCGGGGAAAATTTAAAAGAGTTTATATTGCGTCAAGCTTTAGAGTTAAAAGAGCTGACAATTAAGAAACTTATCGATAGGCGCTATCAGAAGTTTAGAAAGCTTGGAAAAGTTACAGAAGGTTTTTAGGAAAATATCTTTCCAAATTTTAGCCTAAATATTCTCTATTTTTTGAATTGTTTTAAAAGTTTGAATCCTGTGCTTTACAAGCAGTGGATATTCCAGGAAGATTTTTTCCAGCAAATTAGATCGGTTTGCTGCAGCGATGCCTCTTTTGGAATTATTGATGAATTCTATTATCTCAGTTATAAGTGGAGAGTCTATTTTGCTTAATTCCTTAAGACTTTTCTTTAGAGGCAGCCCTTCGCGGTATAAAATATTGAAGGCATTTTTTATTGTATGGATTTCATCATTACTCAGGGAGGCTCTTTTTAACCCGACACTGTTGATACCCCATATTTTAGAGCTTCCTATCAGCATCATAAACGGCGGTACGTCTTTAGTTACGCGGGATAATCCTCCAACCATTGCCAGACGCCCGATTTTTACGAATTGATGCACCGCTGCATTTCCGGATATAAGAACATTGTCGTTAATCTCAACATGTCCTGCCAGCAAACTTCCGTTGCAAAGTACGATGTTGCTGCCTAAATTGCAATCGTGGGCTATGTGCGAAAAGCTCATGAAATAGTTATTGTTTCCTATCTTAGTCTCATTGTCTTCCTTGGTTGAGGTGTTGATTGTTACATATTCTCGGATAATATTATTATTTCCTATGCGCAATTTACCGATGCTCTTTCTTAGATTAAGCATCTGGGGTTTTTCTCCGATAACGCATCCGGTATGAATGAGATTATTTTCACCTATTATGGTATTTCCTTTAATGTGGGCATAGGGAGATATTTTAGTGTCTGATTTTATAACAACTCCTTCTTCCACAACGCAATAAGCTCCTATCTCAACGCTCGCATCAATATCTGCTTTTTTGTCTACTATAGCTGTATTGTGTATGTTCATAATTCTGTTATTATATCACAAAATCATTGAAGAAATATAGCCTCTGTGTTATTCTTTTAAGCACGGATTATACAGATTTATAAAAACGACTATACCCTGCAATTCAAAGAATTGCGGGTACTTAATCCCGGGAATCCTTGGATTCCTCGGGGCACAGATGTTAGAAGATTTAATCAGTGTAATCCAATTGTAATCTATGTAATCAGCTATAACAGAAGTTATGGCAGGAGGGTTAAAATGGACAGAATATATATATTTGACACGACTCTTAGGGACGGAGAACAGGCTCCGGGAGCATCATTAACTGTTAAAGAAAAGCTCGAAGTAGCCAGGCAGCTGGAGCGGCTTAATGTTGACGTGATAGAGGCTGGTTTCCCAATTGCTTCGCCTGGAGATTTTGAGGCGGTTAGTATTATTTCAAAAAAAATAAGGAAACCGGTAATTTGCGCATTGGCGAGGTCATTAAAAAAAGATATCGATGCGGCACGTTCTGCCCTTAAGTCTGCCAAAAGGAAGCGCATTCATGTATTTTTGGCAACATCTAAAATTCATATGCAATATAAGCTTCAGAAAGCCGAAGGTGAGATACTTAAACAGGCTATTAGCGCTGTTAAATATGCAAAAAAATTCGCCGCTGATATAGAATTTTCGCCGGAAGACGCCTCCCGTACCGAAAGAAAATTTCTATTTAAAGTGCTCAGTGAAGTTATAGCGGCAGGGGCTACTGTGGTCAATATTCCTGATACTGTTGGTTATACCGTACCGAAGGAGTTTTTTGAGTTAATAAAAGATATTAAAGAAAATGTTCCCAATATTAAAGATGCGGTTATAAGCGTGCATTGTCACGATGATTTAGGTCTTTCTTGCGCAAATTCGCTTTCGGCAATCAAAGCCGGGGCCAGGCAGGTTGAGTGCACTATAAACGGTATCGGAGAAAGGGCCGGCAGCGCTCCGCTGGAAGAGATTGTTATGGCATTAAATACGAGGCGGGATTTCTTTAAGCTCCAGTCGCGCATAAAAACTCAGGAATTATATAAAACAAGCCGGCTCGTGAGTTATCTTATGGGCATAACCGTACAGCCTAACAAAGCTATTGTAGGAGATAATGCATTCAGACATGAATCAGGTATACATCAAGACGGTGTTTTGAAGATGGCAAAAACCTATGAGATTATGAAGCCGGTAGATGTTGGTTTTAAGATGAGCAATATTGTGCTGGGGAAACATTCCGGCAGGCATGCGTTTCAGAAAAAGATTGAACAGCTTGGAATAAATTTAAGCAAAAACGATTTTGAGAAGGTATTCAACGATTTCAAAGTGCTTGCAGATAAAAAGAAAGAGATCTTTGATGATGATATCATTGCAATTGTGGAGGAAGAAGTTAAAGAGGTGCCTCAGGTTTGGCAGCTTATTTACTTTAATACGGTTACGGGATCTTCCACGGTTCCGACTGCAACTGTAAAACTCCAGAAAGATAAAAAAATATATGAGGATGCTGCCTGCGGCGATGGCCCTGTTGATGCCTGCTACAATACAATAGACAGGATTGTTAAGATAGTTCCGAAGCTAATAAATTATAATCTAAGAGCAGTAACCCGGGGCCGCGATGCTTTAGGTGAAGTGACAGTTAGGTTAAGCTACAAGAATAGAGAATTTATAGGCAGAGGAACTTCAACGGATATTATTGAGGCGAGTACAAAGGCATATATAAATGCCATAAACAAGATAGTCAGCCGATGAGGCTAAAGAAAAAAGTCTACGCTCTGATCGGTTACCCGGTAAGTCATAGTCTATCTCCCCAGATGCATAATGCAGCGTTTAAGCATTTAGGTATTAATGCCGAATATAAACTCTTCGAAGTAAAGCCGGAAGATTTAGAGGATTTTCTTATTAACCGTAAGGATATCAGTGGTTTTAATATCACAGTTCCGCATAAGGTGAGAGCAAAAGAGATTTTAGAACAAAAGATTAAAACAAAATCCGTTGATAGGAAATCCATTGCAGAAAAAGCAGCCCAATTAGTCGGAGCAATTAATACTGTCAAGAGATGTCCGGAGATAAGATTTTACAATACTGATTCTGTCGGATTTTTGACCTCCTTAAAGCAGGATTTAAAGTTTGATACCAAAAATAAAACAGCCTTTGTTATTGGCTGCGGTGGCGCAGGAAGGTCTATTATTGGCGGTTTGGTATTGCCGGAATCAGGAATAAAAAAAATATATGCTTATGATATCGATGATAAAGTAAAATCAGTTTGCGCAGCACATTTTTTTAGGTTTAAATATTTAAAAAATAAATGCGAGTTTATATCTAAAGAGGATATAGCAAAAAAGATTAAAGAGTCCCAAATTCTTATCAATACAACTCCTGTTGGCATGAAAAATAGCGATCCACTTTTATTAGATAAAAAACTACTGCATAAAAATTTATCTGTTTATGATGTTATTTATAACAGGAAGACCAAGCTTTTAGAAGATGCGCAGTCTTTAGGTTTGCCTTTTTCCGGAGGTTTAGGCATGCTTTTATATCAGGGCGCAGCTGCTTTTAAGATATGGACGCGCTGTGATGCCCCGCTTGAAATTATGAGAGAAAGCTTAAGGGGAGACTTATGATAGTTTTATTTATTTTTCTTACAGGTTTAGTGACGGGGAGTTTTCTAAATGTATGTATTTACAGATTGCCGCGCCAAGAATCTGTAGTATTGCCCGGCTCAAGGTGTACGAAATGCAGTAAGCCCATTTCATGGTATGATAATATACCGCTTATAAGCTATATCCTTCTTCTTGGTAAGTGCCGTAACTGCAGGGGTAAAATACCTTTTCGCTATTTTCTTGTTGAAGCGCTGAGCGCATTAACGCTTGTTGTATTCTACAATATTTTCGGGTTAGGTATTGAGATGATTTTTTTCTCAATATTTATCTTGGCTTTGATTGCAGCCTCATTTTCGGATTTGGAAACCCAGATAATCCCGGATGAGGTTAATCTGGGGGTATTACCGCTGGGATTAATATTTTCTTTTTTTAATCCTATTTTTCAAGAGATTTATTCCGGGAATCCTTTATTTGAGAGTATTAAAGGTCTCATAATTGGCGGCGGTATGATTTACCTGACCGGTGTTTTAGGGAAAATTATGTTTAAAAAGGAGGCTATGGGTTTTGGAGATGTAAAACTTATGGCATTAATCGGAGCTTTTTTAGGTTGGAAGTTGGTTGTTCTTGCATATTTCATAGCTCCGTTCTTTGGTCTTATATACGGACTTTATAGAAAAATAAGATACAAGGATGAATATCTTCCTTATGGGCCTTTTCTTGCGCTTGGAGCGGTGGTTGTGTTGTTTTTCAGGGAAAAGTTATTGAGTTTAATTTTTTGTCTTTAATCTGTCTTTAAATATAATTTATTCTGTGTATAATAAGAAGGAGGTCAAATGAAACTTGAGCTTATGGAGCACAGTGCGCATAAGTTCTAGTTGAATTTGATGCTTGACATTTTTCAGTTCAGAATGTTTAGTTATAGAAAAATGTCAAGTATTTAATTCGCAGAAAGATTTGCTTACAACTTATGTTGCTTATACTCCATAAGTTGTGTGCTCAT
>CAZAPE010000031.1:11763-15130 GCA_964487065.1 uncultured Planctomycetia bacterium | reverse complement strand
ATATCTATAGCCCTGGCATTCTGCATTCGATTTATGCTCTGCTGTTTTTGAAAAGTAGAAAACGTAAGACCTATCGATATAGGGTCCATAAGCAAAACATTTCCCGATATGTTAGTTGGAATATCATTAATATAAAAATTTGCTTTTTCTATCTGCAATATGGGGAACTTTAATTTAATAATGCAATCTATTTTAGATATGCTTAGCCCGGCTTTAGAATCGCCGACCATATGGAAATATGGCTGGCTCCTGCTGAAAAAAAAATTTATTTTAGCAAACAAGTTTTTATTTGGAAAAGATTCAAAAAAATTACCCAGATAAGCTAACCCGTTTAAACGTAAAACATCTTTTTCAAAACTACCCCTTAGTTTTAAATAAGAATCGGGCCATTTGAATTCCAAGCTCTCTACGCTAAGACCATTACAACCAATATACCCATTAAGACTGTATTTTAATTCCCCAGAAAACATATCTATAAATTCAATGTCACGGCTCTTGGAATAAAAAGGCTCAATAGAAATAGAACCGACACCGGATAAATTTTCCCTATCTATTTTAAATTTATTTTCAATACCAACAAGCGTCCCGAAATCACTACTCCCTGCCACGAATATAACTCCCCTTTTTATTATAACCCCAAATGAAATATTTCTTGGTAAATAACCCCAGAAACTGCTGATAAGGAGGGCGCTATTTTTTAAATCAAAATCTGACTTCGCACAATAAATAACCGGCTCTTTAAAAGTAACATTCTTTACAACAAGTTTCTTTTTTTTAAAAAGGAATTTTTGAGAAAATTCTATTTTTACTTGCTTTATTTTTTTAAAAAAACACTGCTGCTTTTCTTTAGGCAACCCATTAGAGTAGAAAGATACATCTTTAAAAATAACGAAATTGGGCGGCAAATAAAAAACCCTGCTTATACTTATCCCTTTCCCTGCATAGAGGCTTAACTGCTGTTCTATATTACCTTTAAATTTACTAAGAAAAATATTAAGCACAAAGAAACCTACAATAACAACAATAAGCACAACCCCAAGAGAAAAAAAACCTATCTTAATAAGGGACTTCTGCGAATAATCCTGCATCAATATAAAATTCTATCCTGTCAATATAGTAAACTGCCTTATAATTTTTAGCAAGCGGCGAATGGTACTCATACTCTTTAAAGTCCCTGAATAAGAGGCTCAGCTGTTGGGAAGTAAGAATTTCCTTTTTTATCCTATCTATAGCTTCAATATCTCTTTCCTTCTTTGCTACCTCTAGCATATAAACTAAAGCAAATACAACGCCTTCTGAGAGCGGAAACTTATTTATCAAGCGCTGGAATGATTCACGTGCATCCCTATAATCAGCTTGAGAAAAATAATATTCTCCCGTTGCAAATAAAGCACCTTTTAAAAATTTAGATTCGGGAAATTTTTCAATAAGACTGTATAAATCTATAAAAGCAAACTCCGGATTCCCAGCTTTGGCATTCCTAATAGCCTGATAATAAAGGGTTTTGTCTTCTTGAGCATATGTATTTTGAATAAAATTTAGAAAAACAAAATTTAATAAAAATAATACTCTTTGAATCTTCATTTGCATATAAAATGACTGAAAATCAAAAACAAAATCAGAGGAGCTAAGGCCAATAAACCTCTAATTTTGAACATATGCTTATTCTTTATTTACCAAAGGGTAATATGTTTTTAATTGCTTCGGTTGTTTTCTCAGTAACATCCTTCGCGCCTTCGCTTAAACTGCCTTCGAGTGTCTTGCCGACGCCTACCGTACCCTGCAATGTCTTTTCTAACTGCCCAACTGTTTTATTCAAGGCCCCTGAAGTAATATTTTCTAAACTGCGTAAGTCAAAATTTGCTAAATTAGCTATATTAGTATTCATAAGAGCCTTAACAACTATTAATCTTATAAAAGCCTGCGGATCTGTTATATTTTCATATCTTTCATTAATATTTATATTGTATCCCTTAACTTGAAGAGAACTGCCTGAATAATCCTTGTATATTACTTTACCTATTTTTAATTCCAGGATATCTATCTTAAACTGCGGTTTTTCACCCCTCTCTTTTTTTGATTCCGGTTTTGTCTCTTTTTCAACCGTAGAATCTTTGACTACTTTTAAGGAGTTAATATTAAGCTCGCCATTTTTATTCTTCACTACTATAAAATCTTTTAAATCTAACCTCACATTTTCAAGATGTATATAATTTTTCAATATTGCTCCAAGATCATAATCAACATAAATTTCAGGCATATCGACCATAAGTCTATCTTCATAATTAGAAGGGTTATATAGCTTCATATCTTTAATACCGATAATAGTCTTTGGTATACCTACATCAATACTTTGAAGAGTTAAAGTAAGACCGGTAAGGTTTTTTATTCCTCCTGAAACAACAACTTTTGCAATAGTATTTCTAAATAAAAAAGTACCTATCACAATCAAAACTACAAATAATAAAAGAATTTTTAAAATCTTCATTTCTACCTCCTTTTTTTTATGCAACCTTTTATACTGTTATTCTAACTTGGAACTTAATTTTATTCAAACATGATATATCCTTTCTGGAATACTGATTTTTACCAAGTTAATTTTACGACGCTACATAAATTCTTTAAAAAATGCAGTTCCAGATACCCTATAATTACTTATAAAAACCGATTGTTTAATAACCATATTGTGGTTAGATTAGTTATAAAAAAATAAATACATGCCAAAAATAAAGGTGAGAAAAAGTCTGCGATTTTTAAATATTATGATATTTATTGTTATTTATAGTGGCTGTGGTTCTGCGCCTCCGGAATGGGGACAAAAATTAAACTATTTAGGAAGCGAACTTTTTTATACCTCCCAGGTAAGCGAAGATGAAGCCATCAGGCTCGGAGATTATTTGTATAACCTGGGTTTTTTCCAAGAAAAAAATCCCGGGACAGCACAACTCAAGAAAGAAAACAATACCTACCAGCTGCGAATAGTTGTAAAAAAGACTGTACTTACTGATATGGATTATATAAAAAACGCTGGCATATTCGCCGCATATATATCAGGCGATGTATTTACAGATTCTAAAGTAGAAATCCACCTTTGTGATAAAAAATTTAACAGCTTGCGTATCATTACTTACCAAATTAGCGATCCTGAGTAATTAATATATTTTTATTCGCATCCAGTAAAGATACTATCAAATTCTTCGTCCACATATTTTACCCACTCGCTATAAGGAGTATAGAAGTATACGGCCGCAGTATTATTCATCGCCATTGCTTCAGAAATATTGCCACTATAAATAGAAAGCATGTCACGCATCATATAAAGTAAATCTCCATAAAGGATGACTTGTGACTCGGATAAGGAAATAAT
>CAZAPE010000031.1:0-11753 GCA_964487065.1 uncultured Planctomycetia bacterium | reverse complement strand
GAAATAATAATCGCATCAATTTTTTTCTGCAACTGGCTTATTTTTGCGACATTTTCTGCAGTTGTCGCTTTAAGGATAACCGATTTAAAGAACTCGTATGTTTCTTTGACAGTATCATCGGATACAAAAATCGGTGTTTTTTCAGAAGTTATTTCATAAGCCTCTTCTACGACAGCATGCATAAAGATACCTGCATCCTGGGCAAAACTAGACCTGACAAAAAGAAATACGATAAACAGAAACAGACGTTTAAATCTCTCCCTTCGCATATATATAGACTACGCTTCTTACCCTTTTTTAGCCAAACAAAAACAATTACAGATAAAAAGAAGTTTTCTTTGCTTTAGTAACAAATCAGCTCAAAAGCCTAAAGAGAGAATAACCAAAATAGCAAAGCAGTCTTAATCTATGACATAATTCTATTATTTAAATATATGTAAAACTAAACATCTTATAACCATGAAAAATTAGAATAAAAAATATAACAAGCACTGAAACCGAAAAACATTAAAAATACGAGTTTCGTTGTCTATAGAATACATTGAGATTTTGAGCTTATTTTTCTTGTTTACCACGCTCTAATCACCCTGCTCTTTGGACAGCTGACTCATATCCCGTACGATACTGCCGGTGCCAACGTAATTCCCTGAAACATCTTTAATTATCCATCCAGTAATATCTACAGGAAATACACTGCCATCTTTTTTAATATACTCTTTTTGAAAATTCACGTAACTCTCACTCTTTGCGCCTGAAACAATCTCTTCTTCTATAGCATGCCACTTTTGAGGCGTAAGATCTTGATAAGTTAAACCTTTAAGCTCATCCAGATTATATCCCAGCATAAACTGATAAGCTTTATTGGCATCAATAATATCTCCATTCATAGTTGTCATAACAATTCCCAAGGAATAAGACTCACAGATATTCCTGTATTCTGCCCACACCTCATCAATATTAGATTTTGTCAGTAAATCTTCGTTGTTAAACAGTTTTGCCTGCAACAATTTTATTTTTTCTATTTCAGACGGCTCTAATAAATTCTGGAAATATTTTTCCTCATCAACAATCGCTGCATGCATAAATATATCACCCTCTACAGGATCTTCAGCATAAGACACCTGCAAAACAAAAAAACCAAAAATCATAACACCATATAAATACCCAGACTTTGAGTTCTTAAAGATACTTTTTAACATAGTTACAGTTTTTAGTTTAAATATTTACTAAAAATTTACAACTCTATTTTTTCAGCGCTTCTAAAACTCCTGAAATATAGACAGCCTTTTTGGCAAGCTCTCTTTTCTCAGCCTGATAACCCTCTATTCCATCATACCAATTTATAATATGTCTCTGGGTTGCATACAAAGGATGTATTACATGAACCCATATTATATTTCGGCTGGTATAGGCGACACTATTAATGTAAGCGGCGTCGGGATGGATAAGCCTGATTGCTTCAAATGAATATTTTATATATGCATCATCATTGCCTAGCATAATAATAAGCTTTAGCTCTGGAGGAAATTCAGATAAAAATTCACCTAAACAGTTAATAATTATTTTAAGTATACTTTCGTTTAAAAATGCTGCTGTCAAAATTTCAGCAGGAGTTAAAAATCTCGCTGTTCTTACGTCCCACTTGGATAGGCTACACCTTATAAACGAAGCAAATGCGAAATCAAATTCATCAGGCTGAATTCTATCAGCAATATCTTCCGTCAAAGAGAATATACCTAAAGTCCGTAAAATATTAGTAAGATTAGTCCGCATACCCATAAAAGGGATATCGTCAAAATTTATTTTCGATATGTTACTAACCTGATTAAAATCCTTTGAAAAACCCAAAATTAATACAACCGGGTTACAGCTCCCCCAGGCACAGGGATTATTCTGTAACCTAAAGTAATTCTCCTCAAAGATTGACTTACCCCATGCAACGTTTGCTTCTTGAAAACATTTAGAACAGTTTGCAATTTTACCGTGGGAGGGGAAAAGTTTCATTGTTTTGAATTCCTATTTTTTCACAAGAATGCAATACCCGTCATCGGAACTCAACTATACTGTGTATTTTTATTGTGTATATTATAGCGCTCCCTGCTCATCTTGTCAATTTTAGAATAAATTTTAGCTTGCGCAAAGATACGCATTCTGGTAATCATATTCCCTGGAGGTGATATTATGCTAAAAAGATACCAAGTTCTTTTGACCGACTGGCTCGGCGACTATGTAAAATTTCTATCTGAAAAATATGATTTAAGCTTCTCCGAGATTATAAGACTCATTGTATGTTCATTTACCTGTTGTATCACAACCAAACTATACCCAAAATTCAAATGTGATATTAATGAAAAAACAATATTAGATGAATTTAAAAAGATTAATAAAAAGGATGGCGTTGAAGATGCCCATAAATTAATATCTAAAATCTATTTCGAAGCAAGAAAAGCAACAGAATTCAGGATGCAAAAGGAGAAAAAAGGGAAATAATTAATCGCTTTTTTAAACTGCATACCAGGCGACTACATTTCTAGAAATTATCCGGGTATATACTCTCCCTTAAGTATACCGGGCAAACTTTGAGCGTCTATTCTGATACCGCCGTCATGCTCTATTTTAAGCGTATATAGCGTACCGGGAACAAACATTGTTCCTGGAGCCTCTATTTGAGCATTCTTTATGCCCGCCTTGTTAAAGCCAGAAGGATTAAGAGCATATGCCCAGAATCTCTCCCAAATACTCTCTTCGAATCGACTAATATATTTACTATTAATTTTATATCCTTCTGGTACTTCGTTAAGTTTAGTAATTTCAAACTCCTGAGTCCGCGGGCCATCGAGCATAAAAACCTTCCAAAATATGTATGCGCTTTTACCTCGTAAGGCATCTTTATTGCGTATATAAATATCTTCAAACCTTATTACAAGAGCCTGAAACTGAAGAATATTACCGGAAAAACTGAAGTATTTCGGCTGCAAAGCTTTTCCACTACTGTCGTATTCCAGAAATTTAATAGTCGTGATATTAGTGTTTTTTTCTTTATCATAAAATACTTTACTGACCAATACTTCTGCTATGCGGGAATCTGCCTCAAGTCTTGTAATTATCTCCTTTAATATTTTATTCTGCATATTATAAATATACACATAACGAACAATAAAAAAACATAATATGGCTCCAAAAATAGCAGTTATTGTTTTTCTAATACGCATAAAGTCTGTTTAACTCCTGGGGAAATATTTCCTAGCTCTTTTCAAGTTAATGAAGATTCTCAAGGTCAAACTTAAAACTTGTTGAATTGGATTTTCCACCCGATTTCATACTCTCAATTTTTACCCAGAGCTGGTATCTTTTGCCTTTAATTATTTTTTCGCGAGGAATTTTAAATCTGAGTAATTCTTTTGTAAGCGTGCCCTTTGCTTCTTTATCCTTTTTCTTATCATCAAAACTTAAAAATCCTTCTCTCTCCTTGGTCGGAAAAGGCTCTTCGTTTTCCATTGCCGGAAATAATACCTCTCTGGCCTCAGAAACCACTCTACCTATTTTTGGTCCCACCACTATAACATTATATATTCTTGGCTTCTCTCTTTCCATGCGCGCTATAACTTTAACCTCCAAGATATCTTCTATCAAGTAAGCCTCTACCGCAACCGTTGCTTTACTATCCTCTTTTGCTTCGCGCAGTATAAGAATCTTATTATCTCCAGAATTATCTTCAGTAAACGCAAGTGGGGCTGTTACAAATAACAGCACTGCTACACTTAACAAGATTAATATCCTCATTAGCATATTATATAGCAGGAATGTTTTGCTAAGCAAGCCTGTTTGTTATTTTTTCTGATATTAGTTTTTGATTGAAATTCTTTTGGGTGGAGCCATAAATTCAGGGCCTAGGGGATCAGTTATAGTATCAGATATAATCTTTGCAATCTCTTCGTAAGCTCTGGAATCTAAAGAAAAACTCCAAATTTCATCAAGGGCACTTAGTTGACCCGGATTCCGCACGCCCCAAAGCGCAATATCAACTCCGTCATAATCCAGCATCCAGCGTAAAGCAAGATGCAGTACAGTCAAGCCAAAATTATTAAATGCAAAATCATCCAGCAATTTTACGGCTTTTAGATATTCTATATAGCGAGGCATCTGAAATTTAGGATCTGATTTACGAATATCATCGCCTTTAAATTGGGTATCTAATTTCATTCTGCCGCTTAATAAGCCGCGACAAAGGCTTCCGTAGGCTAAAGTTTTAATACCCTTTATCTTACAATAAGGCAAAATATTATATTTAATATCTTGCTCAAACATATTAAAAGGCGGCTGTAAAACATGTAAAGGCGCTACATTCCTAAAAGCCTCCATCTCCTTTGTATTATAATTGCTAACGCCTATGGCTAGTATTTTACCCTCTCTATAAAGATCATTCATGGCTTCTGCTGTCTCTTCAATTAAAACCGTATTATCCGGCCAGTGCACTTGGTAAATGTCAATATAATCGGTGTTGAGCCTGCGCAATGAATTATCAATCTCTTCTAATATGCGTTTTCTTGAAGAATTGCGAAAAATATTATTCCCCTGCCATTCAAGACCTACCTTTGTAGCTAAGATAACCTCTTTGCGATTATTATACTCAGCAAGCGCCTTTCTAATTATCTCCTCTGAAAGCCCTAACCCATATACCGGCGCAGTATCAATAATATTTATACCCCGCTCAAGAGCGCTCAATATAGCTGCAATTGAATCATCCTCATCCGTCCCGCCCCAGAGCCAACCTCCAATTGCCCAGGTACCTAAGCCGATACGCGAGGCTGGAATTAGATTTTTATCTATTTCTACAAACTCCATTTTTCTCACCTTAATTGCACCAAAGATATATCCTATTCATTAAATAAACTATTGCTTATAAAACAGAATAATCCCGGAATAATTTTTGAAATTTATTTCTCTTTTAAAAATTACTGTTTCTTCTTCTTTTTTTTAGAGTAAATCATGAAAACAACAACAATAATGAGCGCAAGTATAAGCAATTTTTGCATTGTAACCTCCTTTTTTCTGTTTCCATATATATTATAACAAAACTCGTCTCAAAAGTGAATACATTAAAGTTTCAATTAATAGCTATACCTGCTTCTAAAACATCTTTCTGACAGTAAAAAAACAGTAACTCTAAGAGAATAACAGAAACGGAATATTTCCCTGTTTTTGATTTCTTATCTAACCCAATAACATACTCAGCTTCTTTGGAATTTACATTCCTTGCCAGTCTGTAAATAAGCATGCGTAAAATATCATCTTCCTTATGCCCATTATCTAAAAGCGAGTTTAGCGTTTCAAGAGAGCGTTTAAGATCTTTGCGCTGCATATTTAAATAAAGATACTTTATATCAGCTGGCTCATTATCCGCCAGGAATACATGTAATATTTTGATATCTATGTCCTCGCTGTCGGGGCTATATAGAAAGGAATTTAAACAGGCATCCTTAATTTCTTTAAAGTTGCAGTTTTTCTTATAAATATTTGCGATATACTCAAGGCACAAAGGTGAAAGTTTTTTGGCAGTTATTTTCTCAAGATAATTTTTAATATCGTTACTATTTAGCATTAACTCTTTCAAGTAAAGACCCTTAATCTGTTTCCAATGTGTTAGATTATCGCGATATCTACGCTCGCTTGTGTTTGCTATAGAAAGGCTGAAAATATAGTGATCTTTTATTTGTGTAAAATCCAGTTTCTCTTTCAGAAAATTTAAATCCTGACTTTTCAGGGCTTCGGCATTTTCAAGAAAATATAAAGTCTCTCCCCCAAAAAGTGAGAAATTAAATATCTGCTCGGCAATATCCCTGAATTTTGCTTTCTTTAAAGAATATTTTAAAACTCTATTGGGATTTAAACTTTTGATCTCTGACTCAAGGAAGATATCGGCAAGAGAAATATCGCCGTTACGCGGATACACGGCAAAAGCGCTCACCAATCCTCCACAATTCTCTCGACAATCTTGCGGGAAAGATCTTCAAGCGCAGCCCTGACTGCCTGAACTTCAGTTTTGGCATTGGGTCCGGAAATAAGGTAGGTTGATTCTCCCGCAATGGTTTCTTTCCAAATCTCTGTATCTTTCTGCATTAATCTGATTTCAGTCCTTACTATTATACGGTATTCCTCAACATTCTCATTGCTGGCATAACGCAAAGCCTCTTTATCGTAATATAGTATTACCCCTTGAATTATGATATCAGCATATTCTACTTCTGAAACAGGGCGTATATTGCCATCATAACGAAATCTCTCTTTTAGAATATTTTCCAATTCTATTTCTAATCCCGGATAATAAAGCCTATAAGCAGGGGAGTCTTCCTGGATCGCTATCTTATTAACAAATGCGGGGATAAAAACTGTTTTGTAATCGGTATTCTTAATGGCCTTTAAAAAATACCCGCAACCGCAAAAAAGAAGAAAAAAACCCAATATTACCTTTCTTATCAGAATCACTTATTTCTTAATTCGCCTATTTTTTCGATAGCATTAACTGCCCAGATTGTATCAGGATACTTATTTATAACATCTTCATAATAAACTATAGCACTCGAATATAACTTCTGCTTTTCATAAAACCGCCCGGTGCTATAAAGACTTTCCGCCTTTCTCTCTTTAAGTCTATCAAGAACCTCTTCCCCTTCAACGGGCATCTGGCCATACCCAGAAAGCTCTTCTAATCTTTGTATAGCCGCTTCAGTCCCTTCCTGAGAATACTCAACTTTATGCTCCATATCTACTGCCACTTGAGCAAGCTCAAGAACTGCGTCATCTACAAGCTCAGATGCGGGATAAGCTGTAACAACTCTTTTAAATGCTTCTTCAGCATTACTATAATCCGAAATTCTCTTATAAAGCAATCCAAGCTTAAATTGCGCAACAGAAGCATTCTCTCCGTAAGGAGAATTCTCTACTACCTTTTTGAAAATCTCTATAGCTCTGGTATTATCATTTATAAATGAAACTTTCTCCATGAGATTTCTTTCTTTGTTGCTGCGTACAAAATAGAGATTCCCTATCTGATATTCCAATAATATAACCTCGTCAACACGGGTAGTATAGGGATATGTTTCTATTATTTTCTGGTAGGACTTAAAAGCCTGGTAGTAATCTCCAAGCATCTCATATGACTGGCCTATGTAATATTGAGCCTCGGGGGCATACTTGGATTTGGCAAAAAACCTGACTAGCTGGTTAAACTGCTTTATCGCTTCTTTATAATCCCCTTCCTGGTAAAGTTGGTAGCCCAAATTGAACTGTTCATCCGGAGTGTCTCTGACATAATTTTTAGGATTTACCCACTTCCCGAGCTCCGGAGTCCATATCCAGAAAGAAAACGCCTCATGAGAGAGAAAAAAAACTGCCAATAGCAAAGCCAATATCGTTTTACATTTCATAGCACAAATTCTAAAGAATCGGCATTTAAAAGTCAAATGTATAAATATATATAGCCCTCGGCAATAATATAAATATACGGCTATCTTATTATTAAATTAAGTATGCCGCCTACAAAAACTGCGCTAAAAACCATTATAACCGCCGATTTAACCATATCTTTAAGTCCCAACTCCTTCACAAGCACTATAAAAGTAGCAACGCAGGGAAAGTAAATCGCCAGAATTACCGCTCCTATTATAAGCTGTTTAGTAGTAAGCTCTAAAGGTCCCAGCATTCCAACGGCAATATCTTTTCTCAGAAACCCGACCAAAAGAGCAGAAATTGCTTCTGGCGGAAGACCCCAGACATGCTTAAGTAATGGAGCTGCTAAAACGGCCATAAAATCCAACACTTTCAGCGCATAGAGAATATTCACAACCAAAATACCTATAAGAACATACGGTATCGCTGTTAGAAAAAACCCTCTTATGCGCATCCAAAGCTTTTTAATAACCATATTAATCCTGGGCAACCTATAAGGTGGTATTTCCAGGATAAGGGGCGTCGATTCGCCTTTAAGCATTTTGTTCATAATAAAACCAATTAAAAACCAGAGCACAAAAAGAGTTGCAAAAACAAAGAACAACGCCTTCCCGCTTCTTGAGCCTACTAGTCCCACTATAACAGCAATCTGCGCCATACAAGGCACAGCGATAGATAAAAGTGTAGCTGCTATAAATTTCTCCCTTCTGTTTTCAAGCAGTCTTGTAGCTAAGGCTCCGGGAACATTACAGCCCAGACCCATAATCATAGATACAGAAGCATACCCATGCAGTCCCAATCTATGCATAAGATTGTCACTTAATACCGCAAGCCGAGGCAGATAACCAAAATCCTCTAAAAATCCAAGCATAAAATAAAAACTAAATATGTAAGGCAAGACCATAGCTATAGGCACATAAAGCCCTGTGCTTAAGAGTCCAAATGAAAGTCCGAAATTAATACTGCCATCGATTAAATTACCTATTAAAATATAATGCAGGAATCCGCCGGTGCCTAATATCTTGCTTAAAATTAGTAAAAAAGGACGCCATATTTTCTCAAATAAAGGGTCAAACAAATAATTAATAAGCCCCTCGCCCAGAAACCTTATTACAGTAAAGGATATTAATATTACAAAAAACCCTATTATTAAAGAACTCAAAGGCCTGATACTTAAGTCTTCTAATAGCTCAAGAAAAGTATGATGTCTGTGCGTAAGCGTTTGAACCTCTTTTACTATCTCACCCATTTTACGCCATCTCTCCCCTCCAAAACCTGATTTTTCAAACCCTGGCTTTATATCTTTAAGCCGCAGCGTAAGATTACGCACTCCTTCTCCGGTAAGACTGCAGGTTGAAACAACCGGAACTCCCAGAAGAGCTTCCAATCTTTTTATGTCTATATGAATACCTTTATGGTTAGTTTCATCCCAAATATTAAGAACCACCAGAATTGGAAATCCTTTTTCTATTAACTCTAACGTCAAATAGAGATTCCTCTCTAAATTAGTTGCATCAAGGACGTTAATAATTAAACCTTCCTGATTAAGCATATCAACTGCAACCTCTTCGGCTTTACATGTAGGCGAAAGGCTATAAATTCCGGGTACATCAATTATATTAAACAACTCAGAATTTATCTTTGTCTTTCCTTCAGTATATTCAACCGTAGTTCCAGGATAGTTTGAAATAACCACTCTAACTCCTGTAAGACGGGAGAAAAGCGCGCTTTTCCCTACATTGGGATTACCAACCAGAAGCATTCTTTTCATCTTATAACCTCAACAAGTATCTTTTTAGCAACACCATACCCTACAGCAAGGTTTAATCTGTCGATCTGAATTGTTTGCGGCCCACGCAGATAATGAGAACTCAACTTCTTCACACTCTTTCCTATTCTAATTCCCATATTTTCAACTTTACGAATAATTCCTGCTCCGCCGATTATATCTTTTATAATAGCCTTTTCCCCGGTTTTCAAATTTGTAATATCAACTATCATGAGCTTGTTTTCCCTCTCCTTCGAATAGTATCTTCTTCGTTTATAGGTTTTACTTTTTTTATCTCAGCGTCATAGACGCAAATAGTATCTAGAGCATTAAAAAAAGATTTTATTCTTCCCATCTCTTCCCTTGAAACAGGAGAAACTGAAACAGGACGCAGCGGCGTATTAAGCTGTACCTCATCGGGATTAATCTCCCCAACTATCTCGGCTAATTTCAAAGCATCGTTTTTATTATTATCAAGAAACATTACCTGTATTGCGAACTTACCATTATACTGGTTTCTAAAATTTTTAATTCCATCAAGGTAAGATTTAAAATCTAAATCATGATGCGCTCTATTTATATTATTAAAAGCGCTTTCCGATGCAGCATCAAGCTTAGCAATAACGTAATCGGCGCATTTTAAATCTCTTTTTACATCTTCCTTATAAAACAATGTTGCATTCGTAAGCACTGCTATTGGCTCTGAGCGGATTTTTTTTATCTTTAAAATAACCTCCCCTAAATTAGAAGCCAGTGCAGGTTCGCCACGGCCTGAAAATGTTATACAATCTATATCTATATCAGGAAGGGACTTTATTTCATTTAAAACATCCTCTGTTTTAACAAATTCAGACCTCTTGAGAGTTAAAAGATCATTTTCCCCTGCCTGGCAATAAATACAGTCGAAACTACAAATTTTTTTATCCTGCGAAAGTATATCAACCCCTAGAGACTTTCCCAGACGCCAGGATGAAACCGGACCATAGATATATTTAAAAGCTCTTCCTTTCATCCCCTATGCATTGCCTCTTTATTCTTGTTTCTACACTTTTTACAGACTCCGATGAATTCGATATTATGGGTCTGTACATTAAACCCGTATTTTTTCTCAATTTTCATTTGCGTCTCTTTTATCAATGCCATCTCCATTTTAACAAAATCAGTATAATCGACTACCTCTTTACATTTAGTGCAGATAATATGATGGTGATGATTCACCTCCTCCTCTATAGTTTCAGATGGCTCATATTTTGCTTTCCCCTGTCCAAAATCATACTTATTTATCCAACCTAAATCAGCTAAAACCTGTAATGTTCGATATACGGTTGTAAGCCCAATAGAAGGGGAAATTTTTCTTACCTTAATATATATATCATCTGCGCTTAAATGCCGGGGCGCATTGCGCATAACATCTAAAATAATCCTCCTCTGCGGTGTCAATTTATAACCGCAATTGCGCAGTTCTGTGTAATTGAAAATGGTTTTCATTAACGATAAAGTCTATACAACACCTCTTCTGGTGTCAACATTTATTAAATTTGCCTTATATTAGAAATTGACTTTGAGATAATCTCGAAGAAACCCGGATGGAATTAAATGACAGATAAATTAAACCATACAACTTACGATCCAATATTAGACTCTGGCTCAGACGGAGAGATATTTGTTAATAATACAGCTCCTTGTGTAACCGCTTGAAATTTGATTATTTGTAAAAAACTATCCGCACTGGTAGGCAAAAGCTTCGTTTACTTTAAACATCCAATACCCAAATCCGTGCTCGCCTATCAATCTATCAAAATATCAGCAAAAACAGTTAATCCTTCAGTTTTTTCAAGCGAGCTATTTCCTTTTCGATTGCCTCAAGCACTTCTGTATTCCTTATCTCATCATCTATGCTAAAGACAATAAAAACTTTACCTCCGTATTTAGCCTCAAAATCGCAAAAACTTGCTTTCATCCTTTCGGTCGCTGAATAATTACCGAAGTTAGCCTTTGCAGTCACAGGCTTAATTTGAATACCGAATGCCTTAGTACCTACATACCCTAAATAGTCTATATCGCCCGCATGGTCAAGCTCAGGGTCAGATTCTTCAAACTTAACCTCGTGGAACTTCTTAGCAATGTTGTCTGTAACGACCGATTTCTCACGGATAAAACCATCATACGTCCTTTGAATCGTTAGATTAGAAATATAGTCAACGCAATCTTGAAGGGTTAAATTTCTAAAAGCCTCTTGCCATTCAGGAATAACAATTTCTGTGATTTTAACGTACAACCTCTCTCCGAGCTCCTGCAAGACTTTCTTCGTAATCTTTACCAGAGTCTTTCCATCTGTATATGCCTTTTCAAAATACCACTTTTCCCATTCCTTGATAGACTTAGGCTGACATTCACGTATTAATGCCATAACTGCGCCTACTTTATTTGGCCGAGATAACTGATAAGTCTGACAAGCATAATTAAGAACCTTCTCTTTCTTCCCAAAATCTTTTGAATAGCGTTTATTTTTCATTATAGACATGCTCCAGATTTT
>CAZAPE010000030.1:12588-15904 GCA_964487065.1 uncultured Planctomycetia bacterium | reverse complement strand
GAGCCTTCTTTCTTCTGAAAACATATTTATTAGTGTTTAAGTAGACTATACCAGATGCTATTGTTAAAAAAACAGTTATATACATAAATAAAAGTATAAGAAAATTCATATAATAAGCAATTTTTTCAAAAAATGAAAAATCGCGAAAACATAGAAAAATCAGAATAAGATATACGGCTAATATTTGTGAAACTGTCTTATGCTTAGCTATTTTCGTAGCCGGTATTGATTTGCCATCTGTGGCAACCAGGAGGCGTAATCCAGTAATCAAAAACTCCCGCGCCAATATCACAACAACCATCCAGGCAGCAATAATCTTCATATCAACAAAAGATATAAATGCTGCCATAAGCAGAATTTTATCCGCAAGCGGATCTAAAAAAGAACCTAGATCTGAAATCGCATTATTTCTGCGTGCTATTTTGCCGTCAAAATAATCCGTCACAGAGGCTAGAAAAAACACCAAGAGGGCTATAAAATTTGAACCCTTGAAAGGCAGATAGAGAAACAGAATAAAAATTCCAGCCAAAAAAATCCGAGATAAACTTAAAATATTAGGCAAACTCTGCCAGAAGGTCATATTCCATACTCTCCTTTATCAGCACATCCACGAAATCGCCTACTTTTACTTTTTCCCCTTTTTCAATGTATATAACACCATCGACTTCCGGAGCATCAAACTGGCTTCTGGATATATAGTAATCTTTTTCCTCTGTATCAACAAGAACTTTCATTCTTTTACCTACCTGCTTTTGATTGAAATCTGCTGCGATTCTATTCTGAATTGCCATGATCCTATTTAATCTTTTCTTTGCCTCTTTATCCTTTACCTGGCTGGGAAAATCAAACGCAGCTGTGCCATCCTCAGCAGAAAAAACAAAACAACCTAATCTTTCAAATTTTACTTCTTCTATAAACGCAACAAGCTCTTTGAACTCCTCCTCATTTTCCGAAGGAAACCCTACTATGAATGTAGTCCTTATACAAAGACCCGGTATTTGCTCTCTAAGTTTTTTTATAGTATTTACAATTTGCGCTTTGTTAATATTTCTATTCATGGAAACTAATATCTTATCGTTTATATGCTGCAATGGAAGATCTATATATTTGCATAATTTCGGTGTTTCTTTATAACAAGAAATCAAATCATCTGATATCAATGCAGGATGAGTGTAAAGAAGCCGAATCCAAAAATCGCCAGCGAGCTTTGCTATTTCGTTAATCAATTCAGTCAATCTCTCTTTTTTGTAAAGATCCCTGCCATAGAAGGTTGTATCCTGAGCAACAATATTTATTTCCTTCACCCCCTCTTGAATAATGACTTTTGCCTCCTCTAAAATATCCTCAAACGGCCTGCTTTTATGGGCACCCTTAATCTTATAAATTGCACAATAACTGCATCTGTGCGAACATCCTTCGGAAATCTTAAGATAGCTGTAATGAGCAGGAGTAAGATGTACGCTTTTCCTCTTATTATATGGCAACAGAACATTTTTCCTGGCAACAAATGATTTAATATCATTGGAGTCTATATTTTTCATAATGTCAACTATCGTATCCCAGTTTACTCCAAGAATTTTATCTATTTGAGGCATCTCTTTTATGAGCTCATCAGAATACCTTTGCGATAAACAACCTCCAACTATTATTTTTTTAATCTTTCCTTCTCTTTTTAGTTTTATTAATTCAAGAATTACGTCTATAGATTCCTTTTTTGCATCCTCTATGAAACCGCAAGTATTAACTATTGCAATATCCGTACCTTCAATATCGAAAGAAATCTCATGCCCGGCTTCATGAAGCGTACTTAAGGCGAATTCAGAATCGACTAAATTTCTTGCGCACCCTAAACTGATAAAATATATTTTTTGCATCTCTTAAAAACGTGGAAACTACGGGAAACGCAGCCCTTTAGAATTTATCTTTATTCCTTTGATAATCCCTCTCCCGACATATACAGATTGACTACCGTTTAAACTGTATTTTAATACCGAAGCATTTCCAACATTAAGTTCAAATTCATTTTCAGCCTTCCAGCTTTCTTTTTTACCCTGTTTCAATATTCCGTCAAATATTTTCACATTATCAGAACGTAACTGTATCCAACAGTCTTCTTCAGCCTCTAAAGTCAGCTCCAGAGTCCCTTTTATTTCGTTCTGCAATATTTCTTTTTCAATATCTTTTTTTTCTTCCGCTTTAGGGATTTTTTGTTTTACTTCTTTTTTGGAAATATTTTTTATCACTTTATTTTGAGGAGGAAAAATAACAGTAATCACTCTATTTATTCCCGCAGAAACAAGATATATTGAAGCTGCGACAATAAAGAATAATACCACTATTTTTACTGTCAGAAAAACTCTCTCTTGAACTGTAAGCATTGCAACTGAAGTAATCGCCAACGGCTCCTTTTTCCCATGTGTTTTAGGAGAAACATTTTCCTCTAACTCTTCTAAAAAACTTTTACTATCAAGATTTAAGAAATCGGCGTATTTTTTTAGGAAACTTCTTAGATACATTCGTGATGTAAAATATTCAAAATCGTTTGCTTCAAGAGCTTTGATAACCTTGGAGTGTATCTTTGTTTTCTGGTATATATAATCCAAATCGATACCTTTTGCCTCGCGCGCCTTTTTCAATAACACTCCAATATCAATCATCTTCTTGTTTTCCTTTTTCAACAACACCTGAATTACGTAAATATTCCTCCCTGTCTATGAGAATCTCACGAGGCTTTGAGCCTTGATAAGGGCCTACGATACCGTCTTCTTCCATCATATCAATAAGTCTGGCTGCTCTAGTATAGCCAACACCTAATCTTCTCTGTAAAATCGAAACAGAAGCCTGATCAGATTGCATAATAACATTAACTGCTTCGTCATACATGGCATCTCTTTTCCCTGGACTTTTCAGATGTGAAGTTTTATTATCCGCCACAAGCAACGATTGATCGTATTGAGGCTCTCTTTGATCTTTTAAGAATTTAACAATTTCTTCTATCTCTTTATCGGATACAAGCGTACCTTGAGCCCGCCATGGCTTTGCAACTCCAGGCGGAATAAACAACATGTCTCCCTTACCAACAAGCTTATCTGCGCCATTCATATCTAAAACTGTCCTGGAATCTACTTTTGATGCAACTTTAAAAGAAATACGCGAGGGAAAGTTTGCTTTAATAACTCCAGTTATCACATCTACCGAAGGCCTCTGCGTAGCAAGTATCATATGAATTCCAACAGCACGGGACAGCTGTGCAAGCCTGGCAATATACCCCTCTATCTCCTTGGAAGCAACAAGCATAAGGTCAGCCAACTCATCG
>CAZAPE010000030.1:0-12578 GCA_964487065.1 uncultured Planctomycetia bacterium | reverse complement strand
CCAGGAAACCCGGCAACTCCGAGTCTTTGTCTTTCTTTTCATTATAAATCTCTATATTTCTCACACCGGCTTTTGCTAGCAACTTATACCGCGACTCCATCTCATTTACTGCCCATTCCAGGGCCGAAATTGCAGCATTTGAGTTTGTAATAACGGGAACCACTAAGTGAGGCAAACCATTAAAACAGGCTAATTCGACCATTTTCGGATCTATCAATATAAGTCTTACTTCATCCGGAGTTGCCTTGTAAAGCAAGCTTGTAATCAATGCATTTATGCATACTGTCTTACCGCTACCGGTTGTTCCAGCAATTAAAAGATGCGGCATATCTCCTAAATCGCTCACAAGAGACTCTCCTGAAATCTTCTTTCCCAATGCAAGAGATAGAAGCGAAGAATGCTCTTGAAATGCTTGCGATCCAATTATTTCTCTTAAATACACAACAGTAGTAGTTGTATTCGGGACTTCAACTCCAACAGTACCTTTGCCTGAAACTGGAGCAACATGAACATTGTAACTTTTCATCACCAAACCAATATCTTCTGAAAGAGAAGCAATCCATTGCACCTTTACTCCTGGCGCGGGCTGAAGCTCATACCTTGTAACTACAGGACCTTTTTCAATATTAACTACTTTTGCCTCAATACCGAAATCTCGAAGCGTCTCTTCAAGTATATTAGCATTTGCCCGCAAATCCTCTTTCAGCTCTCGGTCCTTCTGAGGCGGAGGAAGTTCTAACAAATCAATAGGCGGCAAAATATAACCTTCTTTCGCCTTTGGTTTAATCATGCTTGGAGTTTTATCCTTCTTAGATAAATATGGTTTTTCCTGTTTATTCAAAACTATAGGTATTTTTTCAGGTATTGGCTCCTTAAATGTTTTTTCCTCCTTCAGCTTTACTTCTTTCCTTACATCATAAAAAGGCTCTTTCGTAACCTCGCGCTTTCTTTTAGGTATATCCCCAACCGCACTCCTTGAGTAAACACTGCTCCTTGATTTTGATAAAATATCTCTTAAGAAAGAAAAAAACTTTTTTAATAAAATGAACATATAACTCAAAAGCGGTAAATCAGTAATAATAATTGCGCTAAGCAATGATACCGTAAAAAGAATTATAAAAGCCCCACCTCTACCGAAATACCTTTGAGTTAAATCAGATATAAAAAAACCTATCAGCCCTCCTAATGAATAGGCTACATTTGATTTTTTTGAAAAAATAAGAACAAGCAATCCGGAACATGAAAACAAAAAAAGAATTAATGAAAAAAAACGAAATTTAAAATTAGAAAATTCTTCTTCATAGAAAAACCTTAAGAAAACCCAGTAAAAAAGAGCAAGGGCAAATACAATACTTGCATAACCAAGATAGGTTCTTAATATATAACCCAAAGAGGCCGTTACATTAAAACCGAAAACCTCTCCTTGACTATTTGAATAAGCAAGCTGAGAAGAGTTTATTGGGGAAAAAAACAATATTGCTACAAGAATATATAGCCCCAGTGCCAGCCCAATGAGGCATATAATTTCTTTTCTCATCGCATCTAATATACAGGGTAGATATTATCCTTCTGATGCTTCATCTGTAGCATGTTTAATGCTCAGCTTGATTTTACCAACCTCATCAATTCCGAGCACCTTGACTTTCACTTCATCACCGACTTTAAGAAAATCCTCGACGTTAGAAACAAACTTATTAGCAATCTCTGAAACATGTATAAGACCTTCTTTATTTGGCAGAATTTCACAAAAAGCACCAAAATTCATAATTTTAGTTATCTTCCCATTATATATCATTCCAACTTCGGCATCTTGAATCAACTCTTTAATTTTTTCTATTGCAATCTGCAGCTGCTCATCATTATCGGCAGCAATATTGAGCATGCCAGCATCGTCAATATCAAATTTAGCACCGGTTTCGCTAATAATCCTCTTTATGGTTTTCCCTCCAGGGCCTATAACGAGACCAACTTTATCAGCAGGAAGCTGGAAAGATGTCAATCTAGGCGCATAAGATGAAACTTTATCTTTCGGTACCGAGATAACAGAATCCATTATATCCAGTATCTTAATTCGTGCTCTTTTTGATTGTTTTAATATCAAAGATATTAAAACCAAACTTATGCCTTTTATTTTCAAATCCATCTGAACAGATGTAATACCATTTCTGGTGCCTGCAACTTTAAAGTCCATATCTCCATAATGATCTTCTAAGCCTGCGATATCTGTAAGAATAGCCTCTTTATCGCCATCTTTAAATAAACCGAGAGCTACGCCGGAAACAGAGTTCTTTATCGGTACACCTGAATCCATTAAAGCAATAGAACCGCTGCAAACGGTTGCCATTGAGGATGACCCGTTTGATTCTAAAATATCCGACACTATCCGCACAGTATAAGGAAACAGTTCCTTTTCCGGCATAACTGCTTTAAGCGATTTTTCCGCTAAAGCTCCGTGCCCTAACTCTCTCCGCCCAGGACCGCGCATAGGCTTTGTTTCGCCAACGCTGAAAGGAGGAAAATTATAATGGAGCATAAATTTTTTGTAACTTTCACCGGCAAGTGAATCTATCTTTTGTTCGTCTACCGTCGTACCAAGAGTTACAACTGCCAGGCTTTGTGTTTGTCCACGCGTAAACAGAGCTGAGCCGTGAGTACGAGGCAAAATACCCGCCTCGCAACTTATTGCTCTTAAATCCTCGAAACTCCTGCCATCTACCCTCTTTTTTTCATTTGCTGTATACTTCCTCACCTCTTCCCTTTGTATCTGCGCTAGGGCTTCTCTAATATCCAAAGCAGAATATTTCTCTTTAAACTTTTCATCCAATTCATTAACGAGAGAGTCTAGAGCTTCAATTCGCTCATCCTTATCAGAAAGAAGATTTATATTTTTTATTTTATCTAATGCGATTTCGCGCACTGCAGTATATACATCAACAGGTAAGCTATACAAAGCCACTTCGCGCTTCTTTTTGCCGCACTCTTTCCTTAATTGCTCCTGCAGCTCAATAAGCGGCAATAAAGCTTTATACCCAAAATCCAATGCCTCATGGAAGAGTTCTTCAGAAATTTCCTTAGCTTCAGATTCAATCATAACAATCCCGTTTTTTGAGCCTGCAACTATAATATTGAATTTTGAGCCTTCTACTTCCTTGTAAGTTGGATTGATAATAAATTTCCCGTCAATTTGTGCAACTTTTACAGCAGCTAAAGGAACTTCGAATGGTATATCGGAAATATGCAATGCAGCTGAAGCTCCTATAAGAGCAAGTATATCGGGATCATTTTCACCATCACTAGATAGAACTATTGCCACTATCTGCACTTCGTTTCTTAACCCTTGCGGGAAAAGCGGCCTTATTGGCCTATCAATCAACCGTGCAGTTAAAATTTCTTTCTCAGAAGGCTTACCCTCCCTTTTGAAAAAACCTCCCGGAATTCTTCCGGCGGCATAAGTTCTTTCCTGGTACTCAACTGTTAAAGGGAGAAAATCAATATCTTCCCTTGTTTGCCGAGACATAACAGCACTTACTAATACTATTGTTTCTTGACACTGCACAACAACAGCAGCATTTGCCTGCTTGGCCAAAGTACCGGTCTTTATTATAAGTTCGTTTGCACCAAGCTTCATTTTTAATTCTTTTTTCATAATTTCTCCTAATTAGAGGATGTTTGGAAACGTGAAGATCTATTTACGCAATTCGAGAGAATCTACAAGTTCCTGATATCTCTTTATGTTTTTATTCTTCAAATATTCAAGCAATCTTTTTCTCTTACTTACCATAACCAAAAGACCCCTGCGTGAATGATGATCCTTTATATGGCTCTTCAGATGCCCGGTAAGAGAGCTAATTTTTTCAGTCAAAATTGCAACCTGCACCTCAGGTGACCCGGTATCAGCATCATGTGTTCTAAACTTTTCAATGATGTTATTCTTTTTCATTTTCCCCGTCCTTCTATTTTTTGATTACTATATCCCTATGTACCACCTTTGTCAAGATGGGTTTTAACCAATATCTTAATGGGTTCCACTAAATCATATACTTCTTCTACGTCCATTATAATAAGATACTCCGGTTTTAATAAATGTATATCATGCCTTTTTGTAATCTTTTCGTTTCTTAGATTCTCAAGCATCCGTGATATTATAAAGTCGTTTCTTTTCCTTTCCCAGACATCAAGATATTTTTTATAAAGCTCACCTTGCGCAACTATCTCTGCTTTACCCTTTAACTGATACCCGGTAAAGCTGTCCCAATCAATCACAAAAAACGAAATCTTGGGATTAATCCCCAAGTTCTTCCTGGTTTTTGCCATAAAAAGGTCGCAGAAGTACACTCTATTACTATCAACATGCACAATACCTTTGATTGAAATGTTAGGTTTTCCGATTTTATCGCTTGTCCCTAAAAACCCATAGGGAAAATTTTTTATAAACTCTCTTATCTTTACAGGAATCATTGCGTATACTCCTGCCACATATCGGATGGCAGCAACCTTTTTATTCTTTCGTTTCTATTCGTGCCGTCATCCCAGTCGCGGTTCAAAACCGCAAAACAATAAAGTGTATTAATTACACTAAAACCTAAATGAGCCGGGTCTTCATAGAAAGAAGACAGCTCTTCTAAATAATAAAATAGATTCTTTTTTATCATAATATTTTTAGCTCTAAAACTATCGATTGTTTCCACGAGCAAAAGCACTCTACTTTTATCCGGCATTAAATTCCAATCATCGCCGTTAAACTTGCCGATTTTCTGGAATAATTCGATCTCTGGTATTTTGGCTTCGGCTTTATATTCCCCTTTTTGGTCTATCGAGTTTATCAAATAATCAACTACAATCCCATCCTGGTCAAATTCAAAGTATCCCCTAATCTCTCTTTTTTTCGGGTTACTTAAATAGATCCAAAATTCATACCTATCAGCATATTTTTGAAGGTCTAATTTCTTAGGATAAATTAAGGATTTAAGATCATCTCTTGTTGTTATCAAATCCGGGTCCCCGAATGCCTTTAAAACATCATCCTTAGTAGCTCCAATAGATATATCTTGGGCTGCTACCGGCGCTGCTACCAGAACCATTAAAAACAGATATAAAATAAATTTCATTGTATTATTTTAATAGATTTAAGCGGAAAAAACAATCTTTTATTTAACCAAATGTAGGAAACCTTTAACCCCGCCGACTTTTCCTCGGAGCAATCGGGACGCCTTGCTCCTCACTAACGATTTATATCTGGGCGAGAGAGATATCGCTTGTCCCGACATTACGTCGGGAAACCTCTAACGTCATCAACGTTCTGCGAATTACCCCCTCTAGTTATATCTTGTATATCTGGGCGAGAGAGGTATCGCTTGTCCCGACATTACGTCGGGAAACCTCTAACGTCATCAACGTTCTGCGAATTACCCCCTCTAGTTATATCTTGTATATCTGGGCGAGAGAGGTATCGAACCTCCGACCTCCTCGTTGTAAGCGAGGCGTTCTCCCACTGAACTACTCGCCCATTATCTTTAGTCTTATAGTCTCAACTGTTCTTTTTACAATATTTATCTTTTTCGCCACGAACATTTGCTACTCCGACCTTCTCGACGTATCGTCGGGACGTTCCAAGCACTGAACTACTCACCCATCTTTAACATCAAATAATACTCTTTTAAAAACTACTATTACTAATTACTATATCTTTCTTGTTAATTAATGCGATAAAAAGTAAGGTTATTTTTTATTCCAAGGATATCTCATCTAAATAGAAAACACCCTCTTTTAAAGTTGCCCAACCATTATCAACTACAAATCCAAGCTCCTGCCCGGCATTTTTCTTAACCAGCTCAGATAAGGGTATCTCTATCTTTTTCCATGTCGGCCCAACCTCTACCGGCGATGAACCACCTGCAAAGTTGACTGCTATCACACTATTACAACCTTCTCTACCTGCCTTAATCCAAAATACTATTTTTGTGAACTTAGACAGATTAATATCGTCAAGATTAACCCATACACCAACAAGCCCCATTTTTTGCATAGCAGTTACCTTATAAGTAACTTTATAACTACTTCCAATTTTTCCAATTTTATCCTTTGAATCCAACTGCGCAGTTACACTAAACCCGGGGTCATCTTTAACCTGCTGCCAAATACCGTAATTAATTGTATCCTGACCGTCAAAATTAAGCACTGTCAAAGCCTCTGATGTAAGAGCAAAAAAAACTACCAAAACCAATATTTGCATACAATTCTTCATAAACTCACCTCCTTTACAAAAAGGTTACTATTTAATCAATCAGGTGTCAATAAATTTATTATTTTGGGAGCGCAATCATACAGAATATCATAACAAACAGCGCAACTGTCTCAATAACCCCAAGAACAAGCATATAATTAGCAAAACCCTTCCCTGTTTCAGCAAGAGCATCTGAAGCCTTAGCTGCTGCCTTACCTTGCATATATGCTGAAGCTCCTATGGCAATACCGGCTGATAATCCAATCAACATCTGATAAATAGAACCGGATAAATCATTTGAAAAATTTGCCGCCTGTATCTTATTCCGCAAAATAAAACCGTAAAATATCTGCGTCAAAGGTGCACCGACAAAAGCAATAATAATAAATGGAATTGCTTTATTCTGCAAAAATGCCTTCTTCCAGGCACCAATTGCAGCCATACCTGCAACTCCAGCGCCAAGCGCTGAACCTATTGCCGAAAACGTTAATGAAAAATTCATATCCCCTAATCCATTAATCATATTTCACCTCCAAAATGAGCCCCGACGCATAGCGCCTGAACAAATTTACCAAAAAACTTCATACTTATTCTCTGAAAGGATCATATTTTTGTCCTTTCCACTGCAGATTTATATGACTTGAAAACTCAAGCATATTTAACCTTAATCCATGCACAAGCACCGACATTAATCCTAACATAATATTTAAAGCATGACCAAGGAAAAGCAATAGTCCTGCTCCAAGGCCTGAGAGAATATTATTAAAACCAATACTCAAAGCAAGGTTATTAAAGCTTGATGCAACCATAACAGATGCATAACCCACAGCAAAGAGACGTAAATAAGAAAGGATATCGGCAAAAAATCCTATGATTTTCAAAGGCAAATCTACAATAGTAAATATTATACTCTTAAAAATATTTTTTTGCGGGTTTGAGAACAAACATATAAGCGCTATCCCTAAAGACATAAACCCCGCTAACGACTTAGGCAAGGGGGTATTTAATACAATATTTGAAGCTACAAAAAACATACCCCATCCAACTCCAATCCAGCCAAAATGACTTAAAAATCTAAAATCTTTTAATGATCTTAAAGCCTCTATCAGATGTGCGATAGTAAGGTGCACAATGCCAATGATAAAACATGTTTTAATCATAAAATTATGATTGCTTTCAACAAAACTGTTTATCCTCTCGATGGCAAAAAAATTAAAAAACTTTAGTTTTAGTATATCCTGATATCCAAACCAAGTGCCTGTAACAGCTCCCCATACAATAGTAGCAAAACTGAGCAGATAAAGCAGAAATATTACATCCTTACGTTTTACTTTCATTTTTCTTTGAATTAAACCTGTTATACCAAGAAATAAAAATCCATAACCTGCATCTCCGATTATCATGGCGAAAAATAAGCTAAAAAAAAGTAAAAACCAAAGGCTTGCATCATACTCATTATATCCGGGAAGCGTTTCAATAAATCTAAACAGCGGCTGAATAATTCTTGTAAACCGGTTGTTTTTTAATAAAACAGGCGCTGCATCTTTATTTTCAGGCTCTTGAACAAAAACCCCCCAGCCACGGGACTGGGCAGTATTTAGTATTTTTGAGACATTGTAACAGGGGCAAAAACCTTTTATATAACTGAACTCTTTTTCAGAAGACATACACGATTTAACACTATAAAATTCCAATTCTTTCTGGACTATTGCCTTATATTTCAAATATACTTTTTTATAGGATGAATATTCTTTGATTTTTGAATTTATATCTTCAATTTCTCTTTCTGCGAGAGCATGCTCATTTTTTAATATACTATATTCTTTTTTTGGCAATTCAACTCTTTCACCTATATTTTTTTTCTGGGAGTTATCCTTTGAAATTACGGCTACATAAACACTATTATTTTTTCCACTTATTAGATAGACATCATTATCGTTCTTTATTTTCCTGAAACTATTCCTGTCTAGCTTATACAACGCCACAAAAACTCCTGCCTCTTTTAATATTTCAATAGAGGCTAACGAAGCCTGCCCCCACTCATTGTACCAAATTAATATTTCATTTATTTTGTTGAGTTCATGGGCGAGGAATTGCTTTCTTTTTGTGAGGTTATTAATCTGCTCTAAAAAAAATTGCGCTTTATCTAAATCGCAGTTTTTTTCAGAATCAGGCTTTATATCTTTAATTGCCGAAAGCGCATCTAAAACTATTCCGAGCCTATCTTCTCTATCAGAAACCTCATTACCGGCAAGCTGCCCCTTTTTTATTATATGCAATACTCCAAGAGTTCTTAATTTTTTTAGGGCTTCCTCTATATGAGGCTCTGAAACCAGGATTGTAACCTGCTTCATCTTGACTATCATAATTATTTAGTTTCCGTTAAGATTTAAGGCTGTTACTCTGTTCTAATTTCGATTTTGCTATCTTGCCGCGCACAACTTCCACAGTAAAAAGATCTCCCAGATATATACGTATCAACCTTATGTTTTCTTCGGCCTCAGGAATTTTAACTTTTTCAAACAGATTTACTCTCTGGGTTGCAATTTGCAGTTCATTTTCAAGAATCTCTTTTTGCTTATCTAAAATTAAAAGCTCAGCATTAAAACACACCATCTTCTTTAAAACATCGATACCGCTGTCGACCCAAAATGGCGTAGTATAAAAATCGTATATTTTGGTTTCAATTTCAACATCCTTGAATAATGGGATCTCAATTCCCGCAACATTTCCAGATTCAGTTACTATATTTTTAATTTTAAATAGCTCCTGAATTTTTATATCCTCTGCAAAGACTGCAATCCAGCTATTTAAATCTTTTTTAAAATTATTTATTTTTGTGCTTAAATCTAAACTCTTATCATGCAAAACCCTTAACTCCATCTGTAACTGCTGTTTTTTAAGCAACAGCATAGGCAGATACTTATTGAAAAGGATCAAGGATTCCCGCTGCCGTTTTAACTCATTTTTTGTAAGTTTGACTGTTGGCATTTTTTTATCTTTTGCATTACAGAAAACTATCTTGCCGGCCAGAACTCTTTAATCAAATCGGTGCGAAAGCTGGTCTCCTGGGGATCAAAGCATAAAGAAAGAATGTTCCAACCCTTATCAAGCGCTGATTCTAAGGGTATATTTACCGCTAAATCCATCAACTCCTTTTCGAATATACCTCCATATCTTAAAAGTTTTTTATCCCAGGTACTCATCCGAAACCCCATATTCTTCTTCTCTTCAGACCCCTTATATTGAGCATATAACTGGATCATACCGTCCATAATCGCCCTGTGGTCTTTGCGGTCTTTATCGTTAACCAGCTGTTTTAAACGGCTGAGCGAACCAAATGGCTCTATACGTCCATTTTTGAGATATAACTGCCCCTCTGTTATATAACCTGTGTTATCCGGCACCGGATGTGTAACATCATCACCCGGCATTGTAGTCACTGAAAGAATAGTAATTGACCCTGCGTTTTCAAAATCAACTGCCTTCTCATAACGGGCTGCCAGCTGGCTGTATAGGTCTCCGGGATAACCTCTATTAGAAGGGACCTGCTCCATTGTTATGGAAATCTCTTTTAACGCGTCGGCAAAATTAGTCATATCTGTTAACAAAACAAGAACATCCTTACCGCTTAATGCAAACTTTTCTGCAACGGCTAAAGAGAGATCGGGAACCATAAGGCCTTCAACTACTGGATCAGATGCAGTATGTATGAAAAATATTGATCTGCTTAATGCGCCGCTTGATTCCAAAGTATTCTTAAAAAACATATACTGATCAAACTTTAAGCCTATGCCGCCAAGGATAATCATATCGACCTCTGCCTGCATTGCTATCCGGGCAAGTAATTCATTATAAGGCTCTCCAGAAACTGAAAATATCGGCAATTTCTGTGAAACCACTAAAGAATTAAATACATCTATCATAGGTATATTGGTACGGATCATGCGATTAGGAATAATTCTCTTTACTGGATTAACAGCAGAGCCGCCGATTTCTATCAAATTTTCAGTTAATGCCGCTCCATTGTCTTTAGGATTTCCGCTACCGTCAAATATTCGGCCAAGCATGTTTTCGGAAAATGCAACCTGCATAGGATGTCCAAGGAAACGCACCTCATCTTGTGTAGATATACCTCTACTGCCTGCAAAAACCTGTAAAGACACATTTTCCCCGTCTAATTTAATAACTTGAGCGAGCGATTTTCCGTAAGGAGTCTTTATCTCTGCTAACTCCTCATAACCAATCCCAGCCGCCTTTACTGTTATTACATCTCCAACAATGCTATGAATCCTGCAGTATACTTTCTTCATGTAGTTTGGTTTATTTTTATTTTTTCATCGATAAAATTATCTATTTTTTTCTCATGTTTTTTAAATTCCTCACTTTCAAAACGCATATAATTCCAATCGATAAAAAGCTGCCTCATATCGAAAAAAAACTTCCTTGAACTATCCTTATCAGAAAAAATAAAATTGGTGTCTAAAATAGAGGTTATCTTTTCGAATACATACTTCTGTCTTTCTACCGGAGTTGAGGCATCGACTAAATCAAAACCATTCTGCTGCAAATAAACACTATCTAAAAATTCAGCTTTTAAATAAACTACAAAATCATCTACCGATGTACCCTCCTCTCCAAGAACCTTCATCATCTGATTAACTTCATCTCCTTTTACTAAAACTTCTTTAGCAAGCTTGATCTTTTTTTCATCAATGAAGCTCTTGTATCTGGACCAGCTTTCCAGCGGTGCAATAGAAGGAAACTTCCTCGCATTCGCTCTTTCGCGGGATAAGCCATGGAAAGCCCCTACAACCTTTAAAGTAGATTGCGTTACGGGTTCTTCAAAATTACCACCCGCAGGAGAAACACTTCCTCCTATTGTAAGGCTTCCTTTTGAACCATCCAGAAGCTCAACGCTGCCTGAGCGCTCATAAAAAGCAGCTATTCGGGATTCAAGATATGCCGGGAATGCCTCTTCTCCGGGGATCTCTTCTAAGCGTCCTGAAACCTCGCGCATAGCCTGGGCCCAACGAGATGTCGAATCAGCAAGCAATAATACATTTAATCCCATCTGTCTGTAATACTCGCCCAGAGTTGCAGCGGTATAAACTGAGGCGTCCCGGGATGCAACAGGCATTGAACTTGTATTGCAGATAATTATTGTCCTCTCCATTAAAGATTTTCCGGTCCTTTCATCTTTTAGCTCCGGAAACCTGCGTAAAGTTTCTACTACCTCACCGGCACGCTCACCGCAGGCAGCAATAATAACCACATCAACTTCTGCGTAACGGCTGGTCAACTGCTGTAAAACAGTTTTCCCGGCACCGAAAGGGCCTGGTATGCAGTAAGTTCCTCCTCTTGCCACAGGAAAAAAGGTATCTATAATCCTTATGCGGGTAATAACGGGCTTGCCAGGCGTCATTTTTCTCCGGTAGGCATTTATAGGAATTCTTATTGGCCAGGAGAAGACCATTGTAATTTCTTTTAAATTTCCCCGGGAATCTTTTATTTTTGCGATTTTTTCTTCTATCTTGTACTCACCTGCAGCTGCTATATCATCAACTATATATTCACCAGAGATATAAAAAGGAACCATAATAAAGTGCTTAAATATCCCCTCTGTAACAAAACCTAAAGGCTTAGCTGCACAAACTACATCGCCCTTATTCACTAAAGGCTTAAAATCCCATTTTTTTTCTCGCTCTATTGCATTGACTTCCACACCTCGAGGAAGAAAAAAACCATAATTAGCTGCTAAAACATTTAAAGGATTCTGCAGTCCGTCATAAATGTTTCCAAGCAATCCCGGCCCCAGTTCAACCGAAAGCATCTCATTGCTAAACTCAACCTCATCGGCAACTTTTAACCCTTTAGTGTTTTCAAAAACCTGAAGATATGCAATGTCGTTTTTAACCTTGATAACCTCAGCTTTTAATCGCTCTTTAGCGCAAATAACATAGGCTACCTCGTTTTGCATAACAACGTCATTACATTCAACAGTTATCATATTGCCGTTTACCGACCTAATGCTGCCTAATCTTTTATTTATATTTTTTGTATTCATTGTACGAGAATAGAAGAAAGTTCATAAAAAGTTTTGCTCCCCTTATCTTTGTCAAAAAAAGATAATCTTTCAAGTATTTTTAGCTTTAGAAGATAAATAACTAAAGTATCTATATCAAAATTGTGCAATATTTCAAGCTCGGCTATATATTCCCATTTTAAATGCATTAGCTTTATCTCTACCTCATAAGGATTCCCTTCGCCAAGTATAGTGTCTAAGGGCTCTTGAAGCTTTAAATCGTGTCCCTTACTATGCGCAATTCTATATTCGCCTATTTTTTTCTTTAAC
>CAZAPE010000029.1:0-15913 GCA_964487065.1 uncultured Planctomycetia bacterium | reverse complement strand
CCTAAACAATATATATCTTATAAATATTCCGGGGAAATGGTAAGGGTTAAAAACTTATCTGTAGATTTATTGGTTACACCAGATCATAGATTCTGTTATTCTTCCGAGTGGAAATTTTACAATAAAAAGGGATATGTTAATTGGCAGATAGCTCCGGCTTCTTCCTTGGTTAATAAATATATAGTGATTCCGCGGGCGTGTAGCTGGACGGGCAAAGATTTTCGCAGCGTTGATATCGGCAGATATAAGATAAATTGTACTACTTTTATGAAATTATTTGGCATTTGGATTAGTGATGGATGCGTTACGTCTACGGAAAAGAGGAAATTTTTTGTTGTATCGCAGAGCCCAAAATCACCATATTATTCTGAAATAGAGCATCTCTTTGACGAATTGAGGGTCAAGTATATTAAATGTAAAAGCGGTAAGACGATTCAATTTCGGATTGAAGACAAAAATTTTTATAGCTATTTTAAAAAATTTGGTAAATCGGGCACTAAATATATTCCCAAATTTATAAAGAATACTACCCCCAAACAATTAAGGCTATTTTTGGATTGGTATGCGAAAGGAGATGGACATATTACTAGAAGGGGTGGATTCCATTTTGTTTCTAAATCAGAAAGATTAATTGATGATTTACAGGAAGTTTGTATTAAACTGGGTATCGGTTGCACAAAACAGAACAATAAAAACTATTTTCGGATGGAAACACATAGAAATAAATTAAAAGCAAAAGGTGACAAGTGGTATTCTAAATTAATGCCTTCTAATTTTTCATTGCAAGACTACAAAGGATATGTGTATTGCGTTTCGGTTCCACAAGGCTTGCTTTTAGTTCGCAGAGACGGTAGGGTAGCAGTTTCTGGAAATTGCATGAGCATGAGGGGGGTAAAGAAGCCTGGCACAATGACTGTTACAAGTGCTGTGCGCGGTGTTTTCAAAAAAAATCAAAAGACTCGGATGGAAACATTAAATCTAATTCTTAAATGAATCCTTATTCCATATTTTTGCTGGAAGGGGACAATTTAGTCAGAGAAGCATTTTTCGATATTTTAGAACAGCAGGGGTATACGGTTTATTCTTTCGAAAATCCTTATGAGGCTTTTGACTTTGCAGGAAAAATAGATTTTCAGATAGCAATTATAGATGTATCTATAGCAAATTTTAAGATTCCGGATTTAATCCTTAAAATAAAGAAAATAAACCCTTCTGCTTCCATAATAATTACGGTTGCGCAGCCGGATGTCGATGAACTGATAACGCTGTTTAATATCGGATTTTCCGCCGTTTTGTTAAAGCCGGTAAGCATTGTAGAATTAAATCAGTCTCTTAAAGCTGCCGAGAAAAATTATAGAGACTTAATTAATAGAGAGGATCTCAAAAATCAAATTCAGGATATTAAAAAAGAGAAACAATTGCTTGAAGAAAGCCAAAAAAAGATAGCCAAGGTTTTACCGCTTGCAGAACTTACGAAATCCCTGACGCATGAATTTAAAAATGTTTTGACCACAATAAAATTATCTATTAATTTTATTATGAAGGCGCTCTCTTCGGAAGACGAGAAGGTAAACAAACATTTTGGTCTCATAAATCAGAGCATAACTCACGCAGATTCGCTCGTTATGACGCTTTTGGGCTTAACTAAAGAAAAGAAGGAAAATGCTAATTTGAAACAGCTTCTTGAGGAAGCAGTCGAGTTATTGGAGATGGAGTTAAAAAGTTGTGGTATCAGGGTGGTAAAAAGTATCCAATCGTCTCTTCCCTCGCTTCTTCTGGATTCTTCGGAGATGAAGCAGGTTTTGTTAAATTTGATGTTTAATGCAAGGGATGCAATGACGGACGGCGGCCAATTAACCGTCAGGGCATTTTTAGATAAGATTTCAGATATTAGTAATTTTGTTATTGAGATAAACGATACAGGCACAGGAATTGCGGCAGTTGATTTAGAAAAAATATTTTTGCCTTCTTATACTACGAAAGCAAGCGGCAATGGAATGGGTCTTTACATTTCTAAAAAAATAATAGAGGATATGGGTGGAACTATAAGCATAGATTCTGTTTTGGGAAAAGGTAGTACCTTCAGGCTGATATTGCCTTACAAAGAGAAAGAAGATGCATTTCTTAAGATATAGATATGAAGAGCGCAAAAGGTAAAATTCTTTTTGTTGATGATGATCAAGGACTTCTTGATGCGATGTCGGATTTCTTAAGCTTGGAAGATTATGATGTCGATGCAATTAACGACGGTAAGAAGGCTCTTGAAATGCTTGTCTCTGGAAAATATGATTTGTTGGTCAGCGACATAAAAATGCCCGGCATAAGCGGGCTTGAGCTCTTAAAGAAAGCCAAGGAGATAGATAATGAGGTGCCGGTAATTATTGTTACTGGATTCGCTTCTCTTGAGACAGCAATTAGTTCCGTACGCGAGGGCGCCTATGATTACCTGACAAAGCCTTTTGATATGGAAAAGTTTTTAAAGATTGTCGACAATGCCGTAAAACAGAGAAGGCTAAGCCGTGAAAACAAGGATTTGCTCAATAATCTTGTAAGCCTTGATGAGCAGCTGGAATCGAAATTAAATCAGATTTTCGCTCTCGGTGAAGTGAGCAAGGCTATTACAAGCATTGCTGATTTGGATATGGTATTACAGGCTATCGTTAATATGTCTTCGGAAATTACCAAGGCTTGCAAAATAGCGTTGTTGCTTTTGGACGAAAGCAGCAAAGAGTTGGTAGTTGAAAATTTCAAGGGTTTTGATGCCGAGATATTGCGTAAGCTTAGAATAAAGATTTCAGAAGGAGTAATAGGGATTTCTGCGCAGAGCAAGAAACCTATTGTTAGTTCACAACTTAAGGCTGAAAACATCGTTTTAGGCAAGAAGGAGAAGGATTTATTTGGCGATGGAGAGTTTCTCTGCTTGCCCATTAATTATAGGGATAACGTTTTTGGTGTTTTGATTCTGACAGGTTTCCCGCAAGGCCATAGCGTGACCAATGACGAAATCAGAGTGCTCTCAATTTTAAGCCGGCAGGCTTCAATAGCTATTAATAATTCTCTTTTATATGAGAAACTGCAGAATAAATACCTTGCTACTCTTGAAGTTCTTGTTTCGGCCCTGGAAGCAAAATGTAAAAATACCAAGGGCCACTCTCAGCGGGTCAGTGTGTATGCGAGAGAGTTTGCAAAATATTTAAAGCTCCAGGAGCAGGAACTTGTAATCTTAGAGAAGGCCTGCGCAGTGCATGATATAGGTAAGATAGTTATACAGGAGTCGATTTTAAGCAAACCGGATGTTTTGACTGCTGAGGAGATGAATCAGATGAAAACGCACCCTCTCAAAGGTGTAGATATTCTAATACCACTTGGAATTATGAAGGAAATTGTGCCTATCGTAAGAAGCCATCATGAGAGATTCGATGGCAAGGGTTATCCCGATGCTTTAAAAGACGGTCAAATACCATTTGAGTCAAAGGTCGTTTCAATAGTTGACACTTTTGATGCTATGACTTCGCATCGTTCCTACAGAAAGAGGCCTTTTACAAAAGAAGAGTGCTTTAAAGAGATAGAAGCCCAATCCTCTAAGCAGTTTGATCCTGACTTAGTGGTAAAGTTTCTTAAATTTAATCCCAATATAACTGATCACAGCGCAAACATTTAATTGCCCTTTTAAAGGCAATTCTATAAAAAGCCGCAAATAGGGGTGGTGAAGAATTTAATATTTATAGTTTTTTACAAAGTAAAATATTAACTATTATTAAACTATAAAGTAAAAGCATGAGAAGTGATTTTGTTAAAAAAAATACCTATTTAAGGACCGTTTTAAAAATAATTATTTTTTTTGTTATACTTTCCTTTTTTAAAAGCTCTATTTCCTATTCAAAAGACAGGGATTATATTAACGATCATATACTTACTTTGAACTTTAAATTTTTTAAAGAAGCTTTGGATAAAAAAACTGGATTTCCCTATGATCACATTTATATAGCAGATAGCGGTGAATTTACAATCGGCAGATACACAAGCCCAACTATAATAGGACTCTGGGCAGTATTACTTACGGATATAATTAAAGAGCATGTTTCTTTCCCTGAGTTTGGTATCGAGGAGGCAAAATACTGGCTTACAAAGCTGCTGCTGAATTTGGAAAGGGTTCCCAAATGGGAAGGTTTATTTTACTGGTATGACCTTGAAGATAAACTCCAAATAGCAGAAGATGAGCTAATCTCCCTCTATGACAACGGGAACTTGACCGCTTCGCTTATGGTAGTTTATGGTGCTTTTTGCAGTTCTCTAAACAAGGTTGAGGCGAATATCGCCAGGAAGGCGCATAGGCTTTTATCCGATCAACTGCAGGGCTGGAGAAAAGTCTACGATGAAAAGAGAGGCCTTCTTTGCGGCACTTATAAAAAAGGGAAACCGCAGTCAAATATCTGGTTAGACAGATTCTATACTGAATCAAGGATCGCCGTTTTAGTAGCTATTATTTTAGCCGATGTGCCGCAGGATGCATGGTTTAATATTTTTAAAGGAAGCAATTGCCCCAAAGCCAGATATATCCTTAATTGCGGGGATTCTCGCGTAATATTTAAGCCTTATCAGGGTGCATTCCAAGCCTGGTTGCCGCTTCTTTTTATCCCCGAGATGGATTTATCGCCGCAGGCTTTAAAAATTGCCCACGAAAATTACGCTCTCATTCAGATAGAGCATGCAGAAAATACAAAGACGCCATTTTTACGCTCTGCAGCTGCGAATCCGGATATGGCGGATGAGTATGTCTATGAGCCTTGCATAGGTATTTTTAATGCCAGCGAAGATTGGGTGCGTTCTGATATCGGGGCTCCGTATGCAACGGCATTGATGTTTCCGATTTATCCTGAGGAAACAGTTCTACTTTTTCAGAAAGCAGAAAAGCTATTTCCTCAAATCATAGGGCCTCTAGGGCTATATGATTCAATATCTCAGGACGGCCGTGTTGCGAAAGTATATCTTGCGCTGGATCAGCTTCAGTTGTTGCTGGCTTTTTTCTGGAATATAAATCAGGAGTATTTTGTTAATGCGGTTGAAAAAATGGGTAAAAGAAAAGTTCTTGAAAACCTCTATAACGCCATCAGCTTATAATGTTTTATTTGCTGAAAATCATTCTTAGGCTTATTAATAGCAGTGATATCCCGAAGATTTTTTTCAATAGGCATGAGGATGCAGGGATAGCAATTTTGGCTCCCAAGAGGCCGCCGATGAAAAAACCCAGGCAAATGAAAGCCGCCACTTTAAGATCGACATGACCTGATCTGTAATAAACCCAGGCTGCAAGTAAGCCAATAGGCGGAACCATTAAAGCCAGTGTTGTCCCTTGGGCAAGGTGTTGGTTGAAATGTAAAAGATATACAAGAGCAGGTATTATTAAGACGGCGCCGCCGATGCCGAGAATGCCGCTAAATATTCCGGCAAAGAGACCTATTGAGATACAGAGGACAATTAAATTCATATTTCACCCCCAGTGCTTATTTTTATTTGCTGTTCATTTTTTACCATTCACTGTTTTTTATCGGTGTAATCTGCTGTTTAATCAGTGCCCCGAGGAATCCAAGGATTCCCGGGATTAAGTATCCGCAATTCTTTGAATTGCAGGGTATAATCATATTTAATAATGACCTTTCATATAGTTAACATTGAAATTTAACTTAGTTTATTATATGCTATATCCATGCTGCTTAAAAAGTTAGAAATTTTCGGATTTAAATCTTTCGCTGAAAAGACTACTCTTGAATTTGAGAAGGGTATTACAGCTATTGTGGGGCCTAACGGTTGCGGGAAATCCAATATTGTTGATGGTATGAAATGGGTTCTTGGCGAACAATCAGCAAAGGAGCTGCGCGGCGGCTCTATGGAAGATGTTATATTTAATGGTACTGAGCTTGCTGAGAGGGTTAACTTCGCCGAAATATCTTTAGAAATTTCAAATGAGGATGGAAAACTTCCTATTGAATTCAGCGACGTTACTATTACAAGGAGGCTTTTCCGCAGCGGGGAGAGCGAGTATCTTGTTAATAGAGTTCCTGTGCGCTTGAAAGATGTTCAGGAGTTAATAGCCGGCACCGGTATAGGAACAAAAGCTTATTCTCTTATGGAGCAGGGCAAGATGGATTTACTTTTAAGTTCTAAGCCTGAGGAGAGGAGATTTGTTTTTGAGGAGGCAAGCGGCATTACAAGATTCAAAAACAAGAAGAAAGAGGCAACTAGAAAGCTTGAGGCCACAGAGAATAATCTTTTGCGTGTTGCAGATATTATTGCGGAGGTAAGGCGCCAGATATCATCTCTTGAGAGGCAGGCGCGCAAGGCCGAACGCTACAAGGTTTTCTACGAAGAGTTAAAAGATAAAGAGGTTAAGTTCGCAGCTTTTGAAATAAAAGGGGCGAGGGAAAATATTAAAACCCATCTTTCCGAGAAAGAGAAGATGCAAAATTATTTTGAATCCATGAAATCTTTGCTCCAAGAGCAAGAATCCAGGGCCAGGGTTTTGCGAGGCTCTATCTCAAGTAGGTCTGAGGAGATTGCCAAAGAAGAAAACCATCTTCGCGAACATTCGTCTAAATTCCAGAGAAATCAGGAGAGGGTAGAATGGAACAGGAATTCTATATTAGAAAACAATAAAAAGATGCTTCTTCTTGGAGATGAGCTAAGAGAGATAAAGCAGCGCATAGAGACTGCCGTTGCAAAGATTGAAGGCGCTGAAAGAGAAAAGCTTGATTTAGGAAGAGAAGAGGAAAGCTCCAAAATACAGATAGAGGAAAAGAAAAATACGATACAAAGTTTAGAAACAAAAAGTAAAAATATAAATAAAGAGATAGAAGAATTGAAATCCAGAATTATGGAAGAAAATTTTGAACTTACCCAGAAAAAAAACCTGCTTCTGCAGTTAGATAGTGAAATCAAAGCATGTAAGATACGTCTGGAGAGATTGCATCTTGATAAAGAAGATGCGCAGGTTCAATTAAATGAGCAGGAAACTAAAATAAGCAGCATCTCTATTAAGCTAAGCGAGATTGAAGAGAAACTTAATGAGGTAAGTCAAAAATTTGAAAGTATGCTCCAGAATAAGAAACTTCTCTTGGAAAACAGAGAGATACATATAGCAGAGCGCGCAGGAATAGAGAGAGATATAACGACTTTTGAAACAAGGCTTTCCTCGTGGAGGGAGATTCAAAGTAAGGGGCTCTCTTATTCCGAAAGTTTGAGATTAATTCAGCAGAAGCTGCCTCAAAATATTATGGGGTTGCTTTCGGATCTCTTAAAGGTGGTTCCGGAAAACGTAACCAAAGTAGAGACTTCGTATAGAGGCCATCTTGAAGCTGTTGTTGTAAAGGATAAAGATAATGCGGCTATTCTTCTTGATTTTTGCAGGAGGGAAGCGCTTTCGGATGTGAACATTATAATATTAGAGCAATTAAAAGAGCCTCAAATAGAAAAAATAGCCGAAGCTGTTTCTATATCCGAATTACTCAATGTTGAAGGCGAGTATAAAAAGCTGCTTTCTTTGGCGGCCGATATTTATTATGCCAAAGAAATAACAGCGGCGCAGGAGTTAAGCTCTAAATATCCGCGTTTTAAATTCCTCAGCGAATCGAACATTTTGTTCCAGCAGGGGAAAATCTGCATTGGTTTTAATCCTTCTAAGGACCTGGGTTATTTGGACAGGGAGGGAAAGATTGCAAGGTTAGATGAAAAAACAGTTTTACTTAAAGACAAACTTATTAAATTGAACGAATCGATTAAAAATTTAGATAATAATATTGCTATTGCAGAAAATGATGTTGCAGCGGTTGAAAAGGATAAAGCAGCTCTTAACTATGAAGTCGTTAATCTGAAGAGATCTCAGGAGGCATTGGAGGAAAACAAAAAAAGGTTGCTGCAGGAGAAGGAGGTTATAGATTTAGACATAGAAGAGATCAAGACAGAGCTTGAAAATAATAGTTCCCGCGGCGAAAGGCTGCAGCATGAAGTAAGTGATATCCAGGAACTTCTTAAGGAAGCAGAGGAGGGACTTTTAAAAGCTCAAGCTGAATTAAGTCAGGCTTTGGATTTGAAGCATGATATTTCTCTTCAGGCGGCACAGCTTGCGGCACAGGGAGCTTCTATAAGACAGAGACATGAGCAGTTCCAGGGCTGGTATAATTTAGCCAATGAAGAGCTGCAAAACTTAAGCAGCGATGAACAAAAAAGGAAGCAAGATTATGATGATGCAGTTTTGAAAATATTTCAATTTAAAGAAGAAATATCTGTTTTAACAGAAGACAATATTGCTCTCGATAAGAATCTAAATGACGGAGAATCCGCATTAGGCGAGAAAAAACTGGATTACGAGAGCTTAAAGAGCGAGTTTGAAAAGGATGAAGATGCTTTGATTAATATGAGGAATGAATATACGGGTAAAAAAGATGAAATTCATGCCCTGGATTTAGGTATTAACGAAGAAGAATACAAAATCAAGAGTATAAAAGACAGGCTTAATCAGGTATACAATATTCAGGATTTTCCCGAAGCTGTAAAAGAAGGCGATGACCATACGCTTATAAAACAAGAGATACAGGAGTTGCAGGATAAGGTCCAGAAGATAGGCGAAGTAAATTTGGTTGCTATTGAGGAGCATAAGCAGCTGCAGGAGAGGTTGTCTTTTCTCGAAAATCAGGAGAAAGATCTTCTGGAAGCGAAGGAGTCGCTTGCTACGGCAATTCGGAAGATAAATAAGACTACCCGGGAGATGTTTTCGGAAGCGTTCCAGGAAGTGCGTAAAGCTTTTAAAGAGATATTCCCGCGCCTTTTTGGCGGCGGAGATGCGGATTTAATACTTGATGAAGGAGTTGATTGTCTTGAGGCCGGAATTGAAATATTGTCGCGCCCCCCGGGGAAGAAACTGCAGAGCGTGGGTTTGCTTTCCGGAGGAGAAAAGGCATTAACTGCGCTATCTCTTATGTTTGCTATTTTTAAGGTTAAGCCTTCACCTTTTTGTATACTTGATGAAGTCGATGCTCCGCTGGATGAGTCTAATATAGACAGATATCGCAGGCTGCTTGGAGAGTTTGCCAGTCTTTCGCAGTTTTTGGTTATAACTCACAATAAACGTACTATTTCAACAGCGGATGTTATTTACGGTATTACTATGGAAAATACCGGGATATCCAAGATAGTTTCAGTGAAGTTTCACAAAACAGAAGAAGCAACTGCCAATTAATTTCTATTTTTTTTCCAGGTAAGGTGAATAGTTGACAACTTGGTTCTTTCTCTTTTTTTTAGCGCTAAAGAGAGCAAGGTCAGCTTTTTCTATCAGCCCTTGTTTTTCGTCCGCATCTTCCGGCAGGGTTGATATTCCTATGCTTACTGTTAGTGCACCCTGAGGTTGAATTTCTTTATTTTTGAAAGGGTAATCGACTATATTTTTGCGCAGCCTTTCAGCTATAATCCTGGCATTGTCCTTGTTAGTTTCAGGCAATATGACCGTGAATTCTTCACCTCCGTATCTGGCAGCTATATCTATTTTGCGGCAGGAGTTTTTTATAAGGTTAGATATGCTTTTTATTGCTTCATCGCCAGCAGGATGCCCTAAAGAATCATTATAGTTTTTGAAATTATCAATATCTATTAGTAATAATGATAGCGGAGTATCTTTTTCTTTGGATAGCGTTACCTCTTCTTCTAATAGCTGTTGAAACCTGCCGTGATTAAATATGCCTGTTAAAGAGTCAGTTTGCGAGAGATGAAGAGTTTGTTCATAAAGCTTCGAATTCTCTATTGCAAGTCCTGCATGATTTGCGAACATTGTAAGTATTCTTATATCATCCTTTGTTATTGGTCTTTTGGAATAAATATTATCTGCAAATATTACTCCTATAACTATATCTCTTGCTTTTAAAGGGGCTATCACAAAATGCTCGGCCTTAAGGATGTCTACAACCAGATCATTTATCTTGGAGCGCACCTCATCATCCAAGACTTCTATAACCATGCCTTCCATAGCGGTTAAAGCCAATATACCGCCGTCGCTGCGTAAAGGTATTTTTATCTGTTTTACGAATTGATCAAGTTGAGAAGGGTTCTTTTTAAACTCTTCATAACAGGAGATCAGGTCTTCGAGTGTCATCCTTTCGATATCTATTCGCGACCATATTTTTCCTGCTTCCTCTGCGTTGCCTGGCCCGATAGCCATTTTTCCTTCAAGGCAGTTTTCTTTCTCCTGAATAAGAAATAACATTGCTCTGTTAAAGCCTAATCCGGCGTGTGCGGTTATTGCGGTAAGGAATATATAAAATATTTCTTCTAACTTCAGCGTCGTACGCATGATATTGGAAACCTCATGAATCAAAGAAAGCTCCGTCTCGAGACGCTTTAGTTTTTCTTTATAATGTTTAATATCGTCTGTAGGTTCAGTAATATCTTTTTCCATTTTGCAATATTATACCATATTTCTTGACTTTAATTATGCTATTTGCTATGATTTCAAAAACAAATACAGGAGGTAGCTATGAACAATGAAGAGATTAAGGATGTAGATAAAGTGGTTCAGGAAGGAAAGCTTTTTGCTGTCTTTTCTTATATATCTATTCTGTGTTTTGTTCCGTTATTTTTAAAAAAAGATAACAGATTTGCCTATTTCCATGCCAAGCAGGGTTTGGTTGTATTTATAGGCGAGGTTTTGGCTGCAATATTCTCAAAGGTTCCATTTTTCGGCCCTCTTATCCAGTGGGTATCAATAGCAACGTTCAGTTTGGTATCTATTATAGGAATTATTCAGGTGCTTATGGGGCAGTACTGGAAGATGCCCTATGTTTATCCAATAGCAGAGAAGATAAATATCTAATATGAGGCATATTTTGCTGTTTACATGGACCGGGATACTGCTTTTGGTAGGAGCCGTTATTGTGGGATTAAAAGGTATAGCGGATTACAGAATCTGGCTTGATTTTGCCAATACAATTCTTCTGATTTCAATAGCAATTTCGCTTCTTCATTTAGCCAGGAAATCCTGACAGGAGCAAAAAGCCTACACAAAAGCAGGGTCTATTAGTAAATCTTTATATGAAAATAAACAAAGTTACGATTACATTTATGCTTGGCGATATAACCGATTTAGATGTTGATGCCATTGTTAATCCGGCGAATACCCAACTAAAGATGGGCGGGGCGCTCTCGTTGGCTATCAAAAAAAAGGGTGGTGCTGAGATTGAAAAAGAGGCTTTTGAAAAAGCGCCTTTTAATTTAGGTGCTGCAGTTATAACCGCAGCCGGGAAGCTTAAAGCGCGGTATATTATTCATGTTGCAACAATGAAGATGCCTGCCCGCCGGCAGGCGGGGAATTTTAAAACAGACCAGCATATAATAAGAAAGGCAATTGTAAAAGCATTAGATTTAGGTAGAAAAAATAAAATTAAAACTATCGCTATTCCTGCATTAGGTTGTGGTACCGGGCGTTTTCCTATAGCGGATGCGGCAAAGATTATTTCAGAGGAGGTTATTTCACACGTTTTCCAAGGCACATCTATTCAAAGAATTATCTTTGTGTTGCACAGTAAAAAAGATTATGAAATATTCAAGCCAACCTTTGAGGGCCATTGCGGGTATATATTACGTAAACTTTCCAATATTCCTATTGCAACAGTAGATGCGATAATCGAATTTAAAGACGGTGAAATTGTTTTAATAGAACGCAAAAATCCACCTTTTGGCTGGGCATTGCCTGGAGGGTTTGTAGAATTAAATGAGTCGCTTGAAGACACATTAACAAGGGAGGTTGCGGAGGAGACAGGATTAAAAGTTTTAAGCATGAAGCAGTTTCACACTTACTCAGCGCCGGGGCGAGACCCCAGGTTTCAGACTATAACAACAGTTTATATCGTTAAGGCAACAGGTAGTCCTTTTGCAGATAGCGATGCTAAGTCATTGAAAATATTTAAGTTAGATAGCTTGCCGCCTAAGGAAAGCTTTGCATTTGACCATTGGCAGATAATAAATGAGTGGTTAAAAACTAAGAGATAGGAGTTTTTTAAAAATTAGATAAAAACTTGACAAAAGTATTTTATATGTTATAATTATAGCGAGGAGAAAAAGAGAGGATGAAAATGAAAGACAAAAGATTGCTACCAAAAAACAGTCCCTCGAAAGACAACTTCGCAGAATTTCTGCAAGGATTTCTTGACTACGAAAAAGCTCTCCTTATCAAGAAAGCGCAGGATGAATTTCTTGATGCCTATTCAAATTGGTTGAAGACAAAGATTCTTAAAGATAAGCTTATAGCAATCAGAAAAGGTATGCAGCTTGAAGCGGTTGACAGGGAATTCTCTCTGCAGCAGATATTTCCTCTTAAATAATTTTCACTTCCTTTTTTTAAAAAGCCTGTTATTTTATAAGCTATGATTATTGCTTATAAAGATTTTCAGGATTTGAAGTTAAGCGCAGCAACAGGCGCTAAGGAGTTTGATTTAAATGTCAATTTGGGCAAAAAAAGGATCAAGGTAAAAATAGAGAATGGCTATGCTCTCTTCCCGGGCCTTGAAAAAATTTTAATTTCTCAGAAAATAAAAGAGAAGTTTTTATATCTTATAAAAGAGGATGAATTGCTTCCGATAGCTTTTTTCTCTGAAAATACCAATTACTACTATAAACTTACTCCGACAGCCGACTGGCCTACGGTAAGCATAAGCTCTGTGCCGATGCACAAAATTTCTCTCTCCTCTCCAAGATGCGATGTGGAAGCAAAGGTAAGATTTTTAAAACCAAAAGGTGTTCACTTGGATACCTGCGCAGGATTGGGTTACACTGCAATTTTAGCGAGCAGGGAAGCTTTTTCTGTGTATACTTTCGAGAAGGATGAAAATATAGTCGAGATCGCCTCCATAAATCCTTTTTCAGAAGAGCTATTTAATCAAAAAAATATTATTTTCAAAAACGCAGATATAAAAGATGAAATTGATAATTTTGATAACGATTATTTCGACAGCATTCTCCACGATCCCCCTACATTTAAAATATCACCCGTTCTCTATTCGCAAGATTTTTATTCCAAACTTTATCGCGTCCTTAAAAAAGGGGCGTATATGTACCACTATACTCCTTTAGTAGGAATAAAGAAAAAAAGAGATTATCCGGCACAAGTAAAGAAAAAACTTATAAGCGTAGGTTTTAAAGTGATAAATTATGATGAAGTTGCTCAAGGTTTTCTATGTATGCGTAAATAAAAAGCCGGTTTTTAGTTTTCTAGTGTAAGAAGTATATATTCTGTGCTAAAATTTCTCTCAAATAACAGGTATGCTTCCAGCAGCTTTTATGCCTGCGGTGGCATATGTAGCTTTGAAGCCGTTTTATTTTAAAAAGATATTAGAATTAAACAGAGAAGATAAATTATTATCCCGTGAAGCAGGCATACGGCTTGGCAGGCCAGTGAATTCTCTCTGCAGCAGATTTCTCCCCTCAAATGATTCTTTGTCCTATTTTTAAACCCTAACCCGAATATTTCATGATATTTATGAAATATTCGCCTCCCGAGAAATCTGTAAGATTTCCGGGACTAAATCCTCGCAATTTTACAAATTGCAGAGGGCAAAGGGCCGATAGATTAAATCGTATAACGATTTAATCTTGCTACCCTGCAAAATTCGCCCTTAGAAATCGCATAGCGATTTCAATCCTAAAGGACGTCCTGTGGACAGGGACTAAGTCCCCGAAATCCTATCAGATTTCAGGGGGTCGGGATAAGCCCTAAAGGACGCTTCGCAGCCCGCATTTACGTCATTTCATGTATTATATGAAATAAGCAGGCTAAAGTTTTATTATTTCAAAATTTCTAATTATATGGGAAGATATATATAATATTTTGGTTGTAAATTAGTAAATTTAAATAATAAATAATTAAGAATTTTATGAAGTTAAAAAAAGAGCTTAAGCTGCTTGATATTTTCTGTATTGCAAGCGGAGCTATGATTAGTTCGGGGTTGTTTATATTGCCTGGCCTTGCTTATGCCCAGGCTGGCCCAGCAGTTGTCATCTCTTATTTTTTAGCCGGTTTACTGGCTATGACCGGAATGTTATCTCAAGCCGAACTTGTATCAGCAATGCCTAAGGCAGGTGGAGACTATTTCTATGTAACCCGTAGCATGGGACCGGCTGTTGGTACAGTTGATGGGCTAATAACCTGGTTTTCTCTATCTTTAAAGAGTGCTTTTGCATTAGTAGGCATGGCTGCTTTTGCAGTCCTGATAATTAATATCAATATACACATTATTGCTATATCCCTATGCCTTATTTTCATCGTTGTTAATCTAATAGGAATAAAGGAAGCAAGCAGAATACAAATAATATTGGTAGGCGGACTCCTATCCATCTTACTTTTTTATATTGTTCGTGGGTTGCCGGAGGTTAGCATTCAACGCTTTGAACCTTTTGCACAACATGGATTAGGTGCGGTTTTTTCCACCGCGGGCTTTGTTTTCATTTCCTATGGAGGATTATTAAAAGTTGCCAGTATTGCTGAGGAAGTTAAAAATCCGGCACGAACTGTGCCTTTAGGAATGATTCTTTCCCTTCTGGTAGTAAGTGTTTTCTATAGCCTGGTTATTTTCGTAACAATCGGGGTGCTGAATGCCTCTGAGTTCAGTAGCTCACTTACTCCGATTTCTGATGGTGCAGCTTCCTTTATGGGTGCAGGCGGCAGAATTGCTTTAAGTATAGCGGCTATTTTAGCATTTGTTTCAACTGCCAATGCCGGGATTATGGCTGCTTCCAGATATCCTCTATCATTAAGCCGGGATGGCTTGTTGCCTGATTTCTTGGGAAAAATAAATTCCAGGTTTAAGACACCCCATATTGCAATTCTTGTTACCGGTTTTTTTATGATTATTGCCTTGTTCCTGGAATTGAATGTTCTCATCAAAGCAGCTTCTACCGTTTTAATTTTGACCTATATATTTTCATGTTTGGCTGTGATTATCTTGAGAGAAAGCCGTCTCCAAAACTATCAACCGCGTTTCCGCTCCCCCTTATACCCTTGGATACAAATTGTTGGAATTGCCGGTTTTGTTTTTTTGATATTTGAAATGGGTAAGGCAGCACTTCTCATAGGAGCCATCCTTATTGCGGGGGGGTTTTTTGTTTACTGGTTTTATGGAAGGATTAGGACGAATAGAGAATATGCATTACTTTATCTCATCGAAAGGATTACAGCTAAAGAACTTACAACCCGTTCATTGGAAACAGAATTAAAAGAAATTATTAGAGAACGGGACGATATTATCGAAGATCGGTTTGATAGAGTAATTGAGAAAAGCATTGTTTTAGACATTGATAAAGCCCTCAAAGTAGAAGAATTTTTTCAATTAGCAGCCCAGGCAATATCTGAAAGAATCAAGCTTCCTAAAGAAGATATTCTTAAAAAGCTCATTGAGAGAGAAGAAGAAAGTACTACTGCGATAAGCCCTAGTTTGGCAATACCGCATATAATTATTGAAGGAGAAAAAATCTTTGATATTCTTCTTGTAAGAAGTCAAAAAGGGATTATTTTTTCTAAAAACCTACCCAACATTCATGCCGTCTTTGTTCTTATTGGTACAAAAGACGAGCGCAACTTTCATTTGCGTGCTCTTTCAGCTATCGCTCAAATTGTTCAAGATTATCATTTTGAAAAGAGATGGATGGCAGCTAAAAGCAAAGAGTCTTTGCGGGATATTGTTCTCTTAGGAAAAAGAAGGCGATAGCTGGCTGCATTCCTACCGCCTGATGTCTATTTGCTTCTGCAATATAGTAAAAGGATAAATATTAATACATGAACTCATTTTCTGCTATTGCAATAGGTTTTAACCCGAATATTTCATGAATATCATGAAATATTCGCCTCCCGAGAAATCTGTAAGATTTCCGGGACTAAATC
>CAZAPE010000028.1:0-15983 GCA_964487065.1 uncultured Planctomycetia bacterium | reverse complement strand
TTACAATGCTTGATTATGACTCTTATGTCGGGCGAATCGCTATAGGGCGGGTTTTCCATGGGTCTGTCCATGTCGGGGATCCAGTGGCGCTTGTAAAACGCGATGGAACTATCGCAAAAGGTAAGGCAACTAAGATTATGAAGTATCGCGGATTAGTCCGTATTGATGTCAATGAGGCTATAGCAGGAGATATTATATTGATTTCCGGCATAGAGGGTGTAGAGGTTGGAGAGACGCTTACGTGTATTGATCAGCCGAAAGGGTTGCCTGCTATCAAGATAGATGAGCCTACAATCTCGATGAACTTTTCTCATAATACAAGCCCTCTTTCAGGCAAGGATGGAGGCAGATTTTTAACATCACGACATATAAGGGAGCGTCTTGAGCATGAGGCTATGATCAATGTTGGCATTAAGGTTGAGGCGGTTGCGGGAACTGAGCGCTTAAAAGTTTCAGGCCGCGGAGAACTGCATCTTTCTATTCTTATAGAAACAATGCGTCGTGAAGGTTATGAGATGGAAGTTTCAAAACCGCAGGTTATTTTAAAGAAAATGGGTAGTCAAACGCTCGAACCTGTTGAAGAGGTGATAATCGAGGTGGAAGAAGAATATCAGGGTGTTGTTATGCAGGTGCTTGGAGCTCGCAAGGCTCAAATGCGCGGCATAAAGACAACATCTTCCGGGACTATGCGTATGGAATTTGTTATTGCCTCAAGGGCATTAATCGGGTTTAGAAGCGAGTTTCTTATGATAACCAGAGGTAGCGGTATCATGTACCAAAATTTCCTTGAGTATCAGACCTATAAAGGAGAGATGCCGAGCCGTCAAAGCGGTGTTCTAATTTCGCACGGATCCGGCGATGCGGTGGCGTACGCGCTCTATAATTTACAGGCACGTGGTGAAATCTTTGTTAAACCAGGAGAAAAGCTATATGAGGGTATGATTATTGGCGTAAACAACAAAGGGGTTGATCTTGCTGTAAACGCATTACGTGGAAAGAAATTAACTAATATGCGTGCTTCAGGAAGCGATGAAGCGATTGCGCTTATACCTCCGCGGCAAATGACCATTGAGTTTGGTCTTGAGTTTATTGAGGATGATGAAATGGTTGAGATAACTCCCAAAAATGTAAGGCTTCGAAAATTGCATTTAACGGAAGCAGACCGCAAACGGGTGAGCCGAAATAAGTAATCAAAGCAGCATTTAATTTTGAGAATAAGATTGACAAATAAATTAAGCAGCGTATAATTTATAAAAGTAATTAAAGGTATGAGGAATAAGTAATAGAGTAGATGGTTTAACCGCGAGGTAAATATTTTACTTTGCGGTTTTGTTGTTCTGCCGCTGGTTTGGAGCTTGATGGCAAAGATATAATATCGGCAGTTACAGAAACTAAAAAGCCTGTTTATTGGCAGGCAAGGAGGTAGTATGGGATTTGGACAAAGTGGTGGGTTTGGCGGACGTCCGCGCGAGATACATAAGGCAACATGCGCAGAATGCAAAAAAGAATGCGAAGTTCCTTTCAAGCCAAGCGGAGACCGTCCTGTATATTGCAAAGAGTGTTTTTCAAAGCGCAGAGACAAAAGCTCTAGCAAATGGTAAGACGTTTCAAATAGCCCAATAGAAACTATAGATTACGCAGAGTCAATAACCAAAAATCCTACGTGGTTCTTATAGTTTCTATTGCTATTATAGGTTGGTTTAGGATAAGGGGTTAGATTTTCTATTATCTGCTTCCCTCTGGTGTGTATAAGAAGTATATTCTTGGGTTGTAAATACTTAAAATATGCTTACTGTGAATGAGTTTGCAGATTCTATTCTCTTTTTTTAATCGAGGCGACTTCTTTCATTCGTGCTTTTTTATCTTCTTATCTCACGAAAAAGCATAAAAGGTGAAGTATATTAAGTTTTTATAACAAATTATAGGCTAACTTCACCGATTGAAAGTGCCATTGTATTAAACGTATTAAACATTTGAAAAAAATGAATTGTATTTTTTTGTTGTAGATAAAATATATCACTATGGAAAAAGGTGTTTTAATTGTGCTACTTCTTTTCTTTGGAAGCTATTCATCTGCCTTTGATGATGGTGACTTTCAGTACTGGAATACAGAGAGTGTCTCTTGGAAAATCAATGATGATTGGAAAGCGCAGTTTGAGGTAGAATTCCGTTACGGTGATAATGCAAGTAGCTTTTATTATCAACATTCAGATTTAGGTTTAACTTATTCAGGGATAGCTGAATGGTTAGATTTAGGTTTCAATTATAGGCAAATATTTGAAGAAAAGAGCAGTATTTGGAGATATGAGAATGTACCGCATTTTAACGCTACTATAAAATGGAAGTTATCAGATTTTTCATTCAGCAATAGAGGAAGATTGGAGTATAAGAATAGAGAAAAATCAGATAACTATTGGAGATACAGAAATAAATTTACAATAAAAGCACCAATTAAGTTAACAAAACTCGAAATTCAGCCTTATCTGGCAGATGAGATATTTTATGATTTTGATGAAGAGGCGCTTAATAGAAATCGGTTCTATGGCGGATGTAATCTTAAATTATTCAAGCATATAAAAGTAGATATTTTTTATCTTTTGCAGAGCAGTGAAAAAAATAATAACTGGAGCGACACTCACGTCTTAGGAACGAAACTAGAGTTGTCTTTTTGAATAGCAGTCTTTTTAATAAGCAGTAAGCATCAATTCTTTTGTAAACTCTTCGATTTCTTTAGAATCTAAAAAGCTTGTGACTTATCCGATGTGGGGTCAATTTTATTTTTGTTTTATCTTATTCCAGAGCTGTTTTATTTTATCGGATACGTTCTGATTTTTAACCTGGTTGGCAGATAGTTTGCCAGTCCAGGTGCCGTTATTTTCTGATAGGCCTCTTATAACAGCGCCATCTAAAGCAACAACTAATTTGTATTTATCAAGGCCTATTATATCGTGCTCATCCTTTTCTTTGTGTCCTTCTAAATTCAGAGTTCTTTTGCTTGAATCGTAACTGCCTTTTACATATTCCGTTGCTTTGAGCCCGATTTTTGACTGCTCTGAAGCTAATGGAGAAGCATTAAGTGTCCAGCTAATAACTGTTTCGATATTGTTAGGGTCTTTAATGTTGAGATTAATTTTTAAAAGGTAGATATATCCTGTAGGATCAGTCCAGACTCCTTCCCAGCTGCCGTTGATATCCAGGGCGTTTGTTTTTTTGAGTAATTCAATTATATCTTTATGTTGTTCGAACTCAGCCCATTCCAAAGCCCCTCTGTTTTTATTGTCTTTAATGTTTAAGTCGGCGCCGTAATTTAAGAGCAATTTTACTAATTCTAAGTTGCCTTTTTGAATTGCAAGTATTAAAGACGTTTCACCTGTTTCCATTTTCGCGTTAGGTTCGGCGTTATTTTCCAACAATAACCTTGCTGTTTCATAGTGATTCCCGCTTACTGTCGATATTAGAGGGGTATATCCGCCGGCTATATGGTTTATATTTGCTCCGGAAGCGATTAATAATTTAACAGTCTCATCGTGAGCTGCGGTAGCAGCGTAAATCAAGGCTGTATAGCCGGCCGTATCCTCTGCGTCTATGCTTGCTCCTCTTTGTATCAGCAAGGTTGATATCTCATTATTCCCGTTATTTGCTGCGCATATTAAAGGAGTCCATCCTAGTATATAGTCAGCGCTATTTATATCAGCTCCGTTATCAAGTAATATTTTTACAATTTCTGCCTTTCCATCATTTGCCGCTGTGTTGAGAGCATACATTCCAAACATATTGGTTGCGTTTGGGTCGGCCCCTTTGGACAGCACGTCTTTCAATGTGGCTACATCATTATCAAGAACTGCATTATAAAGATAGTCACTGCTTCCGTCCTCTGAGCTTTCATCGGGGATATCATTATAAATAGAGAATCTCTTTTCTCCAATATATTCACCGTCTGCAAGTATTTTGACTGTGTAAGTTCCTATGGGCCAGTTGCCCGGTTCATCCCAACCCCAACCATGATAAGTCCAGTTGCTATACCATTCCGGGTATACTGTTATGTCGCTCTCTACTTGACCGCTGAAACTTGCGTCTGGATTATAATACTGCCATACAATACGAACATTGTGTTCTCTTGTTTGGTAGAGATTGTTTTTGTAGTCTATGCGGCAATATATATACCGTGAGCTGCTGCGAGGAAAGCTGTCTTTATAATATAGATTTTCTTCGGAAGGCACAGTATATCCTGCTTCAAAAAATCGGATATTTTCAATACCTATATTTGCGCAAAAGGCCTTTTGAGTAAGCACTATCAGTGAAATTGCAATTAGAAAAATTGTCTTTTTCATCTCAAACCTCCTTATTTTTATTATGAAAGGATTATACCTAAAGACTATATAGGAATCAATTGTTCAAAAAAACAGGGAAAAGAAAAATTTTTCGCTTATATTGCATATAAAATGATATAATTTTAAAAAAGGAGGAAATATGGAGACACTGGAACCGATTTTAAAAGAGCACCCTTTTTTTAAGGGTTTAGAGCAGAAATATTTCGACTTTATTTTAGGATGCGCGAGCAATGTATTTTTTAAGGCCGGAGATGTAATTCTTAAAGAAGGAGATTCCGCCGATAAGTTCTATCTTATCCGCAGCGGCAAAGCAGCTATTTCTATGGGCCAATCGCGGCAGATTACAATACAGACTATTCGTGAGGGTGCAATTTTAGGTTGGTCGTGGCTGATTCCTCCGCATCAGTATAGGTTTAGCGCAAAAGCATTAGAAAATACCCGCGCAATTGCGTTAGATGGAAAATGTTTGCGTGAGAAATGCGAAAAGAATTCAGATCTTGGCTATGAACTGCTCAAGAGGCTTATGAGTGTTTTTACTGAAAGACTTGAGGCGACGCGTCTGCAGCTTTTAAATATCTACGATGTAAATGTCCAGACTAATGGAGAGTAGCAGGACTGTTATTTTTGCGTAGGGTGAGATATTATTATTTTTGAAATCTCTAAGTTGTTTAATCAATAGTATAATAATATTAATCAAGCTCTATTATTTTTAAAAGGGTTCGTATTATGGCAAATGTATTTTATAAGATAGTAAGTCAGGCAGGTAGAAATTTAAGAAAATCTCATTATGATTTTTACAGGAGTCTTGTTGATAATAAAATATTTCAGAAAATAATTTCGTTTTCTTTTGGAGGAAGATTTATAAAAATAAAAACCCCCGAAGGATTTTACATGTTTTTAAATCCCATCTATCACGGCTTTGTGCTTAATGAAGATGAGGTTTATAAATATGAGCTAAATTTGAGGAAATTATTCAATAATATTCTAAAGCCCGGGATGATTACTTATGATATAGGAGCTAATATAGGTATATTTTCCCTGCTTTTTATAGATAAAGTCGGCCCTGATGGAGGAGCCTATGCCTTTGAGCCGGAGGAGAATAATTACGCCTGCCTTGTTAAGACAAAAAATTTTAATAAAATGTCTAATCTCTATATTAATCCCGTTTGTGTGGCGGAATCATCCGGAGCTAAATTGTTCGATCGCCGGGGTGGCGCATCTTCGGGTAGAATAGTTGAGACAGATAATATAGATAAAAGGCATAATTTTAGCCTGAAAGCCTCTGTTTCAATTGATGATTTTATATTTAAGGAAAATAACCCTGCTCCTGATTTAGTTAAGATAGATGTAGAGGGCAATGAGTATAGAGCTATAAATGGAATGATGAAAACATTAGAAAAATATAAACCATATATAGTTTGTGAGCTGCATAAAGATTTATGCCCCAAGATAGATGAGATTTTTTTAAAATTAAATATGTTCGGATATAAATGCTATGACCTCAATGACTATATGATTGGTAAGGGGGAGGCGTTAACGCAAAAATCTTTTAATAACTCTTCCCAGATTTTTGCAATTGTTTAGAAATTTTAAAGGAGGGTCTTAGAAATTAAAGATATAATTTTTTATAACTTGCTGGTATAATATATAAAGTTTATTTAGGAAAAATTAAGCTAAATAGAATAGGAAATTAAAATATGGATGCTTTTAGAAATTTAGGTTTGTCTCAAGAGGCGCTAAATGTGCTTCAACTGAAAGGTTTTGAAGCCCCGACGCCTATACAGGAAAAGACTATCCCTGCTATATTAAAATCTACTAAAGATATAGTAGGACAGGCGCAGACCGGGACGGGTAAAACGGCAGCTTTTGGGCTTCCGATAATTGAGCTTATTAAGGAGAATAAAGGGTCTGTTCAGGCACTTGTGCTTACTCCGACGAGGGAATTGGCAATACAGGTTGCTGAGGAGATCAATTCTTTAAAAGGTAAAAAGAGTTTAAGTATTATTCCAGTCTATGGAGGGCAGTCGATAGAGCTGCAGTTGAGAAGTTTACGTAAAGGTGTAGATATAGTTATAGGCACTCCGGGTAGAATAATCGATCATCTTAAACGCAAGACATTAAAGCTCAAGGATATATCATTTCTTGTTCTTGATGAAGCCGATGAAATGTTGAATATGGGTTTCTTGGATGATGTCAGGGAAATTATGGAGTATACAAACTCCCAGAAGAGGACCATGTTGTTTTCTGCTACCATGCCTCAAGAGATAATGCAGATAGCTAAAAAGTATATGCGCGAGTATGAAGTAATAAAAGTAGTCGGAGGCAACCTTACCGTTAGCCAGACCGATCAGATTTATTTCGAAGTAAATCCATCAGATAGATTTGAGGTTTTGTGCAGAATAATCGATGTTGAAGAAAAATTTTACGGACTTATTTTCTGTAGAACCAAAGTCGATGTAGATAAAGTAGCCAACCATATGATTGAACGCGGTTATGATGCCGATGCACTGCACGGGGATATGTCTCAAAGCCAGCGAGAAAAAATACTGAATAAATTCAAAAGGCGCCTCATAAACATTCTAATCGCAACAGATGTCGCAGCAAGAGGGATAGATGTGCAGGATCTTACCCATGTTATAAACTATTCGCTTCCCCAGGATCCGGAATCATATGTGCACAGGATAGGTCGCACCGGTCGTGCCGGTAAAGAGGGGATTGCCATAACTTTTATTACTCCAGAAGAATACAGAAAGCTGCAATTTATAAAGAAAAGAGCTCAGACCGATATCAGAAAGGAAAGGATTCCCAGAGTAAAGGATGTCATTGAGACCAAGAAGTTAAGAATTAAAAATCGTCTTAGCGATATTATAAAATTGCCTCTCCAGGAAAATTATATCGAGATGGCCGAGACGCTTCTTAGGGATAGCAATCCTAAAGAGATGCTTGCCGCGGTTTTACAGTATTCATTTCAGGATGAATTGAATGAAAAAAGTTATGCCGAGATAGGGGATGTAGTTTTAGATAGTAAGGGTAAGACACGTCTTTTTGTAAGGCAGGGTAAGCAAGATGGCTTAACAAGTAAGAAGCTTGTAGGTTTAATTACGGAAAAGTGTAAAATAGCAGGTTGGAAAATAAAAGATATTCAAATCTTAGATAGATTCTCTTTCATAACGCTTCCGTTTAATGAGGCGGAGGTTGTCTTAGCTTACTTCAATAAAGGGCAGGGTTTGTATATCACAAAGGCTAAGAGTTCTCGCGCAAAGAGATAAAATAAAGCTAAAAACCAGCCCTTAAGCCCTTTATAATTTTAAATAAACCTTAGAAATTATATTTTTGTTTTTTGTCTATAAAGAGTATAATCTATAAAATACTGCACCAATATTGCGGATATCATATTTAAAGTTGCATAAAAAACCTGCATGATGAATAAAATTAATAATAGAGTTTTTAAAGCAAGCCGTGTAACCTGGGTCGGGTTTTTCATAAACCTGATTCTAACGTTATTCAAGCTATTTGCAGGAATAGTAGGAAAAAGTTCGGCTATGATTGCGGATGCATTCCATTCATTGAGCGATTTTGTTACTGATATCGTAGTATTGCTTGGTTTTAAAATTGTAAAAAAACCGATAGATAAAACACATGATTACGGCCATGGCAAAGTCGAGACGCTTATTACGACTATTATAGGCATAGCTTTGCTATTAGTAGGAGTAAAGATATTTTTGGGAGGCTGGGTAAAAATTATTAAAATAAACAAAGGCCAGGATATTTACTCTCCCGGTTTAATTGCTCTGTATGCGGCAATAGTTTCAATTTTTACCAAGGAGTGGCTCTACCGCTATACTATAAAGGAAGCAAAGCATATAGATAGCCAGGCGATATTTGCGAATGCCTGGCACCATAAATCGGATGTGTTAAGTTCTATTGCAACAGCTATAGGTATTGGGGGTGCTATTTTGCTTGGCGAGAGATGGCTGGTGCTGGATCCGATTGCAGCTGTTTTTGTGAGTTTGTTTATTATAAAAACAGCAGTATCTATTTCTAAAGGAAGCATCAATGAGCTTATAGATGCTTCGTTAAGCGAAGAGACAGAGAATAAAATATTTGATGTTGTAAAATCTGTTCCAGGAGTTAAAAATCCCCATGATATGAAAACAAGGCGGCTTGGAAATGCTATTGCAGTAGATATTCATATTGAAGTCGATAAAGCGCTAAATATTACCCAGGCTCATGATGTTGCAACCGATGTTGAGAAAAAGTTGAAGAAAGCGTTCGGGCAGCAAACATTTGTTTCTGTGCATATCGAACCATCGAGGTGAATAAAATTATAGATTAAACAATTTATCCCCCCTCTGCAAAGGGGGAAATCTATACGCGGAGGGCTGAAAGAAGCCTCTGCAGATTTCTTCGAAATCTATTCGCTGGGGGACTTGTACCCCCAGATTTGGCACCGAGAAATGTGAAACATTTCCGGTACTGAGCCCTGGGAATGCTTTCCCTGCAAAATTCGTAGAATTTAGCAGGGCCAGTCCCCGAAATCTTTCAGATTTCAAGGGGGGCATTTCACAGGGTTTCGGAGAAACCATGGGGGTATAATTCGCTCCAACCGCTTTGCTTCGTAAGGCGAAGCAGTAGGGGCTCATTAAAATTAGTGTTTTCCGCTTCGAAGGATATGCTAAAATTCTTAAAATAATTTTAGCACTCTCAGCGGATAATGAAGATGTATCCCCCCTGATTTGATTTCGAAGAAATCAAGGGGGGATAATTCGCTCCGACGTTACGTCGGAGCTCATTATAGGAGGGAAATATGGATTTGAAAGTATTTATAGCAACATTCGGGGCAATATTCTTAGCTGAGCTGGCAGATAAAACACAGGTTGTGGGAATTAGTATGACTGCAAAGTCAGGGCGGCCGTTTTCTGTCTTTCTTGGTTCTGTTGCAGCTTACATAATAGTTACCGCTATGTCTGTTTTAATAGGGGTTGTTTTGGGTAAATATATAAAACCTGAATTTGTGAAGTATACAGGCGCAACGATATTTATGATTATTGGTATTCTAATGTTTATGGGAAAGATTTAAACCTAATGAGAGGTGTATTATGCAGGATATTATTAAACTCAGTAATTTTATTGAGTACCAAAAAGATTCCGTTGTAAGCAAGGAGCTAATAAGAAAAAATAACGGTTCTGTTACTTTATTTGCTTTTGATAAAGGCCAGGGGTTAAGCGAACATACGGCTCCTTTTGATGCTTTTGTGTATATACTTGATGGTGAAGCGCATGTCTTTATATCAGGTCAAGAGCATAAAATAGGTGTAGGAGAGATGATAATAATGCCGGCTAATCAGCCGCATAAAGTTGAGGCTCAAGCAAAGTTTAAGATGCTTCTTGTAATGGTTAAGTCCTGAATTTATATCCAAGATAAAGCTTGACAGGTATAAAATCAGTGCTATAATTTTTAAAAAAGTAACACGAGATTAAAACAATATGTCTTCATTAACAAGATTTGGAATTTCATTAGAGAAAAGCCTTTTAGGAAAATTTGACAGGTTAATCAAGAAGAGGAATTATACTAACAGGTCTGAGGCTTTCCGGGATTTAATCCGTAAAGAGCTTATTAAAGAGGAGTGGAAAGTAGGCAGTAATATTGCCGGAGCAATAACTCTTATCTATGATCATCACAAAAGGGATCTTTTGAATAAACTTACTGATATACAGCATGATTTTCATGATGTTATTATTTCAAACCAGCATATACATCTTAACCATCATAATTGTCTTGAGATAATAGCAGTTAAAGGCAGCCCCAAAAGAGCTCAGAAATTATCTGATATGCTGCATTCCGTAAAAGGAGTTAAAGGCGCAACTCTTAGTATGTCAAGCACCGGAAATGAAATAGAATAATTTTTTTTATTTCTGGTAGCACGAATATTAAAATAGTAATATTAAAGAGGAAAAAAGGAGGAAATATGGTTTATGTAATTGTTTTATTTTGTCTTATAGGTATTTCCAAAACCAGCTTTGCTTCTGCGGTTATAGATAAACCCGTCTTAGATTTAGGTGAGATTATAATAAGCGCTTCAAAGAGTGAAAGTAAACTGCGTGATTCATCAAAGTCTATTAGCGTAATTACCACAGAAGATATTAAGATGAGTACTTCAAATTCTGCGGCAGATATTTTAAATATTCTGCCAGGTGTTTTTGTGCATAAAACCGGCCAGTTCGGACGCAATGATATTGTAATACGCGGCCATGGCAGCAGAGGCAGGAGAGTTATGGTCTTAATAGACGGTAGACCTGAGAAAATGGGTCTCTTTGGATGCACTATTACCCATACGTTGCAAATAGAAAATGTTGATAGAATTGAAGTAATAAGGGGTCCGGAGTCTGTTTTGTACGGTTCAGATGCAATAGGCGGAGTTGTAAATATAATTACTAAGAAAGCAAAGACAAAAACTGAAGGAGATGTATCGGTTTCCTACGGATCATTCGATACCCAGGAATATAGATTGCGCCAGGGAGGAGATATTAATAATTTCAATTACTATTTTAACTTTGATAGGATCCAATCCCGCGGACATCTTCCTAATTCCGATTATAACCATAAGAATTACTCTCTCTCTCTGGGTTATAAGGTAAGCGATGCTCTTTCTTTAAGTTTTAATTCAGGATATTTTGATGGTTTTAAGAGAGAGCCTCAACCCTCTGCCGAAAATACCTGGAATGATTATAAGAGAGGCTCCTTTGATTTGACCTTAGATGGCGGATGGGCGGGTTTTACGCAGCAGATTAAAATTTATAGAAATTTCGGCCACCACCGCTTCAGCGACGGGTATCATTCGAAGGATTATACTGATGGCGTAATGTTTCATATTAATATATCTCCCTATCAAGGCAATAATCTGATTTCCGGTATTGAGTATAGAAGGCTCTCAGGTAAGCTTTTTAGCGGCGGTATACCGGGTGAATACAGTAAAGAGGAAAAAGCTTTATTTTTTCAGGATGAACAGAGACTATTTGATGAGAAAATAATTCTTAATGCCGGAGTGCGTTATAATAATGACAGCATATCCGGAGATTTTTTCTCTCCTTCTGCGGGGTTAGTATGGCATGCCTTAGATAATGTTCTTTTTAGGTTATCCTGCGCAAGAGGTTTCCGGGCACCGCAGCTTAACGAATTGAGATTTTATAATACTTCAAATCCGGATTTAAAAGCAGAAAAAGTCTGGAATTATGAGGCAGGAATAAATTATAAGTTAAACAACAGTTTAATCCTGGATTGCGCATATTTTATTATGAAGGCTGATTCTTTTATACGGGTTGCAAATGGCAAGTTTCAAAATATAGATGAACTTGAATTTAATGGTTTTGAAGTAAGCCTTGGATATAATTTTCTGGATAATATGGCTGCGCGCCTGTCCTTTACCCGTCTTGATTCAGGGAAATATACGCAAGGCCGGCCTGAAAATGAACTTGGTCTAAGTCTGCTTTATAGTAGAGACAAGTATAAGTTTTCCTTAAACGCTCAATGTGTGGACAACTATTTTGCATCCGATGAAAAAAAGGAAGCAATACCAAATTTTTTAATAGTTAATACAAAATACATTTATGATATATCTGACTCTTTAGAGTGTTTCTTAAGCGTAGAGAATATTTTCAATGTTGAACATAAGTTATATGTGGATATTGCCGGAGCGGCTGCAGGAGTTTATACACAAAGTGGAAGAACATTTTCATTAGGAGTTGTTTATAAATGGTAATTAAAATCAAGAAAATTATTTTTTTAACCATATTTATAAGCGGATTTTTCTGTTATAAAAATCAGTTGTTTCCCGCTGCCCTTAAAGATAACGGTAACATTACTATTGTAACTACTACATCTTTGATATCTGCAATCATTGAAGCAATAGCACAGGATAAAATCGAAGTTGTAACTATTGTACCCGAATATGCATGTCCCGGGCATTTCGATATTACCCCTGCTTCTGTTGAAGCATTAGCCCAGGCAGATTTCTTCATAGCGCAGGGGCTAAAAGGAGAGTTTATTGTTGATAGAATGTTTGAGTTGAATAAAAATAACAGTTCCAAAAAAATTATCCTGGATGTAGAAGGTAATTGGATGCTGCCGGATGTCCATATTAAAGCCAGCGATAGGATTCTAGAGTTTTTATGTAGAATAAAACCTCAGTTTGAAGAATTTTTTATATCAAATGCTTTACGGTACAAAAATGATATTAAAGAAAGTGTTCGTAAAATAAAAAAAGAGGCTGCTAACATTAATATAGGAAAGTATAAAGTTGTATCTGCGCAGATGCAAAAAGATTTTCTCACCTGGCTAGGATGTAAAGTAGCAGCAAGCTATCCCCGCGCAGAAGATATCAGTCTTAGTAAGTTAAGAGATGTTATAGACATATCAAGGAAAGAAGGGATTGTTTTAGTGGTGGATAATTTACAAAGCGGAGCAACAGTTGGTGTCCCAATATCAGAGGAATTAAAAATTCCTCATATTGCCATTGTTGGCTTTCCACAGCATTTTAATGGTGAATTAAGTTACCCGGAAACATTAACTGAGAATGCTTTTAAAATAATTAATTCCTTGCCTAAAGAGAATGTATCCAGTTATTGATATCCACAATGTATCTGTTTTTTACAGGGAGCAGGCCGCTCTTTTAAATATTTTTTTAAAAGTTTACCAAGGAGATTTCTTAGCTATTGCCGGTCCTAATGGTTCTGGTAAAACCACGCTTTTAAGAGTAATTAACGGGTTGGCTGGGATAGAGAAAGGTTTTGTAAATATCTTAGGTGTAAGAATGCAGAGTCTCTCTGCTAATAGAGTCCGCAGAGAAATCGGTTATGTCCCGCAGAGATGTGATATCAACCCCAAAATGCCTATTAGAGTCAAAGAGGTAATTATGATGGGTAGATACGGTAAGATAGGATTTTTCAAAAACCAAACTCAAGAAGACAAAATTGTTTTTGAAAGTATTGTTGAATTGATGAAGATAAAAAGTATCTTAGATAAACCTATAGGCCATCTCTCCGGAGGTGAAAAGCAGAAAGTTGCGATAGCAAGGGCTTTAACGCAGGAGCCTAAAATATTATTGCTTGATGAGCCAATTTCCAGTTTAGATATCGATGCCCAAGCTAATATTTTAGAATTAATAGAGAGAGTGCATAAAGAAAAGCTTGTGACAACAGTATTGGTGATGCATAATCTTGAATTTCTCCCCGAGGGATGTAATAGGATGCTTCTTATCAAAGATGCAAATATTATTTTTGATGGAGCTATTAGTGAAGCTTTGAATGAAGATATTCTTTCCAAGGTTTATTCGTCTAAAATAAGAGTAATACACAGCGAATATGGATTAACTATTAGAGTAGAAAAAGGAAACAAATGATAGATTTATTGCATTATCAGTTTATGCAGACGGCTATTTTGGCAAGTATTCTGGGAGGAATCAGCTGTTCTATCTTGGGGGTACTTATCGTTACAATGGAGATTCCGTTTTTAGGTGTTGCTATATCCCATTGTGCATTTGCCGGGGCTCTTTTCGGGATACTCTTAGGTATAAATCCTCTGCTTATGGCTTTTTCATTTTCTCTTTTTTCAAGTCTCTTAATAGGCCCTGTTGCCGATAGGAGTAATTTTAGTCCCGATATTATTATAGGTGTGCTTTTTTCTTTTATGCTTGGGTTGGCATTTTTATTTTTGGCGCTTATTCCGGGACCTAAAACCGAAGCTTTATTTTTAATCTGGGGAAGTATTCTTGCAGTTAGCAGAGCGGATATTTTCATAATGGCAGCTATATGTTTTATATTGATAATTGTTTTGATTGTTTTTTTTAAAGAAATACAGGCGGTGTTGTTTAATAGAGAAATAGCACGTTCATTGGGTATTCCTGATAGAGTTATATTTTATGGAATTTTACTTTTTGCAGGTGCGATAATTGCTGTAAATCTTAATACAATCGGAGGGCTTTTAATTTTTAGCCTCGTGATTAATCCGGCTGCAGCGGCATATCAATTGACCTATAGCCTAAAAAAGATGTTTTTCATCTCCGCTATATTCGGTGTATTTTCCTGTTTTTTGGGATTATTTTTTTCCTGGTATCTTAATTTTCCACCAGGCGCTGTAATTATAATATCTTCAAGTTTAATTTTTGTATCTTGTGTTGTATTTTCCCCTAAGAAGAGATTAGGGAGTGTTCGTAAAACAAAGCTATTGATAGGTGGTTTTAAAACATGAATTTAAGAAAAATGAATTTTTTCGATTCTCAGGCTTATAAGTGGGATGATTTATGTTATAAGGATAACGAAATTAATAATAGATTAGATGCCCTCGTGCAGCAATTTAAAATAAAAGATGGAGGTTGCGTTCTTGATATCGGCTGCGGAACAGGGGTGATTTCTAAAAGGCTTCTTAAAATGACAGCGCAGGAGGGGTGCGTTGTTTGCCTTGATTTCTCACTTTCGATGCTTAAAATCGCAAATAAGAAAGCTGCCTTTTATAATCAGTTTTTCGTCTCTGCGGATGCGCAAACTATTCCGTTTAAAGATAACTGTTTTGATAACGTTATTATTTTTTCCTCTTTTCCGCATTTTGAAGATAAGAGAAAAGTAATAGAGGAGGCAGCAAGAGTTTTAACTCCTGGAGGTGTTGTTATAATAGCGCATCTTTTAGGCAGTAGGGAAATTGCCAATCTCCACAGCAGGATAGATGCTGCTGTCTGTTTTGATGTTATGCCTTCCTGGAATTGGATGAAAGATAATATCGAGAAAGCTGGTTTCAGTATTTTAGAGTTTATCGATAAAGAAGGTCTTTATATGTTTCGTGCAGTAAAGAAAAGACAAATCATTTAAATAATTTTATATAATTTTTCCGGTGTCTTTTCTATTTTCATCAAAGTAGTCAAGGTCTGTCAGCGGGAGTATTACGCTTGTTGCTATATTCGTTAAATGTGCAGCTATGCGTTTAAAATAGCGCGCTATAAGAGTAAAGCAGACAGCTTCATTGACAGATAAATTTCCCACAGCAAGCATACCAACTATCTTATCGCATGAGCTTGTTATTTTTTTCTCATATTTCCATGCCAATGTTGCTTTTTTCTCATCGGATTGCATAAATGCATCTTTAGTCTCCTGGAATAAGACCAGGATATCTTTATCCATATCATCAAATAATTCTTTATAGGTTGTAATATTCATTGGTCTTTGCATTATTTTAGATACACCGAAAAGGTTTTTTGAGTAATCGCCGATACGTTCGGCATCTTTGACAACGCTCATTAAAAGCAGGCAGGTTGAAACATCAACGGAGGGCTGTATGGTTAAATGTTGGATAATACGTTTTCTGATGTCGCGTTCCAGCTCGTTTATTCTTTTATCAATGCTGTATATCTTATTTTCAAGATCATTTTGTTTCTCATTGTAAATTAGTTTTTTCGACATAGAGATAAACATCCTCTCGGCATCATCGAGCATATTTTTAAAATCCTCCAGCACCTGATTTAAAAAATCTTTTCCGTTCCAGAACTGTAATAGATTCTTAAACATTTTCTTTACCTCCTATTTAAATAGTTTTGATATCAAAATTATTAAACTTGGCAGTAAAAAGAACTGCCCTAAAACATAAAATATTACAAAATGGCGTTT
>CAZAPE010000027.1:8032-16145 GCA_964487065.1 uncultured Planctomycetia bacterium | reverse complement strand
TGTTAAATTTTTCTCAAGTTCTACCTTATTAATTTAATTCTAACCTATTGCTTTTATTCCCTCCTCTCCGGTTCGAATTCTTATGCATCTGGGCAGATCGATGATAAATATCTTGCCGTCACCAATTTTTCCTGTATACGCTCCTTTCTTTATTGCCTCAATAGTTGGTTCAACAAAATCTTCGTTTACCGCTATTTCCAATCTTATTTTTTTTAATAAATTTACCTCATGTATTACACCACGGTATGTTTCTGTATAACCCTTTTGCTGGCCGCATCCAAGTACATTGGTTATTGTCATCTTGTATATTTCGTTATCGAATAATTCTTTTTTCACATCAGGTAATTTATGCGGTTGAATCATGGCAATAATTAATTTCATTTTTTTTCCTCCCTCCATATAAAAATTTACAATTTCTTATTAATCATTTTGGAATATCTGGAATCCGCTGTATGCTTCCATACCGTGTTCACCAATATCAAGTCCCTTGAATTCAGTTTCTCTGGATACTCTGAGTCCTATTGTTTTCTTGATCAAAAAGAATACCAGGAGCATTGTTCCAAAAGTCCATGCAAATACACTGATTGCGCCTATAAACTGAACGAGAAGCAGTTTTCCCCCACCGCCAAAAAACAAACCATTTACACCTTCAAACCCAGCAAGGCTTGCATATTCCGATTGTGCAAAAAGACCTACAAATAAAGTTCCAAAGAAACCGCAGATACCGTGAACAGATACTGCTCCTACAGGATCATCTATTCTAAATTTCTTATCAAACAGTTCTACAGATATACTTACAATTATTCCACACAATACGCCAATAATTATGGCACTATATGGTGATACCAATGCACAACCGGCAGTAATACCCACCAACCCGGCCAGTGCGCCGTTAAGGGTCATAGAAGCATCTGGTTTCTTGTATCTTATCCAGGTAAAAAACATAGTAGTCAATGCTCCTGCTGATGCAGCAAGGGTGGTGGTAACAGCTATGGTAGATATGGCCGGGCTGCTGGCGGAAAGGGTGCTGCCTGGATTAAATCCATACCAACCAAACCATAAAATAAATACCCCAAGTGCAGCAAGCGGGATATTATGGCCGGGTATAGCGTTTGAACTCCCATCTTTATTATACTTACCGAGCCTTGGCCCCAGCATAATGGCACCGGCAAGGCCAGCCCATCCACCTACTGAATGAACTACGGTAGAACCTGCAAAGTCAATCATGCCCATGTTTGCCAGCCAGCCGCCCCCCCATATCCAGTGACCCACTATGGGATATATGAGTGCTGTAATGAAAACAGAATAAATCAGGTAGTTTTTAAATTTAATCCTTTCGGAAACAGCTCCGGAGACAATGGTTGCTGCTGTAGCTGCAAATACGGTCTGGAATATCCAGAAGGCAAAGCTTGAAGTATCTGACTGCCCAATTATTGAGATAATAAAATTATTGGTTCCAATGAAGCCTCCTGCGTCCTTACCAAACATCAACCCGAATCCAACAAGAAAGAATAAAATACTACCAATACAAAAATCAATCAGATTTTTCATAAGAATGTTTACAGAATTTTTGGCTCTGGTAAAGCCAGTTTCTACCATGGCAAATCCAGCCTGCATGAAAAATACCATAAATGCAGTAATCAGTACCCACACAGTATCCAGATTAATCGCTAGGTTATCCATTTTTACCCCCATTTTTTTATTTTTAACAATGAAAGATATTTTACACCTTAAACTTTACCGGCAGGTTACATTTCTGTTAAAAGTATGTTAAATATTTTAAGTTTATATTTCGATAAACGGAGATTATTAAAAACTAAATTTGAGGAGAAAACATATAGCCAACATTTCTTACGGTTTTTAGCATCAGATTATAGGGCGAGGGGATTTTAGAGCGCAGTCTTCTCATATGTACATCAACGGTTCTGCTGCCTCCATAAAAGTCATACTCCCAGACGGTAGATAAGAGCTTATTTCTGGTGAAGACTTTATTTTGATTCTGGAGAAGGATTTTAAAAAGTTCCAGTTCTTTAAAAGTTAGTTCAACCGGTTTCCCATTGATAGATAGCTCATATTTGTCCAGATTTAATATCAGTCTATCTATTACTATACTATTTTTAGGGGGGAAAATATTGTGTTTCAGAAGATTTAATTTTATTCTTATGGAGAGCTCTTTTTCAAGCTGGGTACTGAAAACAAATTCATCAAATTCAATTTCACTTTCAAAAAGGAAATTGGCCTGGTCTGGGTTTAATATGATAAATTTATTTATATCATATTTATCAGCAGCTTTGATGATATTTTTAATAGGGATATCATCACCTTCATCTTTAAGAGCAATATCAAGGATGATTATACTGGTATCTTCGAGCCGGGAAGGGAGATTATTAAATGTTTTTTCTACCTGAAGAGTGAAATCTTTACTTTCTAAGATTTCATTTATTTTGCTTTTATTTATTTTATTTTTAGTATATAAAAGTATTTTAATCATATTCAACCTAAGTTTTATATTCAAAAGAAGTTTTATGACTTATAATTTCCAATATATTATAAATTAATTTTTACTATTATAAAAATAACAATTACCAGGGGGAAAAAGGAAACAAGGGGAGGAAGTTTAGCTGCGTTAAATATAAAATCCTATGCTAATAAGCGTATAACTTTCCATATGGGCGGTGAGAATAGGGCACCAGTTTTAAAAAGCTGCCGTCTGAGATTTCTTTCCGGTTAAGATTAAAGAAATTACAATAATTCGTGGTATATCTGTCCAGTAAACCCAGATCATCCTTACCGAGCTCCGCTTTCTTTACTTCCTTGCCCAGTTTATAATCTTCTACATTTACTCTTATATACATCTTTCCTCCGTGCATTCCTGTTCCTGTATAATTCCCTACAATATCCAGATCTCCAACAAAGGGCAGGGCTGCTCTTTCCCTTTTATATAGACCCAGAAGGATAATAATGCCTCCGGCCATGTATTCTCCTAAAAAATTACCGGCACTTCCTCCAATCACTATTACCGGCACTTTTTCCCGGTAAGACTTCATATGAATGCCGCCCCTAAAACCAATATTCTTCTCTACATATATTTCTCCGCCTCTCATTGAATAGCCCAGAATATCCCCTGCATCACCATGCACTATAATTTTTCCTGAATTCATAGTATTTCCAACACCATCCTGGCCATTACCAAAAACTTCAATTGTGGGACCATCCATAAAAGCTCCAAGGTCGTTTCCAGGTGTTCCATATATATTTATCAAAACATCGCCTTTCAGGCCATCGCCTATATACCTCTGCCCCAGCACATTTCTTATGGTAACTTCCCTGCCATGATTGCTGCCATTTATAAAATTTCTCACTTTCAGGTTAAGTTCTCTGTATTCCAGGCCTTCTGCATTAATTAATATTTTCATACTTCTATCCCTTCTCCGACAACAAGATGTTTCTTGTAATCAGCAGGCAGATGAATTATTCCAAAATCCTCTCTGGATATATTTTCCTTCACACCACTTATATCTATCTCATTTCTAATAAGTCCTGCATAGATTCCTGCTCTTTCAATATTTCCAACCAGTATCACTCCTATAATCCTGTTATTTCTTATTATCACTTTCTTATACGTATTTTTATCCGGATTAAAATCTTTAAGCACTTCAATACCTTTTTCTTCTTTATCTTCAATATTAGTCAGTCCCATAGAAATAGAGGGAATCTCTAATATTTCAACCGAATTCATAAAAAACCCGCCGCTGTACTTTTTATTTCCTCCGGCCATATTAATCCCGGCTATTGCACCCTGTCTGACAGCTAAGGGCCATATTGCAATATTTTTGCTTTCTCCAAGCAGTATATCCAGACCTTCAACCACATCTCCGGCAGCATAGATATTTTCAGCGGATGTACGCATATAATCATCTACCACAATTCCCCTTTTTATTTCTAGTCTGCCGCTGCTGATAAAACTCGTATCCGGACTGACCCCAATAGCAATTACCAGCAGGTTGCATCCCAATTTTCTGTCATCTTTTAATTTATATCCATTAATCTTTCCATTCTTAATATAAATCTCTTCTATAGTATTATTTCTGTAAATATTGCTGCCTTTACTTTTTATCCTTTTTTCAATAATGCTTGAAGCCTGCCTGTCAAAGGTTGCAGCAAGAATCCTATCCGTAAGCTCGACTATATTAACATCGATACCCATTTCCAGAAATGCCTCTGCCGCTTTTAGCCCTATCAGACCCCCGCCCAGTATGGATATTTTTTTAATACCATTTTTTTCTATGTAATTCTTAATCCTTATGGCATCTTCTAGAGTAGTAAGGGTAAAGATTCCTCCAACCTTATTGTAATTTTTCCCATTAATAAAATTAAAAGACCTGTCCTTTTTATTCTTACCACTCTTCAGGGCCCCGGTACTGACAACTTTAATCTCTGGAATAATAGGCTTCCCGCCACTTGCAATGAGGAGCTTCCTGAATTTATATTTGCTTCCATCATCAGAAATTAAAAGCATCTTATCTGTATCTATAGATTTTACTCTTGTATTCAATCTGATATCTAATTTATTATCCCTGTAAAATTTTTCATCCTTAAAATAAATCCTATCCAGACCTATTATTCCCGCAAGAAAATATGTTATCATCGGCTTCGAATAATTCAGGTAATTTTCTCCAGTCAGTAGCATAACCTTCCCTGCCCTATCCAGCTCCCTGATACTTTCAGCAGCGGCAAGACCAGCAGCCGAATTACCGATAATAACATAGTCGATCAGTTTATTATTTTTCTTATGATCATTTTTACTTATCATTTTTACTTTTCACCAGATTCTTTTTATTTACATCTTTATCCATAAATTTTAAGGCCTCATTGGGACAATTTTTAACACATACAGGAATGTCTTCATCAACACAGAGGTCACATTTAGAAGCTATTTTTTTACCGGAAAGATCTCTTCTGATAACTCCGTAGGGACAGACCATAATACAACTCCAGCACCCCACGCACTTATCTTCATCACAGATTACAACTCCGGTATTTTTGTTCTTCTGCATAGCTCCCGATATGCAGGCTGCAACACATAGAGCATCCGTACAGTGCCTGCATTGAATAGCAAATGAATTATACCCAATTTCCTCTACCAGCACCCTGGGCAGTATATCCAGCATCTCTTCCTTGAATGCCTTAATAATTTTTTTGCTTTTAGAATGCTTTACCTGACAGTAAATCTCACACAGTCTGCATCCTATACAATATTCTTCCTGAATATATATTTTTTTCATCCGTAAATCACCACGCCTCTCCAGCATGTTTTATTCCCAGAATCGCAAGTTCTCTGTCATTTAAATCTATACCTCTTAAGTGTTCCCTGTTACCCTTAAGACTTTCTATAGCGTTAATGCCTGCACCACCCAGCATCTCTTTTATTTCAAGGGACCATCCTCTGAGCAAGTTTAAAAGTCTCCTGGTTCCAATCTCCGGGTTAAGTCTTTTGGTAAGATAAGGATCCTGGGTAGCAATTCCCCAGTTACACTTACCGGTATAACATTTCTGGCAAAGATGGCATCCCATTGCTATAAGCGCCGCAGTACCTATATATACAGCATCGGCACCCAGTGCTATTGCTTTTATCACATCCGCGCTGGACCGGATACTTCCAGCAGCGATAATCGAGGTCTTATGCCTTATTCCCTCTTCCCTTAGCCTTTCATCAACAGAGGCAATCGCAAGCTCTATGGGTATTCCTACATTATCCCTTATAGTCTGGGGAGCAGCGCCGGTACCGCCTCTCAACCCGTCTATGGCTACAAAATCAGCCCCTGCCCTTACAATACCGCTGGCAATTGGTGCTATGTTATGAACTGCCGATACTTTCACTCCTACAGGCTTTGACCAGTCAGTAGCCTCCTTTAATGCATATATCAACTGGGCCAGATCTTCTATCGAATAAATATCATGATGAGGGGCCGGAGATATGGCATCTGTTCCCTCCGGAATCATTCTGGTATTTGATATGTCTCCGGTCACTTTTTCTCCCGGAAGATGGCCCCCGATCCCTGGCTTTGCGCCCTGGCCTATTTTAATCTCTATCGCCGAACCCTTGTTTAGATAATCCACATCCACTCCGTATCTTCCCGAAGCAACCTGCACAATAGTATTTTTTGCATATTTATATAAATCTCTATGCAGTCCCCCTTCACCGGTATTATAATAGGTGCCAAATTCAGAGGCAGCAGCAGCCAGGGACTTGCATGTATTAAAGCTGATAGACCCGTAAGACATAGCCGAAAACATAATAGGTGTAGAAAGCTCCAGCTGGGCAGGTATCTTTGTCTTGAGTTTAATACATGTATTTTTTGAACTTCTATTTATTTCAAACTCAAGATTATCTGGCTTCCTTCCAATAAATGTCCTAATTTCCATAGGCTCACGCAGTGGATCAATGGAAGGATTGGTAACCTGGGAGGCATTAAAGAGAATATGATCCCAGTATACAGTATAGGGCTTGTCACTTCCCATTCCTGTAAGCAGTACTCCTCCGGAATCTGCCTGCTTGTATATATTCTTGAGATGAGCTGTGGTCCAGTTATAATTGGTCCTGAACTGGGCCTCTCTATCCTTAATCTTTAAAGCACCTGTAGGACACAGGCTTTCACATCTGTGACACCCAACACATTTAATGTCATCACTATATATAGTATCCCCGTCACTATCATACTCGTGGACGTCATTTGAACACTGTCTTACACAGACCTGACAGGATATACATTTATTTTTATCTCTTTCTATTTCAAATTCAGACTGATTTAATTTTAAAGCCATTTTTAATCACCTTAACTTTTATTAAATAAAGCTACCCCAGCATTACCAATTTTTCATCAGTTCTTTTCTCTTTTATGCTTTTTCTTGCTTCTTCCTTTATTATTCCCATAACCGGTTCACCGCCATCCGGATGCCACAGGCGGTCAGGAGAAGGACAAACCTTTCTGATTGGAGCTTCCTCGCTGGAAATAAAGAGATACTTCTCCTTTCTTGCCGCAACCAGTGGCCTTAACTTTATTCTATCATTCAGAGCATACATAAAATTACTGTTCCCAACTATTATGCTAAAAGGACCATTAATAAGTGCACTTCCATATAATATCCGTAAAGCCTTCAACACTTCCCTCTTGTCGTCGGGCATTCTTTCTATTTCTTCCCAGAGAGGAGAAGCTAAAATCAGATGAACCATCTCTATATCTATTTTCTGTTTTCGAACTATAAGATCCAATAAATAAGTAATAACTTCGGTATCCGTGGAAAGAGTACACTCATATCCAAAGCCGCTCACAAACCTCTTATTGGTTCCATATGATGAAATCTCTCCATTATGTACAACAGACCAGTCAAGCAGTCCAAACGGATGTGCTCCACCCCACCACCCCACACTATTGGTTGGAAACCGTCCATGGGAAGTCCACAGGTAACCTTTATATTCATCTATTCTGAAAAACCGGCCGATATCTTCAGGAAATCCCACTCCCTTAAAGATTCCCATATTCTTTCCGCTGGAGATTATATATGCACCGCTGATATCCCTGTTTACACGCATAACAAAACTCACAATTAGGTCCTCTTCCGCTTCACTGGCAGATCTGTTACCATTATTGGAACTGCCGCTGTTTTTTCTATCAGGGTGAGAATTCCTCTTTAGTTTCAAAAAATACCTGTATATTATAGGTGGACTTACGATCCGGGATATCTTTCTGGTTGGAATTTCCTCGCTTAGCAGTACTTTAAAATTTACTGCTATCTCACCTTCAGTCTGCCTCTTTGCTTCCATATCATCATAGAAAATATGAAACGCCCAATCATTATCAAACTGGGGATAAATGCCATAAGCAGCAAATCCTCCTCCCAGACCATTTGATCTCTCATGCATAATCGAAATCCCATCCATTATTGTCCGGCCGCTGAATCTTTCCCCAGCCTCATTTATTACCCCAAATATGGCACAACCAGATGGAATCCTAAACCTGGAAAAATATTCCTGTGTATCTCTCTTAATTTTATTTATATCACTAGACCTATTCATTTTATTTATATCCCACTTATTACCAATTTATATCTT
>CAZAPE010000027.1:0-8022 GCA_964487065.1 uncultured Planctomycetia bacterium | reverse complement strand
AAAGGAATATACAGATAGTATCTTACCTATTACCTAAACATAATATAATTTGTCCCAAAAATAAAAACCCCCTTAAAACATCTCCGTTTTAAGAAGGCTTCTTTACCTTTAACTCCTGCCTGCACTTCACCATGCAAAACAGAAGCTTATTTAATTTTCTATGGAAAATAATACCAGTATATTATTATTTGTCAAATATTTTTTAAAGCCAGAGATACTATCTGTATATTCCTTTTATTTCTTCAAGTGTCATTGGCCTATAATCCCCTGCATGACCGGCAGTTCCGAAATCAATCATTTTCCCTTTAGCAGTCTGGAAAACTGCTTGAGGAAAAGGCGGAGACAGTTTTTAGATTCCCACTTCTTATAGCAGGTACGATGGGCGGTTTCGCAATTATATTTTATCTTATAGATAGATTTAGTAGAAAGACAAGAAATTTACAGGCACTGAATTTAATGGATTCTATTTTAATAGGTATTTCGCAGGCATTAGCCATTGTTCCGGGAATATCTCGGTCAGGCATAAATATTGCTTGCGGTTTGGGGTTGAAGCTCGACCGCGAGTCATCAGCGAAATTTTCTTTTTTACTATCGACTCCAATCATCTTTGGCGCAACTTTATTAAAGATTAAGGATATATTTAACTTAGCTAATGGCCAGTAGAATGTATCTCTCCTAGTAGGATTTATTGTTTCAGCAGTTATAGGTTTTTTAGCGATTCATTATCTTTTAAGTTATGTTAGAAGACATACATTTAATCTATTCGTGGTATATAGGCTTATTTTTAGTATAATAATATTTGTGGTAAGGAGGGCATAAGATGAGCGGGATTTTCGGAGTGGTATCAAAGGGAGATTGCGTAGAAACTTTGTTTTACGGCACGGATTATCATTCTCATTTAGGAACCGAATACGGCGGGATGGCGGTCCTGGGCGAAAATTTCACGCGCCAAATACACAACATAAGCCATACCCAATTTAAATCGAAGTTCTTTGAGGATTGCAAAAGGATGGAAGGTAATAAGGGTATCGGCGTTATCAGCGCCTTTGATGAGCAGCCAATCTATTTAAATTCTAGGTTTGGGCCGTTTTGTTTGGTTACCGCCGGCCTCATTGAAAATATAGAAGAATTAATGTCAAGGTTATTTAAAAAAGGAATATCATTTACCGAGGTAGCTAAAGGTTTGGTTAATGTAACAGAACTTATTGCCAAGCTGATTGTTGAAGGCGATAATTTGATAGATGGGATAGAGAAGATGTCTGAGGTGATAGATGGTTCCTGTTCTCTTTTATTATTGAATAAAGATGGGATATACGCCGCCAGAGATAGGTTGGGATACACGCCTCTTGTTGTTGGAAAACGTAAGGATGCATGGGCAATAGCTTCCGAGACAAGCGTCTTTCCAAACCTCGAATTTGAGGTAGTAAAATACCTCGGGCCAGGAGAAATAGTTTTGATAAATGAAGATGGCATGGTGCAAAGAAGACCTAGCAGAGATACCAATCAAATCTGCGCCTTTCTATGGATATATGCAGGTTTTCCCGCCTCAAATTACGAAGGCATAAATGTAGAAATAGTCAGGGAAAAATGCGGCAGGTATATGGCAAGACGCGATAAGGATATAGAAGTGGATATTGTTTCTGGGATTCCCGATTCCGGGACAGCGCACGCATTAGGGTATGCGATGGAATCTGGAAAACCTTTCAGACGGCCGCTTGTGAAGTATTCCGTCGGTTACGGCAGAAGTTATACACCGCCATCACAGAAGACGCGCGATTTGATAGCCAGAATGAAACTAATTTCCATAAAGGAGATAATTGATGACAAGAGAATCGCAGTATGCGAGGATTCGATAGTCAGAGGAACCCAACTTAAAAATTTTACCGTAAATAAATTATGGGATTGTGGTGCCAAAGAGATTCATATAAGGCCTTCTTGTCCGCCCTTGATGTTTCCATGCAGATTTTGTTTGTCAACGCGCAGCATCGATGAGCTTGCCGCTCGAAAAGCTATCCGCAGTTTAGAAGGACATGACATTGAAGATGTGTCCGAATATATCGACCATAATTCTGAAAAATACAAGAGGATGGTGGAGTGGATTAGAAACGATTTGGGCGCGACTACGCTTAGGTATCAATATTTGGAAGATATGGTGACAGCGATTGGATTGCCCAAGGAAAAGCTATGCCTATATTGCTGGACGGGCGAATATCCTAAACCAAAGGTTGTTGTAGAAGGCAAAGAAGTGGACAGTTCTGTTGCCAAGATGAAAGGATAAAAACATAGATACAGAATTAGCAAGCGGTAAACAAATCATAGAAGCATTAGCTAAAATAGGCAATGCCATTACTTCCGATCTGTATTTAGAGGATATACTTAAATTGATCGTTACGGTAACTGCTGAAGTAATGGGCTCTAAGATATGTTCGCTTATGTTATTGAATAAGTCTGGCAAAGAGCTTGAAATCAAAACTACCCAGTCCGTAAGTGAAAATTACAATAAAAAACCCAATATAAAATTGGGCGAGGGGATTGCGGGTAGAGCAGCTAAATATGGCAAGTCTATAACAGTCCCCGATGTACGAAAGGATGAGAGGTACATAAATAGAGAGATCGCCAAAAAGGAGAAGCTTTGTTCCCTGTTAAGCGCGCCACTTATTTATAAAGGTAGCGTAATGGGAGTATTGAATTGTTATACGGCAAAGCCGCATCGATTTAACAAAAATGAAATAAATATTTTAATGTCGATAGCAAATCAGGCTGCGGTTGTTATCGAAAACTTTAGGTTAGTTGTGGAATCCGAGGTTATTAAGGAGGAACTGGAGGGAAGAAAAGCTATAGAAAGGGCAAAAGGCATTCTAATGAGGAAGGGGAGCTTAACAGAGGAAGCGGCCTATAATCTTATCAGAAAATATAGTATGGATAACCGCAAGAGCATGAGGGAGGTATCGGAGGCAATTATATTAACCGAAGAGATGAAAAAATTCCTCAAAAATAAAACTTGACAAACTTATACTCTAGTTATATATTTAAAACGCAAATAAGGCACAAGGTCAGTGCTTAAAGAAAAGGAACAGTGAGGCGTTCGAAAGAACGCCTTTTTCTTTTATACCCTTTCTTTCAGCGTTAGAAAAGCAGTATAAAGACGTCCTTCATAGTAGAGAAATTTTCTAAGAGGGACATTTTTTTTAAGGACAGTGGCGTTCTTAGCCCTTTTGTGGGCGAAGAACGCCTTTTTCATTTCGGGGGTAAATATGGAGAGTATGCCTTATGAAGAGCAGATAAAGGCTTTAACAAAGATCAGTAAAGCCATAGCTTCGGATTTGTACTTAGAGGATATTCTTCGCCTCATAGTTACTGTGACCGCAGAGGTGATGGGGTCAAATATTTGCTCTTTAATGCTCATCGATGAGAAAAAAAATGAGCTTGTAATCAGAGCTACTCAGAGCGTTAGCGAGGAATATAACAAAAAGCCTCCTTTAAAGATAGGAGAAGGGATTGCGGGCAAAGTTGCAAAAGAGAATAGGCCTTTAGCCGTTAAAGATGTGACTAAAGAGAAAGAATATAAATATCAAGATATCGCCAAAAAGGAAGGTCTGTGTTCACTTTTATGCGTACCCTTGACGGTAAAAGGCAAAGTTATAGGGGTTATAAATTGTTATACTTCCACTCCACATGATTTTACGGAGACGCAGATAAACGTATTAACTTCGATAGCGAATCAGGCTGCCGTGGCAATTGAAAATACGGAGTTGATGGTAAAAAGCAAAGTAATTCAAGAAGAATTAGAGGTTCGGAAAAGACTTGAACGCGCTAAAGGCATTTTGATGAAAGAGGAAGGTCTAACAGAGGAACAAGCTTATCTAAAGCTTCAAAAATTTAGCATGGATCATCGTAAGACGATGCGCGATGTTGCTGAAGCGATTATTTTAGCAGCTGATTTAAGAAAAACAAAATAATTTGAACAAACTTTAAAAAGGAGGAAGACGATGTCTTTTAGTAAACCAAATGCAAGTCCTGCTACAAATACAAAAAATAGGATAAATCCATCGCCGATTTCCGGCCTCTGTGTTACCTGTTTGGATGGATGCATAGGGTTTTGTGAGGTTGCAAAATCCGCTATCAGAGGAAGAGAGATTATTTATCCTCAACCCTTTGGAAAAGTTGTTGCCGGCTCCGAAAAGGATTACCCAATAGATTTCTCTCACTTCAATATTCAGGGCACATGCGTAGGGGCTGTGGGAGTAGAGGCAGATTCCGATAAGGCGACTTTTCCTGCAGTGGATGTATCCACTGAGATCGGTGGAAAAAATAAGATTAGGTTAGACATGCCTTTCTTTACTGGTGCCTTAGGCTCCACTGATGTAGCGAGGATTAACTGGGAAGAAAATGCGGTGGGAGCAGCTCTCTGCGGGACAATAGTTGTAATAGGAGAGAATGTCTGCGGTATGGACCACAACTTAGAGTATAAAAATGGCAAGGTACGTAGGTCCCCAGAATTCGAACGAAGGTTAAAAAGTTATAAAAGATGGCACACAGGAAGCGGAACGATTGTAGTTCAGTACAATGTTGAAGACGGAAGGTTAGGGGTGCCAGAATATGCCCTGGAGTTGGGAGTTGAAGCCATCGAGCCTAAATGGGGTCAAGGGGCTAAGGATATAGGAGGTGAGGTAAAATTGCCTTCTATAGAAAGAGCTCTTGAACTTAAAAAGAGAGGTTATATCGTTTATCCTGACCCAGAAGACCCGGTGACAAAAAAGGCCTATAAAGAGGGAGCTATTAAAGAATTTGAAAGACATTCAAGGCTTGGCATGGTTGAAGAAGAAGCGTTTTATAAAGAAGTGGAACGATTAAGAAAACTTGGATTTAAATACGTCACTCTAAAGACAGGTGCTTACCGGCCGGCTGATTTGGCAAGGGCGGTTAAATTTGCTTCCAATGCCAAGATCGATTTACTCACAGTAGACGGCGCAGGTGGCGGGACTGGGATGAGCCCCTGGAGGATGATGAATGAGTGGGGTATTCCGACCGTCGAGTTAGAATGTTTGCTTTATCAGATGTTAAAGCGAATAGATGAGCAAGGTAAATATGTTCCGCCGGTGGCAATGGCCGGTGGCTTTGCATTAGAGGACCATATCTTCAAAGGCATTGCATTAGCAGCGCCCTATGTTAAAGCGATATGTATGGGTAGAGCTACTTTTGCTGCAGCGATGGCTGCCAAGACAGTCGGTAATCTTATAAAAGAAAATAAGGTCCCCGCTGAGTATAAGAAATACGGCGATACAATAGAACAGGTTTTTGTCGGAGCAGAAACGTTAAAGGCGAAATACGGTAAGGACTTCAAGGACATCCCTGTAGGTGCCATTGGTATGTATACCTATTACGACCGATTGGCAACGGGGCTAAAGCAACTTATGGCTGGTGAAAGAAAATTCGCTTTAAAATATATTACTCGAGATGATATCTTTGCCTTAACACGGGAGGCCTCTGATATCTCCGGCATTCCTTATGTTATGGATTGTGATAGGGAAGAAATAAACCGAATCTTAGGTTAGAAGGAGGTAACAATGGTAAAAAAGGGGTTATGCATTACCTGCGTTCATGATAGCGATTGTTCTTTTCCAAGAAAATTTCCTGTTTTGCAATGCGAAGAATTTTATTGTGGCGAGCCAAAGTCAAGACAGTTTAAAGAAGCAAAGCAAAAGAAAGAAAAATCAAGCGAAGAAGAAACAACGTGGGAATGAACTAAATAAATTAGTTTTGACTTTGGCATAACAGGAATTAAATTTAAAAGCCATTTGAGGGGGTGTTTATTATGGAAAAAGTATGTAGTTTGTGTGGAAAACGATTGACTACAACAGTTGAGTATCAGTTTTTTCCTGAAGATGATTCCTACATTTGCAAGGATTGTTTATCGAAGGAGTCTAAGAAAGAAAGAGAGCAATAGTGGTATGGAGCTCCCCAGAAATTTTAAAGACAAAGATTGGGTAGCCATTTTAGATTTTGGTTCCCAATACACTCACCTTATTGTGCGGCACATAAGAGAAATCGGCGTATATTCTGAAATAGAGTGGGGGTAAAAATAAGCTATGTGTGGAATAATAGGTTATATTGGTAATAAAAACGCTACGCCGATCATTATGGAAGGCCTTAAAAAACTCGAATATCGAGGTTATGATTCTGCTGGCATAGCCGTCGTCAACGGAAACACGTTATACATTGAGAAGTGTAAGGGCAGGATCAGCGACTTAGACAGACTTCTTATGAAGAGAGATATTTCGGGAACAGTAGGATTAGGGCACACTCGTTGGGCTACGCACGGAAAGCCCTCAAAGGTCAATGCCCATCCTCATACAGATAGTTTAAAAAAGATTATAGTCGTTCACAATGGAATTATAGAAAATTTCAATGATTTGAAGGGCGATTTGGAAAAGGAGGGTTTTAAATTCGAATCCGAGACAGATACCGAAGTGGCCGCTCATTTGATTAGCAAATTCTATGATGGAAATTTAAAGGAAGCTGTAAAGAAGGCCTTAAGGAAGATAAAAGGTTCCTATGCGTTAGGTGTATTGAGCTTAGAAGAACCAGATAAAATTGTAGTCGCAAGACGCGATTCCCCTTTGGCTATTGGTTTAGGCGAAGACGAAAATTTTATCGCTTCAGATGTCTCGGCGGTTTTGAGTCATACAAAAAAAGTGATATATCTTGAAGATAATCAAATCGCCGTCGTTAATAAAGACGATGTAAAGATATTTGATGTTGTGGGAAAAGAGGTACATAAAAAGATAGACATCATTTCTTATGATATAGATGAAGTTCAAAAGGGTGGTTTTGAGCATTTCATGTTGAAAGAGATCTATGAACAGCCAAACGTCCTTTTGAAGATTATTTCCCGTTATGTAACCTCTTCAGGTAATATAAAATTCGAAGGGCTTAATATAAAAAATGAAGCCCTTAAAAAGATAGAGAATTTAGTTATCGTTGCCTGTGGGACCGCTTATCACGCTGGTTTAGTCGGTAAATATATAATAGAGTCATTTGTGCGTATACCTGTTTGGGTTGATTTCGGAAGCGAATTTAGGTACAGAAAACCTATTATAAAGGAAAAGACACTGGTTATTGCTATCAGCCAATCGGGCGAGACCGCAGATACTCTGGCAGCTGTAAGGGAAGCGAAGAAAAACAAAGTTAAGGTGGTTTCCATCTGTAATGTTCTGGGCTCGTCGCTAACTAAGGAGACGGATTCCGTTATTTATACCCAAGCCGGCCCTGAGATAAGCGTCGCTTCCACTAAAGCCTATACGGCTCAGCTGATGGTTTTGTATCTTTTAGGTTTGTATCTAGCTGATTTAAAAAATACGTTGAGCAAAAATTACATACGTAAAGCTTTAGCCTGCCTTAGGCACGTTCCTTTAAAACAGAAGGAGATTCTTCAGGCTTCGAGGTCAATAAAAGCCATCGCCAAAAAACATCTTCATTTTGGGGCTTTTCTCTATTTAGGAAGGAACATTAATTACCCTACGGTCTTGGAAGGGGCCTTGAAACTAAAAGAAATTTCCTATATCCCCGCCGAAGGTTATGCTGCCGGAGAAATGAAACACGGTCCCCTTGCCCTAATCGATGAATATAGGGCTGTGGTATGTGTTGCCAATGACTCTTTCATCCTCGATAAAATGATGTCCAACATTCATGAGATATTAGCTCGCCGTGGTAGGACAATTGTGGTTGCGACCATAGGAAACAAACAGATAAAAGATTACGTAAAGGAAGTAATTTTTATCCCCAAGATAGAAGACATATTCTCTCCTCTGCTTACGATTATTCCGTTACAGCTTTTGGCTTATTATATAGCAGCGTTAAAGGGTCACGATATAGATAAACCTAGAAACCTTGCCAAGAGCGTTACTGTGGAGTAGGATGACAAAATATATTTTTATAACAGGAGGGGTGGTCTCAAACCTTGGTAAGGGCATCGCCGCCGCTTCTATTGGGAGATTACTTGAGTCCAGGGGATTGAAAATA
>CAZAPE010000026.1:6133-16374 GCA_964487065.1 uncultured Planctomycetia bacterium | reverse complement strand
ATGATGAAATTTTGAGAAAATAAGTTTTTGGGCCGCTAGCTCATCAGGTAGAGCATCCCGACTTTACGTCGGGAGGTGCGGGATGATGAAATTTTGAGAAAATAAGTTTTTGGGCCGCTAGCTCATCAGGTAGAGCACCGGCTTTTTAAGCCGGGTGTGCAGAGTTCGAGCCTCTGGCGGCCCAGATAAGAATTGAATTCTAGCAGAGTACAGGTAAGACGCATCCCGACTTTACGTCGGGAGGTGCAGAGTTCGAGCCTCTGGCGGCCCAGATAAGAATTGAATTCTAGCAGAGCACAGGTAAGACGCATCTGGCTGCAGTTTAAGATTTAATATTAAAAGAATAAGTAAAAATATACAAGTTCACTAATTTTGCAAAATTTTGTAATAAAGCTGTAAATCTGCCATCCGCAAGAACAGGTTTTAAAATTTTTGTATATTCTTAAAAACAATGAGAAGTTTCTATAAGTTTATCCCGCATACAGCAGATATAGGAGTTCAAATAAGCTCTAGTTCATTAACAGGCTTGTATGAAAACTCAGCGAAGGCTCTTTTTGATATCATAGCAGGCCTTTGTAATATAAGCAGAAAAATTAAAAAGCACATTGTTTTAACGGCTCCAAATAAAGAGGAGCTTCTGATAAGGTGGCTTAATGAATTACTATATTTTTTTTCTGTTCATTATATGGTTTTTTCAGATTTTAAAATTACGTTTTTAGATGATAAAAATATTAAAGCAACCGTTTTTGGTGAAGTTTATAAAGACAGAGGCTATGCTATAAAAAGAGAGATTAAAGCAGCTACTTATCATGGCCTAAATTTAGAAAAAATAGGTAACAGGTACAAAACTACGATTATATTCGATGTTTGATTCTAAAATAAGAATTCTTGTTTTAGGTGTCGGTAACAGGATGAAAGGCGATGATGCTTTTGGGTCTCTCTTGGCGGAAGAACTAAAGATATATGAATCAGAAAATTTGTCTGTCATAGACTCCGGATCAGTGCCGGAGAATTATATAAAACAGATTATAGATTTTTCTCCGCAGTATATAGTTATACTTGATACTGTATATTCTTTAGAAAAGAAGTGCGGTGAGATAGTTATACTGAAAAACATAGATGATATACCGTCTATTTCAACGCACGCCGGGTCTATGAGCTTATTTCTGCAGGCTCTTAAGATGCAGGGTCTAAATGCAAGAGTCTTTCTTATAGGAGTAGTACCAAAAGATGTAAGTTTAAAGGAAGGCATATCAAATGAAGTGCAATCGGGAATTAAAAAACTGAAATCAGAGTTTCCCCAATACCTCAAAGACCTTACAATTGATAAATGAGTTATTTTTAAAAGAAGCAGTGTTGACTTATATCTTATATAAAACTAAAATGCATAAATGCTTAAGATAAAACCCAAAAAAGGAAAGGTAGAAAACGACGATGCATTCGGCATTCTTATCCAGGGTGCTGTGCAGGGAGTGGGTTTTAGGCCTTTTATATTCCGGTTAGCTAGCCGGATGAATCTCAAAGGATGGGTTAGTAATGATTCCAGAGGTGTGCTAATAAATGTAGAGGGTGAGAAAGATAAAGTTTATGATTTCGTTTCCAGAATATATGAGGAGAAGCCGCCATCTGCGTTTATAGAAACTATACAGGTTGATGAGATAGAGTATTTCGGGTATGATGGTTTTGAAATAAAAGAGTCAGTTCAAGAGTTTGAGAAAATGGCTCTCGTGCTTCCCGATATTGCAACCTGCCCTGATTGCCTGGAAGAACTATTCAATGTAAAAGACAGAAGATATCTTTATCCTTTTATAAATTGTACTCAGTGCGGACCCAGGTTTACTATCATTAAAGACATACCTTATGATCGCAAAAATTCCACGATGGATGTTTTTTCTATGTGTCAGCGCTGCGAAAAAGAATACAGTGATTCAAGCAATAGAAGATTTCACGCTCAGCCTAACGGATGCTGGGAATGCGGGCCGGAAATTAAACTAGTTACTAGTTACGAGCTACAAGTTACGGGAAAGGGTGAAGGAGCGATTGAAAAAGCAGCCCAGCTAATTAAAGAGGGCCATATCATAGCCATTAAAAGCCTTGGTGGATATCAGCTTGCTTGTAATGCCCATGATGAGGAAGTTGTTAAAAAACTGCGCCAGAGAAAGGGGAGAATATCTAAGCCGTTTGCTTTAATGGCGAAAAGCATAGCGATGGTAGAAGATAGCGCGCAAATTAATGATCGGGAAAAAACGCTGCTTTTATCTTTCAAAAGGCCGATATTACTACTTAGAAAAAAAACGCAATCTAAAATAGCTGCTTCTGTTGCTCCTGATAACAAGTATCTGGGGTTTATGCTCCCGTATACTCCTATGCATTATGTTTTATGTAAATATATCGATACTCCACTTGTCATGACAAGTGGTAATATCGCAGAGGAGCCTATTGTCTATAAAGATATTGATGCATTTGATAAATTAAAAGATATTGCCGATTATTTTCTTATCCATGATAGAGAAATCAATATACGCTGCGATGATTCTGTAACCAGGGTGTTTTTGTCTTTAGACGGTGATTTTAATAAAGAGTATATAATAAGACGCGCCAGGGGCTATGCGCCGAATGCAATTAGTCTGGATTATAATTTTAAAACACCGCTTCTTGCAGTAGGAGCGTATTTGAAAAATACAATTGCTTGCGCAAAAGATAATCACGTATTTGTAAGTCAGCATATAGGTGACCTTGATAGTGTTGCTGCGACTGATGTTTTCCAGGAAAGTATTCTTCATTATGAAAAGCTTTTTGAAGTTGAGCCGGAAATAATAGTCGCGGATATGCATCCGGAGTATTATTCGACAAAATATGCAAAAGATTTATGCGAAAAAAATAATAAAAAACTTATTACTGTTCAGCACCACCATGCGCACATTGCTTCCTGCATGATTGAAAACAATTTACGCGATAAGGTTCTTGGCGTAGCTTTTGACGGCACCGGATATGGTCTTGATTCTACTATTTGGGGTGGAGAGATTATGATTGCTGATTTGAAAGATTTCTCACGTCTTGCGCATCTTGAATATCTTCCGCAGCCGGGAGCTGAAAAGGCTATTAAGTATCCCCGGCATATGGCCTTATCCTGGCTTTACCATGCGTATAAAGAGGAGCTGTTTAATCTTGATATTGGTTTTATAAAGAAATATGCAAGAGAGGATATTCATAATGTTATAACTATGCTTAAAGGAAATATAAATTCTCCTTTAACATCCAGCATGGGCAGACTTTTTGCGTCTGTTTCCTCAATGCTTGGTCTTTGTGATATGGCAACATTTGAAGGTGAGGCAGAGATTAAGCTTGAACAAATACAGGATGAGTATTGTAAAGAGGCTTATATCTTTGATATTGATAAACAGAAAAAAGGGTTCATTATATCCGCATCCGGCGTGATAAAAGAAATCGTTAATGATTTAAAAAAGGCTGTTTCAAACGAGCGTATTGCGGCAAAATTCCATAATGGTATTGTTGAAATGTTATACAAGCTTCTTATCCGCCTCAGGCGCATATATAAGATAGATAAGGTCTGTCTTACCGGAGGTGTCTTTCAAAATTTTGTTCTCTTAACCCGTGTATACGATAGGCTAACCAGCAAAGGTTTTAAAGTTTATATTCAGGGTAGAGTCCCTGCTAATGACGGCGGGGTTTCTTTAGGACAGGTAGTGATAGCTAATGAACTTCTGTAAAGGGATAGGTTAGAGTAAATATTTTTAAAATTTTGGATTTTACACTGTAATTTTGCTTTTTAATATTTAATTTTTTATTTTTAAACGAAGTAAAAATATGTGTTTAGCAATTCCAGTTAAAATCAAAGAGATTAAGGAGTCAAATAAGGCGCTCTGTGACTATTTTGGTGTCGAGCGCGGTATAGATATACGCTTTACGCCTCTTGTAAAAAGGGGTGATTATGTCCTGCTTCATGCCGGATTTTCAATTCAAACAATTTCAAAGAAGGATGCTTTAGAAGTGCAAGGTCTTTTAAGAGAGATCGATGGATAGAATAATTTCAGAAATTAAAAAATTGGCTTTGAAACAAAAAGGTGTTTTGCGATTTATGGAGGTATGCGGTACGCATACAGTTTCGATTTTTAGATATGGCATACCATCAGTTTTGCCTGAAAATATTAAATTAATATCAGGTCCGGGTTGTCCGGTCTGCGTTACTGATACTGATTTTATAGATAAAGCGATAGAGTATTTAAGGCGCGGTTATAAAATTTTTACTTTTGGCGATATGCTTAGAGTTCCCGGATCAAAGACATCCCTTGAGAAAGAAGCATCCCAAGATATTCATATTGTCTATTCGCCTCTGGATGCCCTTTTCTATGCGTTAAAAAATAAAAATGAAAAAGTATTGCTTCTTGCCGTCGGATTTGAAACCACAGCGCCATTAATAGCTGCTACGGTTCTTGAGGCATATAATGAAAAAGCATCTAATTTTTTTATTCTTTCTTCTTTAAAGTTAATTCCCCCGGCGTTGGAGAGCTTGCTTAAATCCGGTGAATTAAATATAGATGGTTTAATTCTCCCCGGACATGTTGCTGTTATTATAGGGATTTCGAGTTTTAAAAGAATTGCCGAAAAGTATAATATGCCTTCTGTGATATCAGGGTTTGAAGCAAAAGATATATTGGAGACAGTTTTTGTTTTGCTTGGGTTGATTAAAAATAAAGAGCTTTTTAATGTACAGTATAAAAGAGCTGTGAATGATGGCGGTAATATCTCTGCCCAAGAGATGCTTAAATGTGTATTTGATATTGATTGTATAAATTGGCGAGGGCTGGGAAATATTCATAGTAGCGGGTTAAAACTTAAGGAAAAATATAAAAGCTATGATATTGAAAGAAAGGAGCCTTTAAAAATAAAAATATCGAAGCAAGATAGCACTTGTCGCTGCTCTGATGTTATTAAAGGGTTAATTACACCGCATGAATGCGGTTTTTTTGCAAAGAAATGCAGCCCTCAGAATCCTCTTGGGCCGTGCATGGTTTCGAGTGAGGGTACCTGCAGCGCCTACTATAAGTATTGTAGGGAATATGGCGGAGCAGGAAATTAAAAATTAAAGATAAAATATTAAAAATGCATATTAAAAATGAAAATATCAGAATTAAAAGTAAATCTTAACTGCAGCAATGCATTTTTGTATGTATTGCTGTTTTAAATCTATAAATAATGAGGCTATGATTTCAGAATTTTTATTTTTAATATTTAGTATGTAATTTAAATTTTGGATATTTTTTTGATTTTCATTGAGCAGCGAGATTAAATTATATATAGTTTAAATTATTAAAAGATGAATAAGAATATAATTTTAGCTCATGGCTCCGGATGCCGCGCCGGCAGGGATTTGGTTCAGGGTTTAATATTTAAATATTTAGGTAATCATGAGTTAAAAAAACTGCGCGACGCTGCATCTATAGATATAAAATCTCAAAAATTAGCTTATACTACTGATTCATATACCGTAAATCCTCTTTTCTTTAACGGTTCGGATATCGGCAAGCTTGCAGTTTTTGGAACTGTAAATGACCTTGCGGTGAGCGGAGCAGAGCCGCTATATATCAGTTTAAGTTTTATTATCGAGGAAGGTTTCCCTTTATTTGATTTTGAGAGGGTGTTGTCATCGATAAAGAAAGCAAAAATAGCCTCAGGGGTTGAAATCGTTACCGGCGATACCAAAGTGGTTGAGCGCGGCAAGGCTGATAAGCTATTTATTACTACATCCGGGATTGGTATACGCAAGTATAGGGATTTAGAGATTGGTAACATAAAAGCTGGGGATAAGGTTATTATTAACGGTAATATTGGAGATCATGAGATAGCTGTCTTACTTGCCCGCGGCGAATTTAAATTTAAAGCAACTGTTGAGTCAGATTGTTGCAGCCTCTGGGGTGTAATTAACAGGCTTATTTCAAAATGCAGAAGAATAAAATTTATGCGCGATGTAACAAGAGGCGGAGTGGGAGTATTGCTGAATGAGATAGTTGAGGGGAGTAATTTTGGAATTGAAATTTCTGAAAATAAAATTCCGGTTAATAAAAAAGTAAAAGCTATATCTGATATGCTTGGGTTTGACCCTCTATATCTTGCCAATGAAGGCAAATTTGTTCTGGTTATAGATAAAAAAGAGGAGTTGGAGGCATTGGTAGCCCTTAAATCTTCAGGGTTTAGAGATGCAGTTACAATAGGCACTGTTAGCGATATATATAAAGGAAAGGCTGTGCTTAAAACGATATCCGGTGGCAGAAGGATTATAGATTATCCATACGGGACACAACTTCCCAGGATCTGTTAAAAAATTAGACTCTACCTTGACAGGGTTTATTAAGTATGCTAAAAATATACTAGGCTTGGAGTATAGGTTTATAAAGTAATAAGAAAAGGAGGAGGGCAATGAGGCCAGTCAAATTTTTAGCGGTTTCGTTTCTTGTAGTATCTTTTGCGGTTTCTGCATTTTCAATTTCCAATCCCAATTATGATTTAAGCTTCAGAAGAGTTGCTGTTCCGAACTTAGGAATCCTTGAAATTCAAAAAACGGTTTTAACCGATGTTTCAGAAGCAGGATTTACGGCTCTTGCAGAAGGCGACGCATACTTCACATTGACAAAAGGCGGCGTGGAGTTTGCTCATGTTCGTGAGAATAAAGATTTAGGTATTTTAGAGGTAATTCCTATCCATGGCACAAGAATGACCTTAGAAGATGTTTCTATGGCTACCTTGGAATACGTTTATCAGGAGTATATTTCTCAAGGTAGAGCAGTTCAGGTTTTGAGTCCTGCAGGCAATGAAATTGATATTCTGTTTTCTTCTCGCAGGCAATGGAACTTTGGCGATTCCAATATTATCTCTGAAGATAGCCGCGTAGGCGGTTTTCACGTAACTAAAGAGTGGCAGGGGAGAGAAGCAAAGTTTTTTCAGATGATGCTTACTCCGGAAGGCGGCAGAACTACTGCTGTAGTTACTTTTAATTACGAAAGCGAGTACGGCGTGCCGACCATGATTGTAAGACCTGAACAATGGGTCTGGATAAACGGCGCCGGAACAGTTGGCGCGTTAATAGGCCAGGCTGCGCGCAATGCCGGTTATCGCGTAGCAGTATCCAAAGCAAGCATCAAGCCCGACACATATAACTTGGCTATTAATCAGGGCCACAGAATGGTCGCTTTAAACAGTGAGCAAAGAGATGCTTTTGCGGCGGCCGGGATTCCTGTTATGGAAGGCACTATTATGGATTTTGCAGGATCGCATAGGCCTATTGTGATCGATGCAACTCCCGGAAAAGAGAAAAAGCCTTTAAAAATTGATGGAAAGGAATATAAAAGCTGGGGCCAGTATTATCAACAGACTATTTACCAGCCGCTGGGTTTACGAGCAGTATTCCAGGGCGGAGATATATCATCAATTGCCCCCCTATTTTCAACAGTTGCCAGCGACTTTGTTATTTTAGAAGCAAATTCTGACGTCAGAGCCGGCTCCTGTAATACTACATCTACATTGGCTGTAGTAACTCCTCTGCTTGAAGCAGGATATAATATTACAGTTAGGGGTGTATATGTAAGGCGTGATACTGATATAGGCGAAAGCAAAGGCATACATGGTCTGGAAGTAGAGCCGGGCTCTCATCACTGGTCCGATGTTCAATTTTCTTTATCAGACGAACTCGGGACGCATCTTTTAGGCATTGACAGTATTGCGGTTAAAACACCTCAGCAGTTTTCACATGTTATTACTCTTATGATAAACGGAGAAGGCCTTAACGCTCAAGTTGTAACAGATTTATTGAAAGACGATCCACGACTTGTTATATTAACAGACAAAAAGATGCTTACGACAGATATCGAAGGTCAATTGCGTAATCAGCTGGAGATTACTCATTACTATTTGCCGGTTATAGAGATTGTCGATGGAAATATTCCCGGTGAGGTCCATGTAATAATAAATGTTCCTCAAGAGTCGGTTATTGTGCCCAACAATGTAGGCATAATAGAGGCGATGACAGGGCATTTCAGTCAGCCTGTGGCTGAAGCTTTGATTAATGAAGTTGTAGGGTTAAACAGGATTCGCAGGTATCTCCGGCTGATAAACCCGACGCCTTAGTTTAAATAACTTAACTGAAAAAGGATTGGGGACTTGGTTTTTAAGAATTTATTAACCATATTACCTCTGTGAGTTCGATATACACCTCTGAGATGTACACGGGGATAAGTTTACATTTCAGTCCGGGACTAAAATGTAAACTTAGCGGGAGGGAGGAAATATGAAAGGAAGGAAGATGAAAACAGTTTCTGTGCGGGTATTAGGTGTTTTATTCTTCTTTCTTTTTTCTTATAGTGGTAAAACACTTCCAGACTATTTTTCTGGCCGCATATTTAATTGTTTCTCAGATTCTTTAAGAAGGGTTATAGATTTCTCGCCAGATTCTTCCTCTCAAGCAGTTAGGGAGCAGATAATTAAGAATCTACCTTCATTTAATACCTCTCATTTTCCGAATCCGAATTGGATTCCGGCGATAGTTTTACGAGACGAAGAGTGGAGACTTACTCGCTTAGGGCAATATACCTATTGCTCTTTAGCTCCCGGAGAATTCGAGGTTATGGTTGAAAATGTCCGTCAGGTGCTTAGATTAGTGAAAGAATGGAGAGGTAGAAAGGAGGGAAGCTTTGAAGATTATATAAATTCCCGCCTGCATTCGGGATTCTTAAAGATAGAGGGGCTTTCTCTTGAAGGCAAAATTTTATCCTTCAGACTCGGCGGCGATGTAGATTTATCTCTTAACATTGAGACTTTATCCATAGAGAAAATTGAAGGAATGGTTTTTATCCCTCCCTATGAAGAAGCTCGGGACTTAGCCCGCAAGGTTGAGCCAGCTTATGCTGAGGATGAAGGAGCAGGAATGCTAATGGATGTAGCGATGGCTTGGCAGGCGCAAGAGGAAAAAATGTGGAGCGATGTTATGGCGGCAGGAAGGAAACAGTTAAGATTTCTTCGTCACGGAGAAGAACTTGATTTTGCCATAAAACTTATGGAGGAAAAGCCGTTAGGACCTTCTGCAGTCTCAGATATTTCAGATAGTCAGTGGTTGGGAGAATATTATCCTTACGACCATCCTCAGAGTTTTTTTAATTTATTAAATGCATTATATTACAGTGCATTTGGTGCCAATGCCTTTGGAACTGTGGATAAAGAAAAAACCTTAGAGCCTGCCTGCGCTAAAAGGAACGCGGAGGATTTTTATCGGAAACTGCAGGCTTTAGACTCTGAAGGCAGTCTGCCTCAAGAAATAGTGATTCAGGAATGGGGTGCGGGAGACGGCTACTCCGCAGGGATATTTTTAGAGAGAGTTAAAGAGTTAGATAAGGAAAGCGGCAGGGATTATTATAACCGAATTACTTATATTCTGCTGGATTATTCTCCTCGGGTAATAGAAGATTTATTATCCGCCCCTCATCTGGCGGTCCATAGAGACAGGATTAGAGTTTTGCAGGCAGATGTCTTGAATGCAGATACCTTAAGTAAATTAGAACCTGCGCTCTTAATCCGCGCCAGTCTTCTATTCAATTCTCTGCCCACAAAAATAATTGAGATTAAGGAGGGCAGGGTATATGAAGTAGAGGTAAGAACATATATTGATATGGCAGAAGATGAAATAATTGAAGGATATAATTTAGATGAAATAAAAAGGGCTATCCAGGAAGGCGATGTTAGCCTGTTGAGGAGATTAGGCAAACCCTTTTTCCAAAGAATTAAATATGTGGAAGACCTAAGAGAGATTGAAGACATTAGTTCTCTTTCTTACCAAGGATATATTCGCCTTCTATTAGATAGGGGTTTTGAAGGCAGGTTAAGCCTTGATGTGGGAGCAGCGAGCTGCCTTGAAAATATGTTGTCGCTTCTGGCGCCGGGGGGCATTATTCAGATTGCCGATGCCGGCTTTACCGAAAGAGATAAATTATCCAGAACCGCGGGAATGTTCAGGTATTTCGGCGCGATATATCATCCGGTAAATTTTGATTTTTTAGGGCAGGCATTGCCAATATCGTTGGATATTATTTCTCAATACAGGTATGCGGGTGATTATGCTCCTCGGGTTCTTCCCGTGAATAATCTATTGATTGCCCTGGAAGATTTTGGGCGGTTCGAGAAATATTTCAATTCTGATACCATAGGAATTCCGGGTAAATTAGCCGAGCTCTCTT